>JAVKST010000001.1:0-55228 GCA_039583515.1 Gaiellaceae bacterium
TCGAGGTCGACGCGAGTGGGACGCAGCGCTCGCGGCCGCAGCAGATGGTCAGGAGGCTCCCGCGTCGGCCGCCTATTTCCGAGGATGAGACTGCACACGGGCGAACTGCAGTTGACCGGCGGGGCTACGTCGGGCGCGAGGCTCTCGCGGCAAGAGTTCAGCGCGCTCGCGCTCGAGACGAGCCGCGGCCCGCTCGATCTCGGCGTTTCTGCGCTCGAGCGAGGCCCGCTCGGCGTCGCCGCGCGCGGCCCAACGCCCGGCAGCCTCGTCATGCCGAACTGCGGCTTCTTCGTGAGTTGCTGCCGCATCGCGGTGGTGCCCGGCTCGGTCTGCCATGCCCTCTCTCAGCCGTCCGGCGACATTCGTGAACGGGGTCGGGCGCAGTCGGCATCGAGCTGAACGGCGACCGGGTGACGATCCCGGGCGCGCCGTCGCCAGCTTCGACGGCACGATCCTGGCGGCCGCGGACGCCTGCGGCGGCTGAGTCAGCCGACTCGGCGCGAGCTACGCCGGCAGAGCGTGCTTGCGCAGCAGCTCTCGCTCGCGCTCCCGCGTCAGCGTCGGCCTCTGCTCCGGCACGGTCACCGCCCAGGCGAGCGTGTCGCGCGTCGTCTCCTCCAGCGGTCGGAGCTCCAAGCCTGCCGTCAGCGCGCGCGACACGTCCGTCTCCAGCATCCCGGCGAGTCCGGATCGCCGCCGAGCCAGAGCGGCAGCTCCATCCAGGGATCCACGCCCTCGTCGAGGAGCGTCTTGCTGTCGATCCAGCGGAGCCGGCAGCCGGCACCGACGGCGTCCGCCATCCGCGGCAGCGCCTCGCCCATCGTCAGCCGCTCCGCGGGCCCGGTCGCGTTGACCGGCCCTGAGAGATCCCCGGCGGCCAGCCGCAGGACGAAGCCGGCGAGGTCGCGCGCATCGATGAACTGCACCGGAGCGTCCGCCTTCCCGGGCGCGAGCACGTCGCCGCCCTCCGCGAGTCGGCGCGCCCAGTAGGTGAAGCGCTCGGTCGGGTCGTGCGGGCCCACGATCAGGCCCGCGCGGACGTGTGCCGCACGCGACGCCTGGACCTCGTCGAGCACCCTCTCGCAGGCCGCCTTGAGCGCTCCGTAGTCCGCCTCCACGTCCTCCGAGGCCGGATCCTCGAGCTGCGCCGTCGCCGACGCCTCGTCGGGGCCGCGGCTCTGGTCGGCGTAGACGCTCACGGAGGAGATGAAGACGTAACGGCCGACGGCATCTCGCAGCAGCTCAGCCGACTGGCGCACGACGCGCGGCACGTAGCCGGAGGTGTCGACGACGGCGTCCCACTCGCGGCCGGCGAGCGCGGCGAGGTCGCCGTCCCGGTCGCCGGGGAGATGCTCCGCCTCGGGGAAGAGGCCGGGGTTCGTCTTCCCGCGCGTAAACAGCGTCACCTCGTGCCCCTGCTCGCGGGCGAGGGCGACGACGTGGCGCCCGAGGAACTTCGTGCCACCGAGAACAAGGAGCCTCATCGGCTCCTTGTTCTAGCGGTTCGAGGGTCTCGCGCGGAGGGTCACGCCGCGAGCCCGGCGGCGGCGAGCAGGACGACGCCGAGCAGGAGCCGCGCCCGCAGCGAGAGCCGAGAGGGCACTACTCCTCCGCGTCGAGCATGTAGCCCGCCTGCCGCACGGTGCGGATCAGCGACGGCGCTCCGTCCTCGTCGACCTTCTTCCGCAGGTAGCTCACGTACGTCTCGACGACGTTCGAGTTGCCGCCGAAGTCGTAGCGCCAGACGTTCTGGAGGATCTGGCCCTTCGAGAGCACCCGCCGCGGGTTGAGCAGGAAGTAGCGCAGCAGTGCGAACTCCGTCGCTGTCAGGTCGATCCGGCGGTCCCCGCGGGCCACCTCGTGGCGCGCCTCGTCGAGCACGAGGTCGCCGTGGCGGAGGACGTCCCCCGGCAGGTCCCCGGCGGTGCGGCGCAGGATCGCCTGCACGCGCGCCACGACCTCGGCCAGGCTGAACGGCTTCGTCACGTAGTCGTCGCCGCCGGCGCGCAGCGCCTCGACCTTGTGCTCGACCGCGTCCCTCGCGGCGAGGAAGAGGATCGCGGTGTTGAACCCCCGCTCGCGGATGCGGCGGCCGACTTCGATCCCCTCGATGTCGGGGGAGCATCCAGTCCAGCACCGCGAGCTCCGGGTGGAATGCGGCAACCGCGGCCAGCGCCTCGCGGCCGCTCGACGCCTCGCGCACCTCGAAGCCCTCGTAGCGGAGGGCGGTCGCGACGGCGTCGACGATCGACGGCTCGTCGTCGACGACGAGGACCCTGGCGCCGCTGCTCACCTGCGAAGGGTGGCACGCGCAGCTGTGGATCGCCTGTGAAGCGGCGGCCGCGCAGTCCCTCGCACGGCGCGCGACTTCTTTGCCACCATGGTCGGCGATGCGCCTGCTGCTCGCACTCGTCTTCACCGCCGCCGCCTCGACCGTCGCGGCTCGCGCGCCGTCCGTCGTGATCCGGCCGCTCACGCCGCTGCAGAAGCACGCCGTCGTCGAGGCGGGCGAGTACCACACGGGCTGCCCGGTGCGGCTGTCGGGCCTGCGCGTCCTCACCGTTCCCTATTACGGCTTCGACCACCGGACGCACGTCGGCCAGCTCGTCGTCAACGCGCGCGTCGCGAAGCCGCTCGGAACCGTCTTCGTGAAGCTCTACCGGATGAGGTTCCCGATCCGCGACATGCAATTCTGGCACCAGTACGGGGGGCATCCGACCGACGGAGACCTCACCGCGTCGTTCGAGTGCCGCGACGCCGCCGCTTCCCCGTGCAGCAGCAGCACCACCACGCACAACTGGTCGATGCACGCCTACGGCGAGGCGGTGGACGTCAACCCGCGCGAGAACCCGTACGTCGGGTGCGGGATGACGCGCGACAAGACCGCCCTCTCGTACCTGAAGCGGGGCTGGCACCGCCCGGGGATGATCACACCCGCCATCCTGAGTGCATTCGAGTCGATCGGTTGGGGCTGGGGCGGCTCCTGGTACGGATCGACCAAGGACTACATGCACTTCTCGGTCAACGGACACTAGGCCGCAGCGGGCGGGCGTCGCAGAACCCGCCCGCCGCGGCCGGACGGCTATACCTGGGGCGCGGCCGGAGCTCCCGGCGCGGCGAAGCCGGCCTCGATGCGCGCCAGCTCCTCCTCCGAGCCCTGCACGACCGGGCCCTTGAACCACTTCCGCGCGGAGACGATCCACCACAGCCCCACGAGGAAGAGGACGCCGCCGACCGTGATCGGGGCGTAGTTCACGACGTTCCAGTTGAAGTCCGAGTGCCACGGGATTCCCTGCGGCACGCTCGGCATCAGGAACAGGATCACGATCAGGATCACCCAGCAGAACGCCAGCGGGTTGATCCACTTGTAATGGCGCCCGAGCGTCCATGCGCCCGGCTGAAAGGAATCACCTGCGCGCCAGCGCAGGTAGATCGGCACCGCGTACGCGATGTAGAGGCCGATCACGGCGATCGACGTTCCCACGAGGTAGCCGATCGCGCCGTTCGCGAGCGTCGGGAGCATGAGCGCCCACGAGAGGACGGCGATCGCGCCGACCGCGTACACCGGCACGCGATTCCGGACGGAGATGCGCCGCCAGAGGTCACGGCCGGGCACGGCCCCGTCGCGGGAGAACGCGAACATCATCCGCGAGGCGGCCGTGACCGACGCCGTACCGCAGTAGAACTGCGCGCAGCACACGATGAACAGGAGGAACTCCGCCCAGCGTGTGCTCATCGCGTTCTGCCAGATGTAGGTGATGTCGAAGGCTCCCGCGCTGATCGTCCCCTGGACGTCCGGAATCGCGAACGTCACAGCCACGAGCAGGATGAAGCCGAAGATCACCGACATCACGACCGACATGACGACGCCGAGCGCGGCGGCGCGCGACGCCTTCCGCGTCTCCTCGCTCATGTGGGCGGATGCGTCATAGCCCGTATAGGTGTACTGCGCCATCAGGAGCCCGATCCCGAACACGAACCAGAAGACCGGGGTCGCGAAGTTGTGCCCGCTGAATCCCGACGCGTTGAGCGTCTTCGTGAACACGAACGAAGCCGACTGGTGGTGGTCGGGCACGATCGCGAGCACGACCACGATCACGAGGACGCCGGCCATGTGCCACCACGCCGAGATCGAGTTGAGCGCCGCGAGCAGCCGCACGCCGTTGAGGTTGAGGAGCAGCTGCGCCGCCATGATCGCGCTGAACGTGATGAAGACCGTGTGCGTGTCCGTCCCGACGCTCGGGAACCAGAGGTTCATCAGCGCCGTCCAGAAGATCGCGGCGCCGTAGCTGATGGCAGCCGTGACGCCGATCTGGCCGATCAGGTTGAACCAGCCGGTGAACCAGCCCCAGGCCGGCGAGCCGAGCTTAGACGACCAGTAGTAGATCGCTCCCGCCGTCGGCATCGCGGAGGCGACCTCTCCCATGCCGAGCGCGACGAGCGTGACGAACCCTCCGACGATCAGCCAGCCCCAGACGACCGCCACCGGCCCGCCGTCGTTGAAGCCGATGAAGTACGACGTCAGGCAGCCGGCGAGGATCGAGATGATCGTGAACGAGATGGCGAAGTTCGAGAAGCCGCCCATCTCGCGGTAGAGCACCTGGGCATAGCCGAGACGGTGGAGCGTGCTCTCGTCGTCGTCGTGCCCGCGTGCCGACACATCTGAGCTCAAGGTTTCCCTCCCTCTCTCTGCCGCGTAGCGGCAAGCTAACGCCGGGGGCCGGACGTTTCAATGCCCGCCGTGTAGTGTCGCGCCGATGCTGACGCTCGAGGAGCTGCGGGCGGACGTCGAGAGCGGCGCGGTCGACACCGTGATCGCGTGCTTCACCGACATGCAGGGAAGGCTGATGGGGAAGCGGCTCGACGGCGAGTTCTTCCTCGACGAGCTCGAGTCCGGCCACAGCGGCGAGGGCTGCAACTACCTGCTCGCGCTGGAGATGGAGATGGATCCCGTCCCGGGGTACGCGATTGCGAGCTGGGAGCGCGGCTACGGCGACTTCGGCCTGCGGCCCGACGTCTCGACGCTGCGCCGGATCCCGTGGCACGAGGCGACGGCGATGGTGCAGTGCGACGTCGAGTGGCACGACGGGACGCCGGTCGGGCCGTCGCCGCGACAGGTGCTGCGCGCGCAGGTGGAGAAGGCGACCGGGCTGGGTTTCGAGCCGATGTTCGGGTCCGAGCTCGAGTTCTTCCTCTTCCGCGAGAGCTACGCGGAGGCGCACGCGAAGCACTACCACGACCTGACGCCGTCGGTGCCCTACATCCTCGACTACCACATCCTCGGCGCGAGCTTCGACGAGCCCTTCCTGCGCGCGGCGCGGGCGTCGATGAAGGCGGCCGGGATGGTCGTCGAGTCGTCGAAGGGCGAGGCGTGGGCCGGGCAGCACGAGATCAACTTCAAGTTCCGGGACGCGCTGCGCGCGGCGGATGACCACGCCGTCTACAAGACGGGCATCAAGGAGATCGCGTTCCAGCGCGGCTGCTCGGTCACGTTCATGGCGAAGCCGCACCACGACTGGGTCGGCTCCTCCTGTCACATCCACTCGTCGCTCTGGCGGGACGGCGCCAACGCCTTCACGGGCGAGTCGGAGGAGTTCAAGCACTACCTCGCCGGGCAGATCGCGTGCCTCGCCGACCTGGCCGTCTTCGTGGCGCCGACAATCAACTCGTACAAGCGCTTCGCCGCCGGGAGCTGGGCGCCGACGACGCTCGCCTGGGGCCACGACAACCGCACGTGCGGCTTCCGCGTCGTCGGGCACGGCTCGTCCGTGCGGCCGGAGACGCGCATCCCCGGCGCCGACGCGAATCCTTACCTCGCGTTCGCCGCGCTGCTCGCCGCCGGGCTGTACGGGATCGAGCAGGAGCTCGAGCTCGCGCCGGCGCTCGAGGGCAACGCGTACGTCTCCGATGCCGAACGCTTCCCGCACGGGCTGCGCGAGGCGATCGAGCGCCTGGAGCGGAGTGAGGTGGCGCGGGCTCTCCTCGGGGACGAGGTCGTCGACCACTACCTCGTCTACGCACGGACGGAGCAGGAGTTGTTCGACAAGACGGTGACGGGCTACGAGCGGGAGAGGATGTTCGAGCGGGGTTGAGCAAGCCGCTGATCGGCATCACGACCTACGTCGAGCCGGCGTCGTGGGGGCACTGGCGCCTCGAGGCGGCGCTCGTTCCGTACGACTACGTCCGGGCGGTGGAGCGTGCGGGAGGTCGCGCCGTGCTCGTGCCGCCGGACCCGGACGGGGCAGAGGAGATCCTCGACGCGGTCCACGGGCTGATCTTCTCCGGGGGCAACGACATGGAGCCGCGGGAGTACGGCGCCGAGCCGCACCCGGCGACGAACGGCACCAATGCGGCCCGGGACCGCGGCGAGCTCGCGCTGCTCGAGGCGGCGCTGGCGCGCGACCTGCCGGTGCTCGCCATCTGCCGCGGCTTCGAGGTGCTGAACGTCGCGCGCGGCGGCGACCTCGTCCAGCACCTGCCGGAGATCCTCGGCCACGAAGAGCACCGCGCGGTCGTAGGGGAGTTCTCCGAGCACCCGGTGCGTGTCGATCCCTCCTCGCGCATCGGCGAGGTCTCGGGCGCCGTCAAGTCGCACCATCACCAGGGCATCGGCCGGATCGGAGACGGCCTTCGCGACGTGGCCTGGGCCGAGGACGGGACGGTCGAGGCGATCGAGGATCCCGAGAGGCCGTTCGTCGTCGGCGTGCTCTGGCATCCGGAGGCCGGGGAGGACCAGCGGCTCTTCGAGCGGCTCGTGGAGGCGGCGAGGAAGTGACGACCGTCCTGAACCCGGCGACCGAGGAGGTGATCGCCGAGCTCGACACGGCCGGGGTGGAGGAGACTGACGCTGCGGTCGCCCGCGCGAAGGAGGCGTTCCCCGCGTGGCGCGCGGTGGCGCCGGCCGATCGGGCGCGGCTGCTGCGCCGGCTCGCGACGCTCGTGGAGGAGCACCACGAGGAGCTCGCGCGGCTCGAGTCCCGCAACGTCGGCAAGCCGATCTCCGGCGCGCGCGGCGAGGTCGCGATGGTCGCGCAGGTCTTCCACTACTACGCGGGCGCGGTCGACAAGCATCTCGGCGAGACGATCCCGGTCGCCGGCGGGGTGGACCTGACGTTCCGCGAGCCGCTGGGCGTGGTCGGGCTGATCGTCCCGTGGAACTTCCCGCTCAACATCGCGTCGTGGAAGCTCGGGCCTGCGCTCGCCTGCGGCAACACCGTCGTGCTCAAGCCGGCCGAGCTGACGCCGCTCTCCGCGCTGCGGCTGGCCGAGCTCGCGCTCGAGGCGGGGATTCCGGTGGGCGTCCTGAACGTCGTCGCCGGGAAAGGCTCCGTCGCGGGAGCGCGGCTGATCGAGCATCCGGACGTCGCGAAGATCGGCTTCACGGGCTCGACCGAGGTGGGCCGGCAGGTGATGCGCGGCGCGGCGGGGACGATCAAGCGCGTCACGCTCGAGCTCGGCGGCAAGTCCGCCAACGTCGTCTTCGCCGACGCCGACCTCGAGCGCGCTGCCGCGGCGGCGCCGTACGCCGTCTTCGACAACGCAGGCCAGGACTGCTGCGCGCGCTCGCGGATCCTCGTCGAGGCGAGCGCGTACGACCGCTTCGCCGAGCTGCTCGTCGACGCCACGCGCGGGATGAGGGTCGGCGACCCGGAGGACGAGGCGACCGAGATGGGGCCGCTCATCTCCGCCGCGCACCGCCAGACGGTCGCGTCGTTCGTCGAGAGCGAGCCGCTCTTCCACGGCGACGCGCCGGACGGACGGGGCTTCTGGTTCCCGGCGACGCTCGTCGAGGCGCGGCCCGGCGACCGGATCGCACGCGAGGAGGTCTTCGGCCCGGTCGCGGCGCTGATCCCATTCACGGATGAAGAAGACGCGATCCGGATCGCGAACGACTCCGACTACGGGCTCTCCGGCTCGATCTGGACGGAGAACGGCGGCCGCGCGCTGCGCGTCGCGCGCGCGATCGAGACCGGCGTCGTGTCGATCAACTCGAACTCGTCGGTGCGCGTCTCGACGCCGTTCGGCGGCTTCAAGCAGAGCGGCTTCGGCCGGGAGCTCGGGATGCACGCGCTCGCGGGCTACAGCGAGATCAAGAACGTGTTCTACTCGACCGGATGAGCGGCAGGCTCGAGGGCAAGGTCTGCGTGATCACCGGCGCGGGCGGCGGGATGGGCGCCGACGCGGCCGTCCGCTTCGCGGAGGAGGGCGCGAAGGTCGTCGTCGCGGACGTGGACGGCGACGCCGCGGAGCGGGTGGCGGGCGAGGTGGGCGGGCTGGCCGTGCAGGTCGACGTCGCCGACGAGGCGTCCGTGCAGGCGGTGTACGCCTCCGCCGCGGGGCGCTTCGGCGGCATCGACGTCCTCTACAACAACGCCGGCATCTCGCCCGCCGACGACGCATCGGTCCTCGAGACGAGCCTCGAGGCGTGGGAGCGCGTCCAGGCGGTCAACACGCGCGGCGTCTTCCTCTGCTGCAAGCACGGGATCCCGCACCTGCTCGGGCGCGGCGGCGGCTCGGTGATCAACGTCGCGTCGTTCGTCGCGCTCGTCGGCGCCGCGACCTCGCAGATCTCGTACACCGCCTCGAAGGGCGCCGTCCTCTCGCTGAGCAAGGAGCTCGGCGTCCAGTTCGCGCGGCAGGGCGTGCGCGTCAACGCCCTCTGCCCGGGGCCGGTCGAGACGCCGCTCCTGCTGCGGATCTGGAGCGAGACCCCGGGGGCGGCCGAGCGGCGGCTCGTGCACGTGCCGATGGGGCGGATGGCGAAGCCGCGCGAGATCGTCAACGCGGCGCTCTTCCTCGCGAGCGACGAGTCGAGCTACGTCAACGCGGCGACGTTCGTCGTCGACGGCGGGCTCACCGCCGCGTACGTGACGCCCGAGTGACCGGGCGCGTCGAGGGCAGCGTCCCGTTCCGCGGCCACGAGACCTGGTACCGGATCGTCGGCGAGGACGGCGGCCTGCCGCTCGTGTTGCTCCACGGCGGCCCCGGCAGCACGCACCTCGGCCTAGGCGTGCTCGAGCCGCTCGCGGACGAGCGGCGGCTCGTCTTCTACGACCAGCTCGGCTGCGGCAACTCGTCGCAGCCGTCCGATCCTTCTCTCTGGACGGTCGAGCTCTTCCTCGCCGAGCTCGCCAACCTGCGTGACGAGCTCGGCCTCGGGCGGATCCACCTGCTCGGCCACTCGTGGGGCGGGATGCTCGCGCTCGAGTACGCGCTCAGCCGGCCTGCGGGTCTCGAGAGCCTCGTGCTCTCCTCGACGCTCTCGAGCGCCGCCCTGTGGGAGGAGGAGGCCCTGCGGCTGCGGAGGGAGCTGCCGCCGGACGTGCTCGCGGTGCTCGAGCGGCACGAGGCGGACGGCACCGTCCACGACCCGGAGTACGAGGAGGCGACGAAGGAGTACTACCGGCGCCACCTCTGCCGGCTCGACCCGTGGCCGCCGGTCGTAGAGGAGATCCTGCGCGTCTCGCGCCAGGAGGTGTACGAGACGATGTGGGGGCCGAACGAGATGCGGCCGACCGGCACGCTCGCCGGCTGGGACGTGACGCCGCGGCTGGGCGAGATCACAGTCCCGGCGCTCGTCCTCTGCGGCCGCTACGACGAGGCCACCCCGCGCCAGGCGGAGACGATCGCAAGCCACCTCGGGGGCGAGGCCGAGCTCACCGTGCTCGAGCACAGCGCGCATCTGAGCCCGGTCGAGGAGACGGACCGGTACGTCGAGCTCGTCCGCGGCTTCCTCCGCCGCGTCGAGAACGGCTGACGGAGCTCAGGCCCCGACGACCTGGACGAGCCAGCGCCGGTCGCGCTCGCGGTCGAGCTCGATGAAGAGCACGCGTTGCCAGGTCCCGAGCTGCAGCTCCCCGTCCCGGACGGGAACCGACTCGCCGGCGGTCCCCAGCAACATCGCCATGCAGTGCGAGTGGCCGTTGCCCTGGTCCATGTCCTCCGGGCAGATGTTCTCGGTGCGCCGGTCCCAGTCGTCGTGCGCGTAGTAGCTCTCGCTCGGAACGAGCCGCTTCAGCAGGTCGCAGAAGTCCTCGAGGAAGCCGGTCTCCATCTCGTTCACGCGCACGCAGCACGTCGTGTGCGGCGAGTAGATGCACGCGATACCGTCGACGACCCCGCTCTCGCGAACGGCCGACCGGACGTCGTCGGTGATGTCGCTGACCGTGAGCCCACCACTCGTCCGCAGCCGCGTCTCGTGCTGGAAGACCTTCATCGTCGCCGCCATTCTGCGGGAACCACTACCCCAAACGGGGGACGAACCACCGCACCCTCAGTGGATCCTGCACCTGCCCGATCGGCGCCTTGACCGGCCTTCCGCCGAGGAGTAGCGTCCGGCGGGCCGTGAGGGAGGGGACTTGAGGCTGTTTGCCGCTGCGGCGGCGCTGTCCGCATACGTTCTGTTGACCGGAGCGGGCACGAACGCGGCCACGACCGGCCACCGGCCGTACTGGCGCGACGAGGGGCGCGGCCCGTGGATCGCGAACGTCTGCTCGCTTCCGGTCCCGCACGTGGCCGGCTGCTCCGCCGACGTCGTGACGGACTCGGCAGGCACGCCGAGCGCGTCGTCCGCGCCGGCGCCCGGCGCGCTCGGCCCGAGCCCGTTCCACTCGGCCTACAACCTGCCGACCACGGCTCCGAACAGCGAGACGATCGGCGTCGTCGACGCCTACGACGACCCGTATATCGCCAGCGACCTCGCGAAGTACGACAGCTTCTACGGGCTGCCCGCGCCGCCGAGCTTCCGGAAGGTGAACGAGACCGGCGGCACGGCGTATCCGCGCTCGAACTCCAGCTGGGCGCTCGAGATCTCACTCGACGTCGAGGTTGCCCACGCGGTTTGCCAGAACTGCAACATCCTGCTCGTCGAGGCGAGCTCGAACTCCCTCGCCGATCTCGGTGCGGCGGAGAACGAGGCGGTCAAGCTCGGCGCCGACGTGGTCTCGAACTCGTGGGGCGCCGGCGAGTACTCGAGCGAGACCTCGGACGAGTCGACCTACTTCCACCATCCCGGTGTGGCGATCACAGCCTCGGCCGGTGACAGCGGCTACGGCGTCGAGTTTCCGGCCGCCTCGCAGTACGTCACCGCCGTCGGCGGGACGACGCTGACCGTGAACGGCGACGGCAGCTACGGCGGCGAGACGGTCTGGAGCGGCACCGGGTCCGGCTGTTCGCAGTACGAGCCGAAGCCGCTGTGGCAGCACGATTCGTGCGCGCACCGGACGGTGAACGACGTCGCCGCGGACGCCGACCCGAAGACCGGCGCAGCGGTCTTCGACAGCGTCCCGTACCACTACCAGAGCGGCTGGTTCCAGGTCGGCGGGACGAGCCTCGCCTCGCCGCTGATCGCCGCCGTCTACGCGCTCGCCGGCAACCCTGGGGGCGTCGTCTACGGCTCGGCTCCCTATGCCGCCGGCTCCGGCCTGCTGCACGACGTGACCTCCGGGAGCGACGGCAGCTGCAGCGGCAGCTATCTCTGCACCGCCGGCCTCGGCTACGACGCGCCCACCGGCGTCGGGACGCCCGACGGTATCGGCGCCTTCGGCGGCACGCCGCCACCGCCGCCCGCGCCCCCCGGAACGCCCGGAAACCTCCAGGCGACGGCCGGGAACGGCTCCGTCTCGCTCTCCTGGACCGCCGCGAGTGGCGCCACCAGCTACAACATCTACCGCGGGACGAGCTCGAACGGCGAGTCATCGACGCCCATCGCGACCGGCGTCACCGGAACGAGCTTCACCGACAGCGGGCTCATGGACGGCACGACGTACTACTACGAGGTGACCGCCGTCAACAGCGCGAATCAGGAAGGGTCGAGGTCGACCGAGGTTTCCGGGACCCCCGTGGCCGGCGCTCCCGGCGCGCCGACGGGGCTGCTTGCGGCGGCGGGTAACGGCTCCGTCTCGCTCACGTGGAGCAAGCCGACCGACGACGGAGGGTCCCCCGTCACGAGCTACGACATCTACCGGGGGACGAGCTCGGGCGGCGAGACGCTGCTGCTGAGCGGTGTCATGGGAACGAGCTACAGCGATACCGGGCTCGCAAACGGCACCACCTACTACTTCAAGGTGGCCGCCGTAAACAGCACAGGTCCAGGGGCGAAGTCGAACGAGGCGTCCGCCACGCCGCAGTTGCCGGCCGTCGGCAACTTCTCGATCAGCATCTCTCCGTCGATGCGCTACCTCGGCGGGTTCGGGAGCACGACCTACACGGTGACGATCACGCCCAGCAACGGGTTCTCGGGCACGGTGAGCCTGAGCCTCACCGGCTTGCCTTCGCACCTCACCTACTCGTTCTCGCCGACTCAGGCCACCACGTCCTCCACGCTGACCCTCACGGCCTCAGGGGCCTCCTTCGGGGGCGTGAGCTTCACCGTCACCGGGACGAGCGGCTCGATCACGCACACCGCGACCGCCTCGCTCTTCGTCTTCTGAGCGTCGGCCGCGACTTCAGTCGCGGTAGAGCCAGACAGACGTCGGTGCTCTTCTGCGTCCGAGGATCCCTTCGTTCACGTGGCGGTGCTGCTCGTGGCGGGCGAGAGCGACAAGCGCCTCTCCTTCGGCTCGAAACGCGATGCCGGTCCTCTCGCGACATTCAGGCGGCAGTCGCCTCCTCAGCAGCCGAGGCCGCTGCGACGTAGGATCTCGGCGCTGCAATGGCAGCGTTCGTACGACTTCGAGGCTGGGTCATCCTCGCCGGGTTGGCGCTGGTGCTAGCGGGCTGCGGCGGCGGTTTGGCAAGTCCGAGCGCGGCTCCGCCGACGGTCTCGCTGCTCTCGCTGTTGCCACGGAACGCCCCTGCGGATCGGCGGGATGTGCAGGCGATCGAGACGGGGATCGAGGCGTCGATCCATGCACACGGCGGCCGCGCAGGAGCGTACATGGTGAACCTGGTGCTCGGGAACTCGAGCGAACCCAGTCTCGGGTCTGAGTCGTGGCAGAGCTGTCCGGGCATCGGCGCGCGGTACGCGCGAGACCCGCAGATCGTGGGCGTGGTCGGGCCGCTGACGGATGCGTGCGCGGCCGGCGTCGTGCCGGCGTTCGCGCAGCGCGATGTCATCGTCGTGAGTCCGACGGCGGATGCGCCCGTGTTCACGCACGTGGTGGCGGTCGGGCGGGGCGGCGGGGTCTGTCAGGTGAGCCAGCAGAACGCCTTCTCTCTCGTTGGCTGCCGGCCCGCGGACTTCTATTCGCGCGGCGTGCGAACGTACGCGCACGTGGCGGCGTCGGTCGATCAGCAGGGGCCGGTGGCGGCGGCGACGTTCGCGCGGCTGGGCGTGAAGCGTGTCTACGTGCTGGCGGCCGATGGCGAGGACGACTGGATGCTAGCCCCGTTTCGGGAGGAGGCCCGGCGGCTGGGCATCAGGATCGTCGGCGTCGCCGGGCCGAACGTGTACGAGCCGACGAGGAAGGCAATCCGGAAGCAGGTTCGCGCCGTGCTCGCCTCGCATGCGGACGGCCTCTTCTTGGTCGGGCACGAGGCGGACCCTGCCGGGCGCGATCGCGGGCTAGCGCCGTATCTCCAAGAACTCCGTCGGCGCGGGTTCTCGGGCCGGATCGTAGGCTCGTTCTGGCTGTCGAACGGGCTGCTGACGGAGTTTGCGCCGCAGGCAACAGAGGGAATGTTCTACACGTCGACCCGGGTAGCCTTGGTCGCGCTGCCGCAACAGGCGACGGCGTTCGCAGCGCGCTTGAACTTGCACGGCCGCTATGCGCTCGATGCGGTCTACGGTGCCGCGGCGACAAATGTGCTGCTGGATGCGATCTCGGCGTCGAATGGCACGCGCGCGGGCGTACGGGCCGCGCTGTTCCGGGTGCGCGAGAACGGCCTGCTGGGGGAGCTCGCGATCGACGCGAACGGCGATCCGGAGCCGGCGCGGGTGAGTGTCTTCCAGGTCCGGCGGGGCGCGCTCGTCTACCGGCGGACGCTGGGCGTCGAAGGCGGTACGGGCGGATGAGCGGGGCGATACGGGCAGCGCTGTTCGCGTTGCGGCGGCTTCGCCATCAGCCCTTGCAGCTGACGCTGCTCGTGGTCGCGCTGGCCGCGGCCGGTGCGATCGTCGGCACGAGCAGCATCGTCGGCGCGCTCGCGTTGGAGAGCAGCGTCCACGACCAGATCGCGGCTGCGTCTCCTGCGCAGCGCGCGCTCGAGGTCGAGTACCGCCTCACGCCCGGTGGTGGCATCGGGACAAGCCGGGCTTCCTCGCGCCTGCTGGCGCGGTTCCGCGCGGTGACGACGGCGCCGGCGGCGGTTCAGGTGTGGGATCCGGTCGCCCCCGCCGACGAACGTGGCACGCACCTGGTGGTTGCGCCCGCGGGCGCAGTGCGACTGAGCTCGGGTCGTCTCCCGCGCGGCTGCGTGCGTAAGACGTGCCAGGCGCTGGCCCTCTCCGGCGGCTACAAGCTCGGTCAGCGTGTTCCGCTCGGGCGCGGCGTAAGCCTCTGGATCGTCGGTCTCGGCTCGGCGACGAACGCGGCGCTGCCCGACCAGGCGCTGCTGGCCGGAAACTCGGCGTTCGTGCCTCGGGTGGGCGGGACGCCGCTCGCGAGGGTCGAGTCGGGCTCGGGCTCGACGGTCTCACAGACGGCACTCCTCATCCCCGGTTCCGTTCATGGATGGCAGCTTCACCGGCTTGCGCAACAGTTGCGCGTCGCGAGCGTTCGGCTCGAGCGAGGCGACAGTTCGGCCAGCGTCTCGTCTCCTGCGCCGCTCCTCGATCAGCTCGGGCAGACCGGCTCGACGGCGCGTAACCGGCTGCTGCTCGTCTCGAGCGACGGCGCCGCGCTGCTGCTCGCGTTCGCCGCCTTCGTTGCCGCGCTTCGCCGGCGCGAGCTGGAGCGGATGCGTCTGCAGCTCGAGACCCTCGGCGGCTCGCGGAGGCAGGTGACACTCGTGCGGGCTGTCGAGGTCGCCGTTCCGGCTCTGCTGGCTTTGGTGCTCGTGCTCGCGGGTCTGCGGCTCGCCCTCGTGCCGGTCGGAGCGGACCACGATCTCCCCGGCGGCTTCGTCGGCGAGGCTCTGCCGCTGACGACGCTGCTGTCGGTGATCGGGCTCGAGCTGATCGGCGTCGCGATCCTCTTCGCCGCGGCCGTGCCGCACGTGCGAAGACGCTTCGGCGTCGGCCCGCTCGAGGTGGCAGCGCTGACGGCGCTCGCGGTCGTGGTCTGGCAGTCGGTTGCCACAGGTGGGCTCGACCCGAGCCAGATCGCCTCCGGCGCGGGCGGGCTGCCGGTGCTGCTGCTGACACCCGCCCTGACCGTCCTCGCCGCCGGGATCATCCTGCTGCGGCTGCTCCCGCTCATCTTCCGCCTGGCCGAGCGGCTCGCGCGGCGCGCTCCCATCCCTCTGCGGCTGGCCCTGCTCGCCGCGGCTCGCAGTCCGGGCCCGGCGGCCGCGACCACAACCTTCCTAGCCGTCGCGCTCGGGAGCGCGCTCTTCAGCCTCAACTACCGCGCAACCCTCGACCAGCAGGCCCAGAACGCGGCCGCGTTCGCCGTCGGAGCAGCCGTCCGCATCACGTCTCCAACCACCGATACCGGAGTCCCGCAGTTGCTCGCGTCGCGACCAGTCGCCCTGCCGGCACTGCGCCTGAGCGCCACGGTAGACGAGGAGGGTGGGAGCAACCAACAGCCGTTGACGCTGCTGGCGCTGCCGGCCGACGAGATCCCCCAGATCTCGGGCTGGAGGGGAAGCTTCTCACCGTTCTCGCGCGGCAAAATCGCGCGACGGCTGCGCCCGAAACCGCTCAGCCTCAGCGGACCACGGCTCACCCGCGCCACGACCGCGATTCGCCTCTGGGCCCGGACGAACTCGACCGCACAGCGCGCTGCCGTTTTGCACCTGCTCACGGCAGGCGGCAGCTTCATCTCGCTGCCGCTCGGTCCGCTCGGCCACAGCTGGCGGCTGCTTTCTGCACCGCTGACGGCGCAGGCGCGCGACAGCGAACTGGTCGGGATCGAGTTCCCGCTCAGCAGCGGCACCGCTGGCGGTGTCGTCCTGCAGCCGGGCGGGGTGACCGGGAACTTCACCGAGAGCAACGAGACGGTCGACTTCGGCGGCATCGCCGCGGAGCGAGACGGCCGATGGCGGCCTTTGCCTTCACTCGCCGACTGGACCGGCGCGCAAGCGCCCGACTTTCAGGGCGTTCTCGCCGAGCAGCCGCTGGCCGGCGCGCCCTTCGAGCAAGGTCTTCGCTTTCAGCTCAACGGCACCTCGGTTCCGCTCGTCCGACCGCCGATCGCGCTCGAGACGCCGGTCAACTCGTCCATCTACCTCCTGCCCGCCCTGCTCGGCGCGAACGCCGCAGCCCTCGCCGTCGACCGCCAGCTGACCATCGACGTCCTCGGCCAGCAGCTGCGCCTGACCACGGCCGGAACCGCGCAGCTCTTCCCGACCGTCACGACCGCGCCCGGCTCCTTCGCCGTCGTCGACTACCAGACGCTCTTCGCTGCGCTCAACGCCGACGATCCAGGACTCGCCCCGCCCAACGAAGCCTGGTTCAACAGCCCCCCAGCCAGACCTCTCACTCCCGCGTCAGCACAGGTGCTCCGCCTCTGGCAACAGCGGGCGCAGCTACGCGACGATCCGCTCGCCGCCGGCACGCGCCGGCTGCTCACCTGGAGCGGCTACGCCGCCGCTGCACTCGCCCTGGTAGGCCTGATCTTCTCGATCCGGCTCGCCCTCGCCGCCGAGCGACAACTGCTCGCCGAATACGAAGCCCTCGGCGTCGGCCCCCGTACGCTCGGACGCAGCGTCCAGCTACGCCTCGTCGTCCTCTGCCTGCTCGGCTTCGTTGCCGCGCTCGCAGGTGCTGCGCTCGCGATCCGGGTCGTCGCTGCGCTCGTCGCCGTAACCGCAACCGCCGGTCAGCCGCTGCCGCCGATCCAGACGGCGATCGCCTGGCAGGACGGTGGTGCGCTCCTCGCTGCGGTCGCCGCCGTCGCGCTGCTCGCGGCCGCTGCGCTGACCGGCCGGGGCCTGCGCGAAGCGGCAGGAGGAAGGCTGCGGCGATGAGCCTGGTCGACGCCCGCGACGTCTTCTACCTCTACAGCGCGAGCTACGGCGAGGTCGCGGCACTCCGCGGGCTCTCGCTCGAGGTCGCCGAGGGCGAGACGGTTGCAGTGCTCGGCCCCAGCGGGGCCGGCAAGTCGACGCTGCTCGCTCTCTGCGCCGGGCTTATGCGTCCTTCGAGCGGGAGCATGTCGGTGCTCGGCCTCGAGCTCGAGAAGAGTTCGGTCGCCGCGCGAGACCGCCTCCGCGTCGAACAGATCGGGATCGTTCGTCAGCACTACCACGAGGTGCTCCCGCCCGAGCTGACGGCCAGCGAGATCGTGGCGCTGCCGTTGCAGCTCCGCGGTCGGCTCGGCACCGAGCAGCGCGGCCACGTCCGGCACCTGCTCGAGACGGCCGGACTCGAACACCGGGCGAACGCGCGTCCGGGCGAGCTCTCGGGTGGCGAGCAACAGCGCGTCGCCGTCTGCGCCGCGCTCGCGAAGCGCCCAAGGCTGCTTCTCGCCGACGAGCCCACCGGAGAGCTGGATGCAGCCTCCTCCGCCCAGACGATCGAGCTTTTGCTCGGCCTCGCGGCCGAGACCGGCTCCACCTGCCTCATCGTCACCCACGACCCCAACATCGCACTCCGCACCCACCGCACGATCCACATCCGCGACGGGCGGCTGGCGGCCGAGGGCAGCGACAACCCGCTACTCGTCCTCGACCGGCAGGGCTGGCTGCGGCTCCCCGAACGGCTGCGCCGCCAGGCAGGCCTCGGCGACCGCGTCCGCGCCAGCGCCACCTGGGGCGAGGTGCGCCTTCGCGCCGAGCAGCTCCGGACGCGCGAGCTGGACGCCGAGCGGGCGGCGCGTCCCACCCCGGCGCAGAAGCGCGGCCAGGCGGAGGTGGCACTCGACCGGGTCAGCAAGCGCTACCGCGAAAGCGAACGCGACCTCTTCGACCAACTCTCCTGGACCTTCGACGCCGAGCAGCTGCACGTTCTCGCAGGCCCCTCGGGCAGCGGCAAGACGACGCTGCTCAACCTGCTCGCAGCCCTCGACCGTCCCGACGGCGGCGCCGTCTGGGTTGCCGGTGAGCGCGTCGACGCTCTCGACCCCGCCGCCGCGGCCGCCTTCCGCCGCCGCTGCCTCGGCTACCTCAGCCAGCACACCACGCTCGTCGACCACCTCAGCGCCCGCGAAAACGTCGAGCTCGGCCTCCACCTGCGCGGCCTCCCGCCCGACCAGACCACCGACCGTGCCGCCACCTGGCTCGACTGGGTCGGGCTCGCCGCGCTCGCGGACCGCCGCGCCGACCAACTCTCCGGCGGCGAACAGCGCCGCGTCGCCCTAGCCCGCGCCATGGCGCCCGACCCGCGCGTTCTGCTCGCCGACGAGCCAACCGCACAACTCGACCGCTTCTCCGGCAGGCAGATGATCCGCCTCCTCCAGGAGGCCGCCCACGAACGCGGCACGACCGTCGTCGCCGCCAGCCACGACCCCGACCTCATCGGCGCCGCCGACGAGATCGTCGCCGTCGCCCCCGCCAGAGGGCAAGACGGGGTGGCAGCCGGCAAGGCGGAGGACGTCGGTCGGGAAGAGGTCAGCGGCGAGGAGTAGAACCCGCCGGGTCGTCCTGACGGCACGCGGGCGAGGATGCTGCGGACCGTCGAAGGCCACCCTCGGGTCCCGCCGTGCGCCGTGCGGGCCGGGTTGGGTTGGGGGTTGAGGTTACCCGCGAGGCGGAGGTTCTCGACCGCAGTCCGTGAGCCGACTACGGCGGAGGAATCCCCGGATCTTTCGGCACCCGTGTGCTTGGAGGTGCCGCTCGACATCCGAACCACGTCGCGACGGTCGCGGGCGAAGCCTTCGGTCTCAGCCGACGCTACGCTAGAAACGATGAGCGAACCGCTACGCCTCACGATCGCCTACGAGCGGGGAGAGGACGATTGGATCGTCGCCTCGATTCCAGAACCCGGGCGCACACAGCCAGGGTAAGACCCGCGCCGAGGCACGTGAGAACGTAATTGACGCTTTGCGCGCGATCCTCGAGCTCCGCTTCGGCGACCATCCGAGTCCGGTACCGATCGACAACGAATCGCTCGAGCTCGTGATCGCTGGTTGAAGCGTCGCGAGCTTGGAGCGGCACTTGCGTGCTCACGGAGCGCGGCCGCTGCGAGAGGGGCGGCAACCACAGCGTCTGGGGCTTCGACGCGGAGCGCTCGACGGCGATCCCGCGCCATCGCGAAATCGACTTCCGGCTCGTGCGGAAGATCTGCCAAGACCTGCAACTCCCGCCGCCACGCGGCTCGCGTTGACGCAGCCCCTGCGGGAGCATCGGCGGTTCGACCACCGTGCAGTCGCACCTCGTGCGCGGTGGCGATTTACAGCGTCTTCTTCAACGAGTGGGCCCGCCTGGATTCGAACCAGGGACCTACGGATTATGAGTCCGCTGCTCTGACCGCTGAGCTACGGGCCCGGATGCTCGAGTCCGAGCCTATCGCGCTGCGCGGCGCCGGCCGCCGCCGCCGTCGCGACGTCGGCCGGATACGTCCGCCGCGCCTTGAACAGCAGCCACGCGCTCGCGCCCAGCGGGACGAGCATGACGACGAACGTCCACTGCAGCCCCGAGCGGCCGCCGCCGAACACGTTGTCGGAGACCGCGCCGAAGAGGAGCGGCGCGAGCGCCATCGCGACCGAGCGGAGCAACGTCCGCACCGACTCGGCCCGGCCCCAGAGCGCCGGCGGCATGATGTCGAGCTGCGCCGCCGCCAGGGCGGGGTTCTCGAGCGTGAGCAGCAGGACGGCCACGACGAGGTAGGGCAGGGCCGTGAACGCGCTGCGCGTGAGCAGTGCGGGGACGAAGAGGATCGTCGTCCCGACGGCCCCGATCACGGCCGTGGTGACGCGGCCGCTCAGGCGGCCGCGGCGCAGCAGCATGTCGCCGAGCTGCCCGCCGGCGAGCACGCCGCCGATGGCACCGGCGCCCACGCCGAGCAGGAGGAGGTTCGCGAGCGGCTGGTCGATCCCGTACTGCTCCTTCGCGAACTCCGAGCCGAACGTCTGGATCCCGGCGAGGAAGTAGTACGCGCAGGCGCTCGCCGCGATCAGGAGGATGTTCGTGCGCACGCGAAGGACGTAGTGCGCCGCTTGCAGCAGTGACGTCCGTCGCAGGTCGCGGTCGGAGAGGAGCTCGCGGTGCGGGCGGATGCCGCGCTCCCGCGCGAGCCGCTGCGCGTCCGTCTCGCTGGTCTCTTCCGTCTCCTCCGGCAGCGGCTGCGTCTCGTGCGCGAGAACGCCCCGCCCGCCGCGGGCGGGCTCGCGCAGTCGCAGCACGAACCACGCGAGGGCGAAGGCGGGCAGCGCGAGGATGATGAACGCCGCGCGCCAGGAGAGGGCCGCGATGTCGCCGGTCACGGCGAAGCCGAAGCCGGCGCCGAGCAGCTCGCCCGCGAGGATGAAGCCGTAGACGCGGCCGCGCTCGGCGGCCGCGAACCAGTCGCCGACGAGCGAGGCGACGAGCGGCCCCGCGGCAGCCACGACCGCGCCGAGGAAGAGCCGTGCGACGAGCAGCTGGTGGAAGTTCGAGACGGACGCGCTCCAGAGCATCGCTCCGCCCCAGAGCACGATCGCGAGCCCGAGCGTCCTCGTCCGCCGCACCTTGTCGGCGAGGACGCCGAACGGGAGCGTCGCGACGGCGCCGACGAGGGCCGTGACCGTCACGAGCAGCCCGACGTCCGTGTTCGTGATGTGCAGGCCGTGGCGCAGCTCGGTCGCAGAGGCGCCGACCGTTGCCGCGTCCGCGCCCGAAAGGCCGAGCACGCACGCGAGCACGACGATCACGCGCGTCCGCTCCGCACCGCCGAGCAGGCGCGTGAGGCCGCGCGCGACGGCATTCGCGCCGGCGCCCGTCACGGCTGCGACGTCCGTGAGGATGCGCGCGCTGCGGCTCCCCTCCGTCACGCATCCATCGTCGCAGGCGCCGCGGGGGCGCCGGAAGGTCAGACGTCCCGGCGGGCGAGCAGGACGGCGGCGATCGCGACCGCCGCGGCGCAGTAGGCGGCGAAGACGAGGCCGCCGGTAAGCGGCGTGAGCGTGTGAGACGCGTGCCGGAGCGCGAAGAGCTGGCGCCCCGCGTCGCTCGGCAGCCACTGGCTGATCGCGTTGTTCCAGCTCAGCGGGAGGATGTTCATCAGCGGCGGGATGACGAAGAAGATCCCCGAGAAGAGGGCGATCCCGCCGGCCGTGTTCCGGACGATCGCGCCGAGGGCGAGCGCGAAGATCCCGACCATCATCACGTACAGGGCGCCTCCGAGCACCGAGCGCGCGACCCCGGGATGCGTGAACGGGATCTGGAGGATGTCGTGGCGGGCGAGGATCGCCTGGCTCGCGAAGAAGCTCACGATCACCGCCGGCACCATCAGGACGACCGAGAGCAGGGAGTAGTCGATCAGCTTCGCCCACAGCACCGGAAGGCGCTTCGGCACCGCGGTCAGCGTCGAGCGGATGGAGCCAGTCGAGTACTCCGCCGTGATCACGAGCACCCCGAGCACCGCGATCGCGAGCTGGGCGACGTTGACCCCGGCGAGCGCGATGTCCAGCGGCGAGCGGCTCGCGCGGTCCTGGGGCGACATCTGGCCCCAGTGCGAGGAGGTCACGAACGCGAAGATCACGGGGAACGCGATCGTCAGCAGGATCCCGGTGACGAGCGACCACCCGGTGGAGCGCACGGAGCGGAGCTTCGTCCACTCCGAGGCGAGCACGCGCGGGAAGGTGACGCGCCCCGTCTCCCCGAGGCGGGGGATACCGACGGCGGGCGCGACGGCGCTCACGCCGGGACCTCCTCCGGCTCGGCCTGATGACCGAACTCGACCTCGTCGCGCGTGAGGTCCATGAACGCGTCCTCGAGGGACGCCTGCTGCGGCGTCAGCTCGTGTAGCGCGATGCCGGCGGCGGCGGCTGCCTGGCCGACCTGCTCCGCCGTCAGCCCGTGCACCTCGAGCGCGCCGCGCTCGATCGCCACGAACGTCACCTCGGGCGCCGACAGCGCCTCGCGCAGCCGGTCGAGCTCGGGCGAGCGGACGAGCACGACCTTCTGCGAGGCCCGCGCCACGAAGTCGTCGACGCTCGTGTCGGCGATCAGCTTGCCGCGGCCGATCACGATCAGGTGGTCGGCCGTCAGCGCCATCTCGCTCATCAGGTGCGACGACACGAAGACGGTGCGGCCTTCGGCGGCGAGCCCCTTGAGCAGGTTGCGGATCCAGTGGATGCCCTCCGGGTCGAGCCCGTTCACCGGCTCGTCGAGCATGACGGTCCTCGGGTCGCCGAGCAGCGCCGTCGCGATCCCGAGCCGCTGGCCCATGCCGAGCGAGAACTGTCCGGAGCGCTTGCGCGCGACCTCGTGCAGGCCGACGAGGTCGATCAGCTCGTGGACGCGGCGCGTCGGGATCCCGTGCGTCTGCGCGAGCGCGAGCAGGTGGTTGTACGCCGAGCGGCCGGTATGGACGGAGCGCGCCTCGAGCAGCGCCCCCACCTCGTGGAGCGGCGAGGCGTGGTCGCGGTAGTGCTTCCCGTTCACGGTCACGTCGCCGCCGGTGGGCGCGTCGAGCCCGAGGATCAGGCGCATCGTCGTCGACTTCCCGGAGCCGTTCGGCCCGAGGAAGCCGGTGACCACGCCGGGTTCGACGGTGAAGCTCAGGCCGTCGACCGCCCGCTTCTCGCCGTAGTCCTTCGTGAGGTTCCGCGCCTCGATCACGGGATTGAAGGTAGCCGCCCTCGGTGAGGGTGGTATGAGGATCGAATGACCGTCGGCTTCTTCCTTTCCACGCACACCGTCGACGGCTGGCTGTCGACGTACGGCTACCTCGTCGTGTTCGTGCTCGTGATGGTCGAGAGCCTCGGCATCCCGGTGCCGGGGGAGACGGCGGTGATCGCGGCGTCTCTCTACGCCGGATCGACACACAAGCTCGAGATCTGGTGGGTGATCGCCGTGGCGGCGGCGGCGGCGATCATCGGCGACAACATCGGCTTCGCGATCGGCCGCTACGGCGGCGCGAAGCTCCTGCTGCGCTTCGGCCCGAAGATCCACCTCGACGAGCGGCGGCTGAAGGTCGGGATCTGGGTCTTCCGCCGCCACGGCGGGAAGGTCGTCTTCTGGGGCCGCTTCGTCTCGATCCTGCGCACCTACGCCGCCTTCCTCGCCGGCACGAACCGGATGGAGTGGCTGCGCTTTCTCGCCTTCAACGCAGCAGGCGGGATCACGTGGGCGACGATCTACGGGATCGCGTACTACGAGTTCGGGTCCTCGCTCAAGAAGCTGAACACGACGATCGACATCGTGCTCGGCGCCGCGACGACGCTGATCCTCCTCGGCTTCGCGATCTGGACGAAGCGGAAGGAGGGCGAGCTCGAGGAGCGCGCCGACGCTGAGATCGAGGGCTCCGTCGAGGAGGAGCTCGGCGAGCGCAAGCCCGCCGGCCGCACGTAAGCTGGCGGCATGTTCCTCTTCCAGAAGAGCGTCCGGCAGGTGGCCGCGGAGGACGCGCTGCCGGGCCGCGACGAGCCGATGACCGTTCCCGAGCGGCACGAGGTGCTGGGAACACCGCTCCGGCCGCCGTTCCCGGAAGGGATGGAGCAGCTCGTCGTGGGCATGGGCTGCTTCTGGGGGGCCGAGCGCGTCTTCTGGCAGGCCGACGGCGTCTACTCGACCGCGGTCGGCTACGCCGGCGGCTACACGCCGAATCCGGCGTACGAGGAAGTCTGCACCGGCCGGACGGGCCACACCGAGGCCGTTCTCGTCGTCTTCGACCCGGCGGCGCTGCCGCTCGAGGGGGTCCTACGCCTGTTCTGGGAGAACCACGACCCGACGCAGGGGATGCGGCAGGGCAACGACGTCGGCACGCAGTACCGCTCGGCGGTGTACTGGGCGAACGATGCGCAGCGCGCGGCGGCCGAGGCGACCCGCGACGCCTTCCAGGCGGAGCTCGCGCGCGCCGGGTACGGCGACATCGCGACCGAGCTCGCCGAGGCCGGGCCGTTCTACTACGCCGAGCCCTACCACCAGCAGTACCTCGCGAAGAACCCGAACGGGTACTGCGGCCTCGGCGGCACCGGCGTCAGCTGCCCCGTCGGGCTGAAGACGGCGTAGGCCGGGCGGCGTGGCGGAGCCTCCCTATACGGGGCACTGCATGTGCGGCGGCGTGCGCTTCGAGGTGACGGAGGCGCCGCTCAGCGCCGGCTACTGCCACTGCACGCGCTGCCAGCGGCGGACGGGCACCGCCGCGTCCGCGCAGGCGAGGCTGGCGCCCGACTCGTTCCGCCTGCTGGCGGGCGAAGAGCTCGTCCGCGAGTACGCGGCCGGGGACGGCTGGCCGAAGTGCTTCTGCTCCGTCTGCGGCAGCGCCCTCTGGAGCAAGTATCCGGAGACGGGAGAGGTCGCGAGTGTTCGGCTCGGGCTGTTCGATCCCGGCCACGGCATCCGGCCGCAGTGGCACACCTACGTGGACTACGCGTGCGAGTGGGAGCCGCTCCCCGAGGACGGCCTGGAGCGTTACCCCGAAGGCAAGCCGCGGTAGACCACGCGGCCGCGCCTACGGCGCGGTGACGGCCCAGGTGCCGGCGCTCGAGGTGGGCCCCGAGGCCGTCGCGGCCGCGTGCGGCACGGCGCCGTAGGCGGACGCGGCGTCGGCGCAGGCACCGGTCGTGTCGTCGACGCAGCGCGACTTGACGTTCGCGGCGGCGCTCTCGTAGATGCAGAGGTATCCCGCGGCGGCTTGCGGGCTCGCGGCGGAGCCGGGGCAGTGCGCGTCCGGAGCGGTCCCCTTGCCGAGCCACTCGGCGGCGGCCGGCGGCGCGGCGAGCGGGAACGGGAAGGTGATCGCGCCACTGCCGTCGTCTCCCGCGTGTGCCGCGACGAACTCGACCGAGTAGACGCCGGTCTCGGTCTTTCCGCTCGCGAGCGCGCCGGCCGAGGAGGCCGTCTGCGCAGAGGTCGCACTGGTCGCACTGGTCGCACTGGTCGCGCTCGCGGCGCTCAGCGCCGTGACGGCGGTCGTCGCGTGCATCGCGGTGGCGACGGTGAGGCC
Organism: Gaiellaceae bacterium; assembly: GCA_039583515.1. GTDB lineage: Bacteria > Actinomycetota > Thermoleophilia > Gaiellales > Gaiellaceae > Palsa-739. The sequence continues at coordinate 25,073 of JAVKST010000001.1, forward strand.
CTTGGTGTTGATCTTCGGCGCCGTGACGGCGCCGGTCTTGAGCTTCGCCGTCGCGATCGAGGCGTCCTTGATCTTGACCCCGGTCACGGCGCCGTTCCGGAGCTGCGGGGTGCCGACGCTGTTCCTCGGCAGCTTGAGGGCGGCGTAACCGGTTCCGCCGAGCGCCACGAACAGCGCTAGGAGCGCGATGACGAGCGCCGGGCTCGGCGGCCTGAACCTCTTCCTCATTGTCCCCTCCTCGATCTCATGCCGCGACGACGCGGGCCTGCGCTCCCGTAGGCTCCTCGCCGAAGCGTGATAGAGCCGCCCTTGGCCGCGCGAGTTCGCGTGCCGCACCGGGTCGTCGCGGATGGTCGCGCTCAGCCACGCCCGGGGCTGCAACGAGACCCGCGGCGAGCACGGCACCGAGGAACGCCCCCTTCATGCGCCGCAGGGTAGCCCTACTGCAGGCGTTCCGCGAGGTAGCGGATCGCACCGGGGTAGCGGTACTCGATGCCGCCGTGGCCCGCCTCGAACAGCTCGAAGAAGACGTCCGTGATCCCGAGCGCCTCGAGCTCTCGCCGGAATGCCTCGGCGCCGAGGTCGAGGAAGAACTCGTCCTTCTTGCCGGCGTCGATGTAGATCGCGCGCAGGCTCCGCAGTGCGTCGGCGTGCTTCGGCGCCATCCGTACCGGATCCCACGCGAGCCAGCGCTCCCAGACGTCGTCGCGGAGCATGCCGGTATCGACGTCGAACGGCAGCTCGACCGAGCCGTCGTCGTTGGCGGAGTAGCAGGCGGCCATCGCGTACGTGTTGAGCAGCACGTGGTCGGTGCCGCGCGTGAACGCCGGACGCGGGCGGAAGTCCTCCCAGAACCGCTCGTACGAGCCGTCGTAGGAGTCGCGGAGCGCGCGCACCGCGTCTCCGATCTCCCGGAGGTAGCAGAGCTCGAAGAGCGCGTCGCCCGCATGCGTCGCGAGCCCGCCGAACAGGTCGGGCCGCTGCATCGGCGTGACCATCGCCCCGTAGCCGCCGCTCGACTTGCCGCTGATGCCGCGGTGGGCCGGCCCGGCGAGGGTGCGGTAGCTCGCGTCGACGAAGGGCACGACCTCCTCGCAGATGTAGCTGTGGTAGCGGCCGGTCCCCGGCGAGTCGATGAACTGCGAGCCGCCGTAGGACGTCCACGCGTCGACGAACACGACGAGCGCCGGCGGGCAGCCGTCCTCGGCGAACAGGCGGTCGACGAGCTCCGGGACGTTGGGCCGGAAGGCGGTCCGGTTCCGCCACATGTCGATCTGGCCCGTCAACCCCTGGATCAGGTAGACGGAGGGGAAGCGGCGGTCGCCTTCGGCGTCGTACGTGGGCGGGACGTAGACCCAGAGCGGCCGGACGTGCGGGTCGCCGAGCGGATTGTCGCGCAGCAGCTCGCTCTCGAGCGCGTGCTCCTCGACCCGGCCGACAAGCTCGCGCGACCAGGGCTCCATAGGCCGGTTCTATCAGGCTGCGGCCGCGCGAGGCCCGGCTACACTCAACGCATGGCCGAGTACGGGACGATGCGCGTGAAGAGCGGCCTCGCCGAGATGCTCAAGGGCGGGGTGATCATGGATGTGGTCGACGCCGAGCAGGCGCGGATCGCCGAGGCGTCGGGGGCCGTCGCCGTGATGGCGCTCGAGCGGGTCCCCGCCGACATCCGGCGCGACGGCGGCGTGGCGCGCATGTCCGACCCGGAGAAGATCCGCGAGATCCAGGAGGCCGTCTCGATCCCGGTGATGGCGAAGTGCCGCATCGGCCACTTCGCCGAGGCGCAGATCCTCCAGGCGCTCGAGATCGACTACATCGACGAGTCCGAGGTGCTGACGCCGGCCGACCTCGAGCACCACGTAGACAAGTGGCAGTTCACCGTCCCGTTCGTCTGCGGCGCGACGAACCTCGGCGAGGCGTTGCGGCGCATCGCGGAGGGCGCGGCGATGATCCGCACGAAGGGCGAGGCCGGCACCGGGGACATCGTCAACGCGGTCACGCACATGCGCGCCGTCTTCGGCCACATCCGCAGGCTCGGCGCGCTGCGCGACGAGGAGCTGTACGCCGAGGCGAAGGAGCTGCGCGCGCCGTACGAGCTCGTGAAGTGGGTGGCGGAGAACGGGAAGCTGCCGGTCGTGACCTTCACCGCGGGCGGGATCGCGACGCCGGCCGACGCGTCCCTCTGCATGCAACTCGGCGCCGACGGCGTCTTCGTCGGCTCCGGGATCTTCAAGTCGGGCGACCCCGAGCGGCGCGCGAAGGCGATCGTCGAGGCGACGACGCACTACGGAGACCCGGAGATCCTCGCGCGCGTGAGCGCGGGCCTCGGCGAGCCGATGGTCGGCATCTCGACGGCATCGCTCGATCCGAGCGAGCTGCTCGAGACGCGCGGCTGGTAGGGCTCGGCCATCTGGAGCACGTCGTCGCGAGGAGCGGGCTGGACGGGGTATGGCCCGTTGACCAAGGCGCCGATCCCCTCGGCAAACCCTGACGTTCGGGTTCAGGCCCGGCCGGCGATCGTCACCTTCGCGGTCCTCGGCTTCCTCTACGTCGCCCTCGGCATCCGGTCGAGCCGCGCCGGGCCGCGCGAGGCTTCCGGGCACCCGAATAGGCCTCGTTACCATCCGGGGCGATGGAGAAGCCGCTCAGGATCGGCGTCCTCGCCGTGCAAGGGAACTTCCGCGAGCACGCGGCGGTGCTGCGGCGGCTCGGCGCGGAGCCGGTCGAGGTTCGCCTGCCGGAGCAGCTCGACGGCCTGGACGCGCTCATCATCCCCGGCGGGGAATCCACGGCGATCATGCGCCTGATGCGGCTCTACGGCCTCGACGAGGCGGTGCGCGAGTTCCAGGCGCCGATCTTCGGGACGTGCGCAGGGATGATCGTCCTCGACCGCGACCACCTCGGCGTCGGCGACTTCCGGGCACGGCGTAACGCGTTCGGCCGCCAGGTGCAGAGCTTCGAGGCAGACCTCGACGTCGGCGACGGCGACGAGCCCGTGCGCGCCGTCTTCATCCGCGCGCCGTGGCTCGAGGAGCCGGGGCCGGACGTCGAGGTGCTCGCGGAGGTCGAGGGCCATCCGGTGCTGGCGCGCGAGGGACGGCTGCTCGTGGCGGCCTTCCACCCGGAGCTGACCGACGACACCCGCATCCACGAGGGGTTCCTGAACCTCGTGAGGGAGGAGCAACGTGTCCGGGCATAGCAAGTGGTCGTCGATCAAGCACAAGAAGGGCGCCGCCGACGCGAAGCGGGGGAAGCTCTTCTCGAAGCTGACGCGCGCGATCATCGTCGCGGCGAAGGAGGGCGGCCCAGACCCGGCCGGCAACCTCGCGCTCCAGAACGCGATCGAGAAGGCGCGGGCCAACTCGATGCCGAAGGACAACATCGACCGCGCGATCGCCAAGGGCGCAGGCACCGACGGCGGCGCGGAGCAGTACGAGACGGTCGTCTACGAGGGGTACGGCCCCGCGGGCGTGGCCGTGATCGTCGAGGCGCTCACCGACAACCGCAATCGAACGGCCGGCGAGGTGCGGCATACCTTCGCGAAGAACGACGGCAACCTCGGCACCTCCGGCGCGGTCGTGTGGCTGTTCGAGCGGCGTGGCGTCGTCCTCGTCCCGGCGGACGGCACGGACGAGGACGAGCTGACGCTGGCGGCCGCCGAGGGAGGCGCCGACGACGTCTCGCTCGACGGCTCGAGCTTCGAGGTGCTGTGCGCCGCCGAGCAGCTCGCCGCCGTGCGAGAGGCCGTCTCCGCGGCGGGCTTCGAGATCGAGAGCGCCGAGCTGACGATGCTGCCGAAGACGACGGTCGCGGTCGAGGACGAGAGCGAGGCGAAGAAGATCCTCCGCCTGATCGACCAGCTCGAGGACTCGGACGACGTCCAGGACGTCTACGCGAACTTCGACATCCCCGAGCGCGTGCTCGAGGCCGTCGCCGGCTGAGCAGATCCGAGCTGCAACGGCGGGAGCCGTCCGACCCGGTCTCTAGCCTCCGGCCGTGAAGGTCGTAGGCATCGACCCCGGGACGGCTGCTTGCGGGTACGGGATCGTCCACGAAAGCGGAGGGCGCCTCAGGGGCATAGCCCACGGGTGCTGGTCCACCCCGGCCGGGGAGGACCCGGCGCTTCGCCTGAAGACGATCTACGACGGCGTGGCGGCGCTCATCGCCGAGCACGCGCCGGTTGCGGTGGCGCTCGAGGAGTCGTACGTCGGCGCAGACGCCCGTATCGCGCTCTCCGTCGGACAGGCGCGCGGCGCCGTGCTCGTCGCGGCCGCCAACGCGGGAGTCGAGTGCGCCGAGTACGCGCCGGCGCGTGTGAAGCAGGCTGTCTGCGGTTACGGCCGGGCGGAGAAGGCGCAGGTGCAGCGGATGGTGAAGGCGATCCTCGCCCTGCCGGAGATCCCGACGCCGAACCACGCAGCCGACGCGCTCGCCGTCGCGATCTGCCACGCGCTCGCGCCGCCGCTGCTACGCCTGACGGGATAGCGGGAACGTCCGTTCCCCTGCGTAACCTCGTGCCGTGATCGCGCGCCTGCGAGGGACGCCCGCCGCCTCGACGCCGGAAGGGCTCGTGCTCGACGTCAACGGCGTCGGCTACCTCGTGCACGCCACGCCGAGCGTCCTGCGCAAGGGTGAGGGGGGCGGCGAGCTGGCGGTCGAGACGTACCTGCACGTCCGGGAGGACGCGCTTCAGCTCTACGGCTTCGCCGACCGCACGGAGCGGGAGCTGTTCGTCCAGCTGCTCACGGTGAGCGGGATCGGCCCGAAGGTCGCGCTCGCGGTCGTCTCCGGCTCGCCGGTCGACGAGCTGCGGCGCGCGGTCGCTCGCGGCGACTCGGCGCGGTTCCAGGCGATACCCGGCATCGGCAAGAAGACGGCCGAACGGATCGTCCTGGAGCTGAAGGAGAAGCTCGCAGTCGGCGTTCCCGTCGCCGCGGCGCCTTCGGGCGACGCGCACGTCGTCGCGCGGGACGCGCTCGTCGAGCTCGGCTGGTCGCTGCTCGAGGCGGAGCAGGCGCTCGCCGCGGTCGACGAGGCGCTGCCGCCGGAGGAGCGCGTGCGCCTCGCGTTGAAGAGGGCGGCATGACGATGCAGTTCCTCGCTCCGGATCTGCGCGACGAGGACGAGGAGGTCGAGCGCAGCCTGCGGCCGCGCCGGCTCGACGACTTCGTCGGACAGGCGCGGGTCAAGGAGCAGCTCGCGATCGCGCTCGATGCGGCGAAGGGCCGCGGCGAGGCGCTCGACCACGTCCTTCTCGTCGGCCCGCCGGGCCTCGGCAAGACGAGCCTCGCCCATATCGTCCGCGAGGAGCTCGGCGTCGGCATCCGCTCCGTCGCCGGGCCCGCGCTCGAGCGCAAGGACGTGGCCGCGATCCTCACGGCGGTCGAGCCACGCGACGTCGTCTTCGTCGACGAGATCCACCGGCTGAGCCGGGCCGCCGAGGAGATCCTCTACCCGGCTCTCGAGGACTTCCGGCTCGACATCGTCATGGGCCAGGGAACCGCCGCGCGCACGCTCACCCTCGACTTGCCGCCGTTCACGCTCGTCGGCGCGACCACCCGGACGGGGCTGCTCACCTCGCCGCTGCGCGACCGCTTCGGCATGACCTTCCGGCTCGACTACTACGAGTACGGCGAGCTGGCGGCGATCGTCGTCCGCTCGGCGCGGATCCTCGGCGTCGAGATCGCCGGCGACGCGGCGGATGAGATCGCCGGCCGCGCCCGCGGGACGCCGCGGATCGCGAACCGCATCCTCCGGCGGGTGCGCGACGTCGCCGAGGTGCGCCACGAGGGCTCGATCACGACCGCGATCGCCCGGGAGGCGCTCGAGCTGCTCGAGGTCGACGAGGCCGGCCTGGAGAAGCTCGACCGCGACCTCCTGCGCGCGATCGCCGACAAGTACGACGGCGGCCCCGTCGGCTTGAACACGCTCGCTGCGTCGCTCGGCGAGGAGCCGGACACGATCGAGTACGTGTACGAGCCATTCCTGCTGCAGCTCGGCTTCCTCCAGCGGACTCCGCGCGGGCGGACGATTACCGCGCTCGGTCGCGCGCACCTCGGGGCTGCGCCCGCGGCCGACGACGAGAGGGGCGCGCGCCTCTTCTAGCTCGGCCAGCTCCGAAACGTCGAGCCGCTGCTACACGCCACCTGCACGCACGAGGTCGACGCGAGCCTCCCGCTCACCGCGGGTGTCGAGCGGCTCGCGGCGATCGGGGGTGTGGATGCGAGCTGGGGCGGAGACGAGCCACGGCGCGACGAGCAGCGCCATCACGTCGAACCACACGTAGCCGCTGGCGACGCCGCTCGGCGGGTTCCCGTCCGGGATGCCGAGTCCCGGCAGATCGCGGGCCCAGCGCCACGTCCCGATCGAGGTGCCGTACAGCTCGAGCGCAGCCACCACGAGGAAGACGCCGGCGTACGTCGCGCGCCAGCGGGAACGCCAGAGGAAGACGAGCAGCAGCGGCACGCCGAGCGCGCCGGCGATGTCGAGTCGCGGCAAGACCGTCAGTCCCGCGATTCCCCACGCGGCGGAGATCGTCGCCGCCGCCCACACGAGCGGCCGCTCGCGGACGAAGCGGCTCAGCGCGAGGCCGCTCAGGTAGACGAGGCCGTGCGCAGGCGGGATGAAGAGCGGCAGGTTATGGAGCCGGTAGCGGTAGACGCCCCAGACGAGCGACCCCGTCGCCTCGCCGACCGTGGCGAACAGGACGACGCCGACGGCCTGGGCGCGGACGAGCGCGGGCAGCGGACGCAGCGCGGCCGCGAGCACGAGCCAGGTGACGGCGCCGAGCACGAGCTGACCGTCCAGCGACACCTGCGTGTCGACCGCGAGCAGCGCCGCGAGGTACGCCGGCAGCGCCACGTACCGGCCTACGCTCACCGGCGGTACTGGAGCTCGTGCCAGCTCGGCGTGGGGAGGAGCTCGAGCAGCGCGCGGCCGCCGCTAGTGTCGGCGTACGTGAACTCCTGCCGCTCCTCGTCCCATCCGACCTCGAGCAGCCCTTCCTTCACGCGGTGGTCGAGCCAGGCGCCGCGGAAGACGAGCTTCTTCAGCCAGTAGACGAGCGATTCGCCCCCGACGAGGGCGACCGCGTCCCAGTGGCGCACGACGTACTCGCCGAGCGCGCTTCTGGGCAGCTCGATCCCGTCGCGCTCGACGAGCTCGACGAGATCCGAGGTCTCGTCCTCGTCCAGCTCCGGGTCGGCGACGAGCCCCAGCTTCACGGCCGCGGCCGTGACTCGCTGCTCGAAGTCGACGGTGCTGAAGGAGAAGTGGTAGCCGAGGAACTCGACGACGTAGTCGTCGCCCGAGCGATAGTTCGCGGCCGCATCCACGGAGAAATCGTACCCTGGTGCCGTGCGCGTACTCCGCATTCCGGCGGCGGTCGCAGTGGTGCTCGCGCTCGTCGCCCTGACCGCCTGGGTGATGGCGTGGCCGCTCGAGAAGGCGATCTACCTGGCGCCCGTGATCGTCGTCGGTTTCGCGGCGCTGGCCGCTCTCGTCCTCCTCTGGGCGAAGGTGGCGTGGCAGCAGCTGCGCGAGGCGCGCCGGCCGCGTCTCGTGCTCGGGCTCTGGCTACTGGGGATCGGGCTGCTCGTGCTTCTCACCTTCCTCGGCGTCAAACTCCCGAACGAGGGCGGCTAGCAGCCGCTCGACCTCTTCCGTCGTCGTGTACGCGGCGATCGAGACGCGCAGGCGCGAGTCGGCCGGACGCATCGTCGGCACCTCGACGCGGTGCTCCCGGAACAGCCGCTCGGAGAGCGTCGGCGCCGGCCGGGGCAGCACGACGGTGGCCATCTGGCCGAGCATCTTCTCGGGGGCGAGCGGCTCCGTCCCGAGCAGCTCGCAAAGCGCGCGGCGCGCTTCGCAGACGAGCTCGTGGCAGCGGGCTCGGACGCCGTCCCAGTCGCATTCGGCCTGGTAGCGGATCGCGTCGGGAACGGCGAGCCAGGCGGAGCAGTCGCGCGTCCCCTGCCGCTCGATCCGCTCGCTGAACGTGCTGCCGGGCTCGTAGCCCCAGCTGGCGATCGGCGCGTCGACCCGCTCCTGCCACTCGGGCCGCACGTGCAGGAAGCCCGCGCCCTTGGGCGAGCACAGCCATTTGTGGCAGTTGCCGGAGTAGAAATCGGCGCCGAGCCGGTCGACGTGCAGCGCGACGTGCGCGGGCGCGTGCGCTCCGTCGACGATCGTCGTCAAGCCGAGCCCGCAAGCCCGCGCGACGATCTCCTCGACCGGCAGCACGAGGGCTGCCTCCGAGGTGACGTGGCTGACGTAGACGACGCGAGTGCGGTCGGTCGCGGCCGCGAAGAGCGCCTCGAGGACCGTCGCCGGCCCTTCGATCGGCAGCGGAATCGCCGCCCGGACATAGCGCGCGCCGGTGCGGCGGCACAGCCATTCCCAGGCGAGGTCGCAGGCGCCGTACTCGAGGTCGGTGCTCAGCACCTCGTCGCCCGGTTGCAGCTCGAGCGCGCGGGCCGCGAGGTTGACGCCGGTCGTGGCGTTGGCGACGAACGCGAGGTCGGCGGGGGAGGCGCCGACGTAGTCGGCCAGCCCGGCGCGCGCCTCGGCCAGGAGGCCCGGCAGGCGGCGGGAGATGAAGTCGACGGGCTCGCGCTCGAGCTCCCGCTGCCAGTGCTGGTACCGCTCGAACACCGGCCGCGGGCACGCGCCGAAGGAGCCGTGGTTCAGGAACGCGACCTGCGGGTCGAGCAGGAAGTCGCGGCGGAGCTCGGCGGGAGCGGGAGCGGGCATCGGCTACCTCTTCTACTCCATCCCAAACCCCCACCCACCCGGGGAACCGCCAGCTTGCACCGGGACGCGTGGCGCAGGTGTCGCAGCTTCCGCGCGAGAGGCCGGAGATCGTTCAACAGCCGTCCGCTCCGGACGAGGGGTTGAACCAGCTCCGTCCGCCGCCGCCCGTAGCGTCAATCGCCATGGACGACGGCTCCTGGACGCTCGCCGACTGCCCGCCCGCCGCGCAGGCGGAGCTCGCGCGTGCCCTTGGGATCTCCGGCGTTACCGCCGCCGTCCTCGTCCGCCGCGGCTACGTCGAGCCCGACGACGCGCGCCGCTTCGTCTCCGGCGAGCAGCCCCCGCACGACCCGTTCCGCCTGGGCGCGATGGCGGACGCCTGCGAGCGGATCCGGGCCGCCGTCGCGGCGGGCCGGCGTATCTGCGTCCACGGCGACTACGACGTGGACGGAATCGCGGCGACCGCCCTCGCCGTGCTCCTCCTGCGCCAGCTCGGCGCCGACGTGGCATGGCACCTGCCGAGCCGCTTCGACGAGGGCTACGGCGTCCGAGGCGAGACGCTCGCCCGCCTCGCCGACGAGGGCTGCGGGCTCGTCCTCACCGTCGACTGCGGGATCACGGCCGTCGAGGAGGTCGGAGAGGCGCAGGCACGCGGGCTCGAGGTGATCGTCACCGACCACCATCGTCCCGGGGACGCGCTTCCGGAATGTCCGGTCGTCGCGACGAGGCCGTCCGACTACCCGTTCCAGGAGCTGTGCGGCACCGGCGTCGTCTACAAGCTCGGACAGGCGTTGTTCGGTACCGAATCCGACATCCCGCGCCGCCACCTCGACCTCGTCGCCCTCGCGACCATCGCCGACGTCGTGCCGCTCGTCGACGAGAACCGCTCCCTCGCGATCGGCGGCCTTCGCGCCCTGGCGCGAACGACGCGACCGGGCCTGCAGGCGCTCATGCGTGCGGCGGCCGTCGATCCCGCCACGGTCGACGCCGGAGCGGTCGGATTCCGGCTGGCCCCCCGCATCAACGCCGCCGGCCGGCTCGGCCACCCTCGCGCGGCGCTCGAGCTTCTCCTGACGGAGGACGAAGCGGAGGCGCGCCGCCTCGCCGAGTCCCTCGAAGATCTGAACCGGGAGCGGCAGGCGGTCGAGGCGCGCATCCTGCGCGAGGCGATCGAACAGGTCGAGTCGTTGCCGGACGAGCAGCGCAGCCGCCGGGCCTACGCGCTCGCCGGCGCCGACTGGCACGAGGGAGTGATCGGCATCGTCGCCTCCCGCCTCGTGGAGCGCTACCACCGCCCGGTCGTGCTCATCGCCGGCACCGAGGGCGGCTGGAAGGGTTCGGGCCGGTCGATCGCAGCCTTCGACCTGCACGCCGCCCTCGGCGACTGCTCGGCCCTGCTCGAGCGCTGGGGCGGCCACCGTGCCGCCGCCGGCCTCTCGATCCGGCCGGAGAACGTCGAGGCCTTCGCAGACGCGTTCGCCCTCCACGCCGCCGGGGTGCTCGACGAGCACGATCTCGAGCCGCTGACGCCGATCGACGCCGTGGTCCCGCGCGGCACGCAGCTCTCGCTGGACCTCTGCAACGAGCTGGCCCAGCTCGCTCCGTTCGGGCTCGGAAACCCGTCCGTCACCCTCCTCGCCCCGGGTTGCCTCGTCACCGGACCCACCACCGTCGGCGACGGCAAGCACCTCCGCTTCCGCGTCAGCCGCGACGGCACCGACGCAGGCAGCGCGATCGCATTCGGGCAAGGCTCGCGGCTCCGGTCGCTACGCGCCGACGGCAGCTACGACGTCGCGTTTCGACTCGAGGAGAACCGCTGGAACGGAACCGTGGCGCCGCAGCTCGTCGTCCGGCGCATCTTCGCGACGGCGCCGCGCTACCTCGAGCTGCGCGCGTGGCTCGCACAGGAGTGGCGAAAGCCCGCCGCCGGCCGCGACCCCGAAGCGAGCGCGATCTTCGCCGAGCTCGAACTCGAGGACGGCGCTCGGCGCGACCTGCTCGAGTCGCCGCGCTTTCGCGCGCTGCTCGCGGCCGGGCCGCCGCTCGCACGCGCCGCGTGATCCGCCGCGAACGGCGACGAGGACGCGATCCGGGCCGTCGAGACCGCAGCCTTCGGCCGCGAGCCGGAGGCGCGAATGGTCGACGAGGTGCGCGCGAGCGAGGCCTTCATCCCCGAGTTATCGCTCGTCTGGGAAGAGGACGGAGCCGTCCTGGGGCTGTCCTCGTCAGCCGCGGGCACGTCGAGCCCGGGCGCTAGTTGGGAGCTCCGGCCTACTACGAGCGCTTCGGCTTCGTCCACGCCGAGCCGCTAGGGCTGCTGCCGCCGGCCGGCTGGCCCTCACGGCCGTTCCAGGTGGCGATCCTCAACCCGGATGCGCAGCTGCCGCAGGGTCGCGTCGTCTATTCGGAGCCGTTCAGGCAGTGAGCGAGCGCGAGCGCGAGCCGCAGGGCGGCGCGATAGCGGCGGTATGCGGCCATCGAACCCGTCACTTCGTTGCTGTAACGGCCGTTCCTCCCGCAGAGGTTCGCCGCCGGAGGGCGGGAGTACACTGGGAAAATGGCGACGCTCGAGACAGGGGAGAAGCACGAGGAACTGCTCGAGGGTCTGCTCGCCAGCGTCGTCGCCTACGACGCCGACGCCGACCTCGACCTCGTCACCCGCGCCTTCCGCTTCGCCTCTGCCGCCCACGAGGGGCAGCAACGCCGCTCGGGCGAGCCGTTCATCACCCATCCGGTCGGCGTCGCGAGGATCTGCGCGGAGCTGCGCCTCGACGAGCCGACGATCGCAGCCGCGCTTCTCCACGACGTCGTCGAGGACACGAGCGCCGAGCTCGACACGCTGCGCGAGGAGTTCGGCGACGAGGTCGCCCACCTCGTCGACGGCGTCACCAAGCTGACCCGGGTCCAGTTCCAAAGCCGCGAACAGGCGGAGGCCGAGAACTACCGGAAGATGGTCGTGGCGATGGCGGAGGACGTCCGCGTCATCCTCGTCAAGCTCGCCGACCGCCTCCACAACCTCCGCACGATCGAGTACCTCGGCAAGCAGAAGCAGATCCAGAAGTCGAAGGAGGCGCTCGAGGTCTACGCGCCGCTCGCGCACCGCCTCGGCATCCACGCGCTCAAATGGGAGCTCGAGGACCTCGCCTTCCAGACGCTCCACCCCCGCAAGTACACGGAGATCAAGACGATGGTGGCCGAGCGCCGCGCCGACCGCGAGCGGCACGTGAACGAGGCGGCCGAGGTGCTGCTGCACGAGCTGGAGAAGGTCGACATCCCCGTCGACATCGCCGGGCGCGCGAAGCACTTCTACTCGATCTACGACAAGATGACGAAGAAGGGCCGCGAGTTCAACGAGATCTACGACCTCACGGCCATGCGCGTCATCGTCGAGCGGGACGCCGAGGAGGGGACGCGCGACTGCTACGGCGCCCTCGGTCTCATCCACTCGCTCTGGAAGCCGATGCCCGGCCGCTTCAAGGACTACATCGCGATGCCCAAGTTCAACGCGTACCGGTCCCTCCACACGACCGTGATCGGGCCGGAGGGCCGGCCGCTCGAGATCCAGGTGCGAACGCGCGAGATGCACGAGACCGCCGACCTCGGCGTCGCGGCGCACTGGGCGTACAAGCGCGGCGGCGACCGCTCGAAGGGCGCGGACGAGGAGTGGAGCGCCTGGGTTCGCTCGCTGATGGACATCCACGCCGACGAGACGGACGCGCGCGAGTTCGTCAAGAGCTTCCGCACCGATCTGTTCGACGAGGAGGTCTTCGTCTTCACGCCGAAGGGCGAGGTCAAGACGCTGCCGGCCGGCGCGACGCCGATCGACTTCGCCTACGCCGTCCACACCGACGTCGGCCACCGCACCGTCGGGGCGAAGGTGAACGGCCGGATCGTCCCGCTCCACTACCGGCTGCACAGCGGCGACCGCGTCGAGATCCTCATCGGCAAGTCGGCTTCCCGCGGCCCGTCGCGCGACTGGCTCGGGCTCGTCGCCTCGTCCCGCGCTCGGAACAAGATCCGCCAGTTCTTCTCGCGCGAGCAGAAGGAGGACCTGGAGGCGAAGGGCCGCGAGTCGCTGGAGAGATCGCTCAAGGCCCAGAACCTGCCGTACAAGAAGCTCGCGGGCTCTGCGGTGCTCGCCGGCGTGATCCGCGAGTCCGGCTACAAGAAGGCCGAGGACTTCTACCTCGCCCTGGGGTCCGGCAAGCTCACGGCCTCGAAGATCGTCGACAAGGTCCTGCAACAGCTGAAGGTCGACGAGGTCGCGGCCGAGGAGCCGGTCCAGCTCAAGAAGCCGCGCGCGCGCGAGGCGGCCGGCAGCGACAGCTACGGCATCAAGGTCGTCGGGGTCGAGGACGTCCTCGTCCGGCTCGCGAAGTGCTGCACACCGGTTCCGGGCGACCAGATCGTCGGCTACATCTCGCTCGGCAAGGGCATCACGATCCACCGCGAGGACTGCCCGAACGTCCGCGCGCTCCGCCGCAACCCCGAGCGGTTCACGCCGGTGGACTGGGAGGGAGACGGCTCGCAGAGCTTCCGCGTCCAGATCGCCGTCGACTCCTGGGACCGCCCGCGGCTGCTCGAGGACGTCGCCCGCACGTTCGCCGAGCACGGCGCGAACATCGTCTCCTACGGCGGCACCGTCGAGGACCAGATGGCGCGCAACTGGTACGTCGTCGAGGTCGGCGACGTGCAGGGGCTCCGCGCGCTGCTCGCGGCGCTACGGAACGTCGACGCCGTCTTCGACGCCTACCGCGTCACGCCGTCCTAGGCCGGCCGCTCCCTCGGCCGAGGGATCGAGCGGCGCAGCGGCGGGGTACCTCCTTCGAGGGATCGCCGCTCAACCATGCGGCGCCGGTACCTCTTCCGGGGGATGTTCAGGACTCCCACGCCTCGCCGCCGACGTCCCAGCCGACGAGGCAGTGGCCGGAGATCAGGACGGCCACGCGCTCGAGGAACGGCGTGTCCGCGTCCGACGCGCCGTCGAGCGCGAGCTCCGCGACCCGCGCCCCCTGCCAGAGCACCGGCACGGTGCGGCGGCGCCCCTCGTCCGCCTCGCCCGCCTCGGGGCCGAGGGCGAGCTCGCCGTCCTCGACGAAGAAGATGCCGGCCCACGCGTAGCCGCCGCGCTCGTGGAGGACGTGCACGACCTCACGCAGGACGTCGTCGGCGTCTCCGCCGCGGTTCAAGACGCGGTCGACGGCCTCGAGCGCCGCGCTACCGCTCGACATCGTCGCCCTCGAACTCGAGCACCGCGTCTCCGAACGCCGCCGGCACCGCCTGGCCGCGCCGCTGCGCGAGGTCGACGTAGACCAGCGTCTGGTGTGCGGTGACCATCAGCACGTCGTCGGCCACGCGGTAGGCGGCGAAGGCGAACGTCACGCTCGTCCTGCCGAGGCGCGACACGCGTGTCCAGACCTCGATCTCGTCGTCGAAGACGGCCGGCGCGAAGTACTCGACGTCGTTTGCGCGCATCACGAAGTCGCCGGCCTCTCCGCGCCGCTGCAGCAGCCCTAGCTTGCGCAGGTACTCGACGCGCGCCAGGTCGAAGTACGGGTTGTAGCGGCCGTAGTAGACGATCCCCTGGGCGTCGGTGTCGGAGAAGCCGACCCGCGTCCGGGCCGAGAACTTGAACGGCGGCTTCATCCCCGGATGAGCGCGAGCACCTCGTCCCGCTTCCGCTCCATCAGCTCCTGCGACATCGCTTCGAGGTTCAACCGCAGCAGCGGCTCCGTATTCGACGGCCGCACGTTGAAGTGCCAGTCGTCGAAGTCGACGGAGACCCCGTCGCGATGCGAGACCCGCCCGTCGGCGTAGCGCTCCTTCAGCTCCTGCAGCTTGAGTGGCACGTCCGCGACCGGCGTGTTGACCTCGCCGGTGAGGAAGTAGCGCCCGCGCAGCGGCGCCAGGATCTCCGACAGCTTGCGGCCCTTCTTCGAGATCAGCTCGAGCATGAGCAGGAAGGGGACGACGCCCGTGTCGGCCTGGCTGAAGTCGCGGAAGTAGTAGTGGCCGGAAACCTCCCCGGCGAAGGCCGCCTCCTCCTTTCGCATGCGCGCCTTGATGAACGCATGCCCGACGCGCTCGACGAGCGGGGTGCCGCCGAGCCGTTCGACCGTGTCGGCGACGGCGCGGCTGGCGCGCACGTCGTAGATGACCTTCGCGCCCGGCTCCTTCTCCAGCACGCTCTCGGCGAAGAGCGCCGTGACGAAGTCGCCGGGGACGAACTCGCCCGTGTCGTCGACGAAGAAGCAGCGGTCGGCGTCGCCGTCGAACGCGACGCCGAGGTCGGCCCTCTCCTCGAGCGTCTTGCGCACGATGAACTCGCGGTTCTCCGGCAGGAGCGGGTTCGGCTCGTGGTTGGGGAACGTGCCGTCCGGGTCGAAGTAGCAGCGGACGGCGTCGACCGGGAGCCGCTCCAGGACCGGCGGCAGCATCGCTCCCGCCATTCCGTTCGCGGCGTCGATCACGACCCGCAACGGCCCGATCGCGGCCGTGTCCACGAACGACATCACCCGGTCGACGTAGGCCGGCCAGATGTCGTGCGGCTGGACCGTCCCTTCGGGACGTGACCGGTAGCTGCTACCGGTCGTGTCCGCTTCGGCCAGGGCGCGGTCGCGAACCTCGAGCAGGCCGGACTCGCCGCCGACGGGCAGCGCGCCGCGGCGGACGATCTTCATGCCGGTGTACTCCTTCGGGTTGTGCGAGGCCGTGACCATCACGCCGCCCTCGAGCTCGAGCGAGCCGACGGCGAAGTAGAGCATCTCGGTCCCTACGAGCCCGAGGTCGAGCACGTCGGCGCCCGCCCCCGCCGCTCCGCGCACGAGCGCCTCCTGCATCGCCGGCGACGAGACGCGCATGTCGCGGCCGACCGCGATCCGGCGCGGCTCGAACTCGTCGACGTAGGCGCGGCCGATCGCCTCCGCACCGGCCTCGTCGAGCTCGGACTGGTAGATGCCGCGGACGTCGTACGCCTTGAAGACCTTCGGGTCGAGCACGGGCGCGATCGTAACCGGGCGGCGCCTGAAACTACGATTGCGAGATGGTGGAGCGGAAGCTCGCGACCGTCCTCTTCGTCGACCTCGTCGACTCGACAGGCCTGCTGACGGACGCCGACCCCGAGGTCGTGCGGCGGCGGGTGGGACGCTTCTTCGACCAGGTCTCGCACTGCATCGTCACGCACGGCGGCACGGTCGAGAAGTTCGCGGGCGACGCGGTGATGGCAGCCTTCGGCGTGCCCCTCCAGCACGAGGACGACGCCGAGCGCGCCGTCCGTGCGGCGCTCGCGACACTCGACCGCGTGCACGAGCTCGGTCTCGAGGCGCGGATCGGCATCGAGTCGGGCGAGGTCGTCGCAGACGAATCCGACTCGACGTTCGCGACCGGCGAGGCGGTGAACCTCGCGGCGCGCCTCGAGCAGCGGGCCGGCCCGAACGAGATCCTCGTCGGCCCCACGACCGCGCGCCTCGTCCGCGACCTCGTCGACCTCGAGCCGCTCGAGCCGCTCGAGGTGCGCGGCTGGCGGGAGCCGCTGGACGTGAGCCGGGTCCTCCGCGTGCGCGACCCGGGCCGGCCGCTCCGGCACCTCTCGGCGCCCCTCGTCGGGCGCGACTCCGAGCTCGAGCTGCTCGACAACGCGTTCGCGCGCACGGTGCGCGACCGCCGCGCGACGCTCGTCACGCTCTACGGCGAGCCCGGCGTCGGCAAGAGCCGCCTGGCCCGCGAGTTCGTGGAGGCGATCGAGGGCGCCACGGTGCTCAAGGGGCGCTGCCTGCCGTACGGCGAGGGCGTCACGTACTGGCCGATCGCAGAGATGGTGAAGGCCTCGGCGGGGATCTCGGACGACGACCCGCTCGACCGCGCGTTCGAGAAGCTCCGCGACACGTGCGAGGACGAGGCCGTCGCCGACCTGCTCGGTCTCGCCGCCGGTGTGCTGGAGGCGGTCGAGGGGGAGCGGAGCCAGCAGGAGATCGCCTGGGCCGTCCGCTCGTGGGCCGAGCAGCTGGCCGATGCGCAGCCGCTCGTCCTCGTATTCGAGGACGTCCACTGGGGCGAGGAGCCGCTGCTCGAGCTGGTCGAGCACCTGGCCGGCTTCGTCAGGACGGCGCCGCTCCTGCTCGTTTGCCTCGCGCGGCCCGAGCTGCTCGACGTCCGCCCCGGCTGGGGCGGCGGGCGCGTCCGCGCGGTCACGCTCGAGCTGGAGGCGCTGCCCGACGAGGAGAGCGGTCAGCTGGTGGCGGCGCTGGCGGACGAGGTCGGAGTCTCCGTCGACGCGGCGGCGGTGCTGGCGAAGGCGGAGGGGAACCCACTCTTCGTCGAGGAGACGATCCGCGCGCTGGCCGAGCGCCCGGACGCCCGGCAGGACCGCATCCCCGACACGGTGCAGGCGCTGATCGCGGCGCGCATCGACCGGCTCGCGCCGGAGCAGCGCCGCCTTTTGCAGCGCGCGTCGATCATGGGGCGCGTGTTCGTCCGCGGCGCGCTCGCACACCTCTCGACGGACGTCGAGGACGTGGACGCCGCGCTCGAGGAGCTCCTGCTGCGCGACTTCGTGCTGCCCGAGGAGCGGTCGAGCATCAGCGGCGAGCAGGCGTACAAGTTCAAGCACGTGCTGATCCGGGAGGTCGCGTACGGCGGGCTGTCGAAGGGCTCGCGGGCCGACCTCCACCTGCTCTTCGCGGACTGGCTCGGCCGGCGCGCCGGCGAGGAGCTCGTCGAGATCCGCGCCTTCCACCTCGACCAGGCCGCCCGGCTGCTCGCCGAGCTCGACGGCGCCGCTCCGGCAGAGCTCGCGGAAGAGGCGGCGGGGGCACTCGAGCGGGCCGGCCGTAGAGCGCTGTCGCGCGAGTCGTTCCGCAGCGCGCGCAAGCTCCTCGTCCGGGCGGTCGAGCTCGCGCCGACGCTCGAGCGCCGCTACTTCGCGGCCCGTGCTGCGTGGCGGCTCGGGGACATGCCCGCGGTGATCGTCGAGATGGAGGTCGTCGCCTCGACGGCCGAGCGGGAGGGCGAGCACCGGCTGCAGGGCCGCGCGCTCACGGCGCTGGCGGAGGCCGTCCTCAACCAGCGCGCCGACGCGCCGGCTGCGGGCGAGCTCGCCGAGCGGGCCGTCGAGGTGCTGGCGGACGACGAGCCGGAGGTCCGCTTCGAGGCGTTCCGCGCCGCCGCCGGCGTCGCGTCGTGGTTGAGCGACGACGCCGCCTTCGAGCGCTGGGCGAAGCTCGCGCTCGAGGCTGCTCGCCTTGCGAACCGGAAGGACCAGGAGATCCAGATCACGATGGCGCTCGCCGAGAGCTACACCCACCGCCTCGACCTCGCCGACGCCGAGCCGCTCGTCGACCGCGTCGCCGAGCTCGCCCACGAGAGCGGCAGCATCGTCGGCCGCGCGCTCGCCGCGATGGCACGCGGCGGGCTCGAGAACTGGCGTGGGAACGACGCCGAGGCGGAGGCGGCCTATGTCGTCGCGCGCGACCTCTACCGCGAGATCGGGAACACCCAGTCGGAGGCGTACTCGACGCTGATGATCGGTCGCCTCGCGGCCGCCCAGGGAGGCATCGCGCGGGCCGAGAACGTGCTCCTCGACGCGGTGCGGATGATGAAGGGGATCAACGACCGCGCCCACCTCGCCGAGGCGCAGCGCTCGCTTGCCGACCTCTACGTCGACCTCGGCCGCCTCGAGGAGGCCGAGCGCTACGCCCTCGAGGCGCGAGAGTCGGTCGGCCCGGAAGACCGCGTCTCGACCTCGACGACGAAGCTCTCGCTCGCGCTCGTTCGCGCCGCGCAGGGCCGCGACGCCGAGGCGGACGAGCTCATGGGCGACGCGGTGGAGGATCTGCGTCTCTTCGGTCTCCGCGCGGTGGAGCGCTGGGCGCTCCGGCGCGTCATCGAGTTCCACCGCTCGCGCGCACGCGACGAAGACGTCGCCCGCTACGAGGCGCGGCTCGCGGAGCTCGCGCCGAGCAGCACCGTGCCGATCGCCTGAGTCGACGCGGCGTCCGGCGCCTCGCTGATCACGGTCGCGGGGCGTTCGAACCGCTCGAGCGCCTCGCGCAGCGGCTCCGCGCGCAGCGTGCCCTCGCCGTACGGCAGGTGCTTCGTCTCGTTCCGGTTCGCGT
Organism: Gaiellaceae bacterium; assembly: GCA_039583515.1. Lineage (GTDB taxonomy): Bacteria > Actinomycetota > Thermoleophilia > Gaiellales > Gaiellaceae > Palsa-739. The sequence continues at coordinate 43,936 of JAVKST010000001.1, forward strand.
AGGCGATGTCGCTGAAGTGGATGTGGAACGGCGCCCCCGGGTCGAGGATCGCGTCGGCGGCGGCGAGCGGCGCGGCGAACGCGTCGGCGTCGAGGAACGCGCCGTCGCTCGTCGCATGCATGTGCGCGAAGTCGAGCACGGGACGCACGAAGTCGACCTGCGCGCCGATCGCGAGCACGTCCTCCACCGTCCCGAGCTCGCGCACGCGGCCCATCACCTCGACACCGAACGGGACGAGCCGGTCCTTCGCCTCGAGCCGCGCGCGCAGGTCGCCGAGCTGGTCGACGACGTCCGCGATCGCACGCTCCCGCTCTCGCCCGAGCAGGAAACCCGGATGGAAGACGACCAGCCTCGCTCCGCACGCCTTCGCGAGCCCGGCGGTGTGGTCGAGCATCCCGAGCGCCATCGAGAACTTCTTGCCGCGCTCCGCGTGCCCCATGAACGCGGCCAGCGGCGCGTGGACGGAGAGCGCGACGTCGGCCGCCTCGGCCGCCGCGCCGAGCGCGGGCGCGGTCTCGTAGTCGAGCCAGAAGCCGCCGGCGAAGCCGAACTCGCAGGCCGGGTAGCCGGCGGACGCGAGGAGCGCGAATGCCTCCTCGAAGGACGCTGCGTCGGGAAGACCGGCGGGGCCGAAGCGGATCTCTCCCACCGGCTCAGCCTATGCCGTCCGACCCCGCTTCTACGTTGTCGGGCATGGCCAAGCGACCTTCGCGGATCGACCTCCTGGAGCTCGACATCGACCTCCGGCTCGCCGACCTCTGGCGCGAGGCGGGCGACATCTCCGACTGGAACCTCGACGTCGTCGCGGCCTTCATCCGGGCCGCCTACGGCAAGGGGTACTGCGACGCGCTCACCGAGGACTCGCCGGGGTCGCTCTGCAACGACCACGGCTACCGGATTCCCGCGCGCAACGCCGCACCTGCCTCAGAGCGCTAGCAGAGCGGGCTAACATCCCGGCGTGGGAGCCAGTCCTGCGCGGCTCGTGATCGCGCTGTCGGTGGCGGCGGCGCTGGCGGTCTTCGTCGTCTACACCGCGCTCGCCGGCAACGGCATCGCGCAGCTCACGCCGAGCACCGTCGCCGGCCACGCGGGGGACGTGTCGCTCGTCGGCGCCGTCGTCGGCCCGGTCTCGGGCGACGCGTACACGAAGCACGGCTTGCGGTTCCGGCTGCAGGACATCGGCGCCAAGAGCTCCGAGCGCGTCCTCGTCGACTACACCGGCGGCGTCCCCGACCTGTTCAAGGTCGGGCGGCACGTCGTGATCGAGGGGACGATGCGCAACGGCGTCTTCGTCGCGAAGCCCGGCTCGCTCGTGACGAAGTGCCCGTCGAAGTACGCGCCGGCCAAGAGCTCCTCGAACGCCTGATGGCTCCGCTCGGGCGCGCCGCGCTCATTCTCGCGTTCGGCCTCGTCGTATACGCTCTCGCCGCCGGCTCGTATGCGGCGTGGAAGCGCCGCCGCCGCCTCGCGCTCTCGGCGCAGAACGCGCTGCTCGCCGCGTTCCCGGCGACGGTGGTGGCTGCCATCGTCCTGTTCGTCGCGCTTGGGCGCCGCGACATGACGTTCGCCTACGTCGCGCAGCACACGAGCCACAAGCTCCCGCTCGGTTACGCGCTCTCCGCCTTCTGGGGAGGCCAGGAGGGCTCCCTCCTGCTCTGGCTCCTGATCCTCACCGGCTATGCCGCGCTCGCCGTCTGGCTCAACCGGCGCTCCCGCGAGCTGATGGCGTGGGTGGTGCCCGTCTTCGGTCTCGTCGCCTGCTTCTTCGCCTTCATGCTCTGCTTCGTCTCGAGCCCGTTCAACGTCCAGCCGGCCCCGGCGGACGGCGCCGGGATGGTGCCGAGCCTCCAGAACCCGTACATGCTCGCGCACCCGCCGATGCTCTATCTCGGCTACGTCGGCCTGACCGTGCCGTTCGCGTTCGCGATGGGCGCGCTCCTCTCCGGCCGCACCGACGAGCGCTGGATCGTCGCCACGCGCCGCTGGACGCTCGCCGCGTGGATGTTCCTCGGCGTCGGCCAGCTGATCGGCTCCCACTGGGCGTACGTCGAGATCGGCTGGGGCGGCTACTACGCGTGGGATCCGGTGGAGAACGCGGCGCTCATGCCGTGGCTCGCGGCGACGGCGTTCCTGCACTCGGTGATGATCCAGGAGAAGCGCGGGATGCTGAAGGTCTGGAACATGGTGCTCGTCGCGCTTGCGTTCAACCTCTCGCTCTTCGGCACCTTCATCACGCGCTCGGGCGTCATCGACTCGATCCACTCGTTCGCGCAGAGCCCGATCGGGGGCTGGTTCCTCGGCTTCCTCGGGCTGATGGTCGGCTTCTCGGTCGCGCTCATCTACCTGCGGCTGCCGCTCCTGCGGACGAAGACGCGGCTCGAGTCGCTCGTCTCGCGCGAGGCGACCTTCCTCTACAACAACCTCCTCCTCGTCGCGCTCGCGCTGACGATCCTCTGGGGCGTCCTCTATCCGATCCTCTCCCAGGCCGTGCGCGGGGAGACGCGCTCGGTCTCGAAGCCCTACTACGACTTCTTCCTCCACACCTTCGGACTGCCGCTCTTGCTCCTGATGGGGCTCGGGCCGCTCGTCGCCTGGCGGCGCGCCTCGCTGCGTTCGCTCGGGAAGACGTTCCTGATCCCATTCGCAGTCGCGATCGTCACGGGAGGCGTGCTCCTCGGCCTAGGCTTCGGCAGCTCGAGGCCGGGCCTGCTCGCGTACACGTTCTCGGCGTTCGTCGGCGCCTCGATCGTGCTCGAGTTCGTGCGCGGACGCGCCGCGGCGGGCGGGATCCTCCGCCTCGTCTCCCGCAACCGCCGCCGCTACGGCGGCTACGTCGTCCATGCGGCGGTCGTCCTCCTCGCGATCGGGATCGCCGGCTCGAGCGCGTATCAGACGGTGCGCGAACGGGTGCTCCGGCCAGGGCAGTCGATCGAGGCGGCGGGCTACACGGCGACCTATCGGACGTCGACCGCGGTGAAAGGGCCGAACTACACCGGCGTCCGCGCGCTCGTCACCGTCTCCGGCCACGGTGAGCGGTTCAACCTCAATCCGGGGCTGGACGACTACACGATCGAGGGCACCCAGCACGTCGCCTCGATCTACCACGATCCGCGCTCGCTCGGCGACGTGTTCACGCGCGTGGACCTTGCAGGAGGAGACAAGGTCGACCTGCAGGTATTCGTGAAGCCGCTGATCAACCTCATCTGGGCCGGCGGCTTCGTCTTCGTCTTCGGCGCCCTGATCGCGATGTGGCCGGACGCGGTCGAGCAGCGCCGGCTCGCCGCGCGCTACGCCGCCGGGGCGGCGCCGGTCGGGATCTAGCCGTGGAGTGGGCGCTCGCGCTGGCGGCGGTGCTCGCCGTCGTGGCGGTCGTCTTCGTAGCGCGGCCGTTCCTGCTCGACCCGGCGCCGATGAGCGACCGGCTGGACGAGCTCGATCCCGCCGCCCGGCGGCACCTGCAGCTGGCGGAGGAGCGGGATCGCGCGCTCGCCGCGCTGAAGGAGCTCGAGTTCGACCACCGCACCGGCAAGGTGTCGGACGAGGACTACCGCGCGCAGGTCGGGCCGCTGCGGCGGCGTGCGGCCGAGGCGTTACGAGCCCTCGACCGGAGGGAACCATCCCAGCGTGAGCGCGTCGCCGCTGCCCGGGACCTTCTGCCCTAGCTGCGGCGAAGAGCTGCCCGTCCGTGCGCGCTTCTGCCCGGCGTGCGGCGCGTCCGCGGGGAGCGCTCCGCTCGAGACGGCGCGCGTGCCGGTCGTCAACGACCGGGTCGAGCCGCGCTGGTTCGGCCTGCCGGCGCCCTTCGTCCTGCTCTGCCTCGCTTTCGCAGCCGTCGGCGCGGCGATCGGGCTGTTCGCGACGGGCCACTGGGCGTGGGGCGTCGTGGCGATCTTCGTCGCGGTCGTGTTCTTCGCGGCGCTGGCCGAGATGAGGCGAGGCGCCGCGCGCGGCCGGTGGGGCGACCGGCCGACGCGCCTGGCAGCCGACGGTCGCGCGCAGGCTGCGACGGCGGCCGAGGTGTGGCGGACCCGGCTGGAGACCGCCGTCACGCGCTGGCGCTCGCGCTCGGAGCTCGACCGGCTCGAGCTCGACCGCAGGCCGGCGCTGCAGGCGCTGGGCGCCGCCGTGTGGAATCGGGACGCCGTCGCCGAGCAGGAGGCTCGTTCGCGCCTGCGGGAGCTCGAGCGCGAGCGGGAGCGGGTCGAGGCCGAGCTCGCGGCGCGGCTCGCGGGGGCGGAGGAGCGGATTCGCCGTGCTCGCCTGCCGGTACAGGAGACGCTGATGGTCACACCGAACGAGCCCAATCCTCCCTACCCTCCGCCGGGCGAGGCAGATCCGCCGCAACCTGCTCGGATCCCGGAGCCGTACCCGCCGCCGGACGAGGGAACGCCGCCGACGCCCGCGCCCGACCCCGACGAATAACTCCCGAAAAACGGCCGGCCGCCCCGGGGGAGGCGGCCGGCGTCGTCGGGAGACGACCTTTGTGCGGGACCCCTGAGTGCGGTGTCCCCCGAGATCTTCCGCGCGTGGCTCTTTGCGACTTACAACGCATAAACGCCCCTGCGGCGCGAACGGTTACGGGTCGCCGCGAAGTTATTCGCCGGACGCGCGCAGGTCGACGAGCCGCAGGTCCGGCAGCTCCCGGTACCGCTCGTCGAGGTCGAAGCCGTACCCCACGTAGAGCTCGTCCGGCACCACGAAGCCGACGTAGCGGACGGGCAGGTCGTCGACGAGCCGCCGGTAGGGCCGGTCGAGGAGCGTGACGGCCGCGACCGACGTAGGGTCGCGCATCTCGAGCGTCCGGACGAGGTAGTTGAGCGTCAGCCCGGTGTCGACAACGTCCTCGACGACCAGCACGTCGCGGCCCCGCACGTCCAGGTCGAGGTCCTTGAGCACGCGAATCTGCTGGTGGCCGCCCATCCCCGCGCTGCCGTACCCCGCGAGCTCGACGAAGTCGAGTGCGTGGAGGATCGGCAGCGCCCGCGAGAGGTCGGCGACGAAGACGAGGCTGGCCTTGAGCGACGCGACGAGCACCGGCTCCAGGCCGACGTAGTCGCGGGCGATCTCCGTCCCCAGCTCCCGAACGCGCGCGGCGAGCTCCGCCGCGGAGAGGTAGATCCCCCCGATGCGCTCGTCCGCCGGCAGACGGTCAGCTGGCGAGGTCGAGGTGGAAATGCTGGGCCAGGCGCTCCAGGTCGCGCCGGTAGAAGAGCTTGATCCGCACGTCGGGATAGCGCTCGCGGAGCTTGCGCAGCTTCCGGTTCTTCCGGGTGACGAGCGACTGCTTCATGACCGTGATCTCGACGTAGAGGTCCTGCTCGGGGAGGTAGAAGTCGGGCGTAAACGCCTCGCACACGCGCCCGCTCTCGTCCTGCTCGAGCACGAACGTCCGCGGCTCGTATTCCCATGGGACGCCGTAGTAGTCCAGCACCTTCGCGCACTCGAGCTCCGCGGGGCTGGCGAAGCGCGGCGGCTCCGACCCGCGATATGCCCGGAACACCGGGAGACCCAGCTCCATCGCCGGTGACGGTACCGGGCGCATCGGACGCCGAAACGCGGGCTGCGATCTTCTAGGGTCCACGGCATGTTCCGGATCGTGCAGCTGTCCGACCTGCACTGCGGGCAGCAGTTCTTCCTGCCGCAGCTGCTCGAGCGCGCGATCGCCGAGGTGAACGAGCTCTCTCCGGACGTCGTGATCGTCTCGGGCGACCTCACCTCCAACGGCTTCAAGGACGAGTACGTGCTGGCCCGCGACTACCTGAACCGCGTCGAATGCGACTCGATCGTCGTCATCCCGGGGAACCACGACTCGCGCAACGTCGGCTACGTCCACTTCGAGGAGCTGTTCGGGGCGCGCAACTCGGTGCTGCGCAGGGACGGCGTCACCATCGTCGCGGTCGACTCGAGCGAGCCCGACCTGGACAACGGCCAGATCGGCCGCGGCCGCTACCGCTGGATCGAGGAGCAGTTCCAGGAGGAGCGCGCGGACCTTCGCGTCTTCGTGCTCCACCATCACCTGCTGCCGGTGCCCGGGACCGGCCGCGAGCGGAACATCGTCCACGACGCAGGCGACACGCTCGAGTGCCTGCAGCGGGCGGACGTCGACCTCGTCCTCTCCGGTCACAAGCACGTCCCCTACGCGTGGCGGCTCGAGAACCTCTTCGTCGTCAACGCCGGCACGGTGTCGTCGTCGCGGCTGCGCGGCAACGGCCGCCCCTGCTACAACGTCGTCGAGGTCGAGGGGACGCACGTCGACGTCTGGCGCCGGTACCCGTTCCACGGGCAGGAGCGGATCATCCAGTTCTCGACCGACACGAAGACCTACGAGAAGTACACCGCGCGCATCGAGGACGAGGTGCGGCCGGCGTGAGAGCCGTCGTGCTCATCGACGGCGAGCACCACCCGCCGGTGGTGCGCGACGCGCTCGCCGCGCTGCCGTACGAGGTCGTCGGGGCGCTGCTCGCCGGCGGCACGGAGAAGCTCACGGGCGACGCGGACTACGGCGTGCCGCTCGTGGACAGGCTGGACGGAGTCGAGGCGGAGGTCGTCGTCGACCTCTCGGACGAGCCGGTGCTCGGGCCGCGCGAGCGGTTCCTCTGGGCCTCGCGCGCGCTCGCGCTCGGCCTCCCCTACGTCGGGGCCGACTTCCGCTTCGACCCGCCGCCGCTCCATCCCGTCGAGGTTCCGTCGCTGGCGGTGATCGGCACCGGCAAGCGAGTCGGCAAGACGGCCGTGGCCGGGCACGTCGCGCGCCTGCTCGCCGAGGATAGGCGGGTCGTCGTGGTGGCGATGGGCCGCGGCGGCCCTGGCGAGCCGGAGCTCGTGGCGTCGCCGCCGTCACTCGACGACCTGCTCGCGCTCGCGCGCGCGGGACGCCACGCCGCCTCCGACCATCTCGAGACGGCGGCGCTCGCCGGGGTCCCGACCGTCGGCTGCCGCCGCGCGGGCGGCGGCCTCGCCGGCGCGACCTTCCACTCCAACGTGCTCGAGGGAGCTGCGGTCGCCGGCGAGCTCGATCCCGAGCTCCTGCTCTTCGACGGCAGCGGCGCGGCCGTGCCTCCCGTCGCGGCCGATGCGCGGATCCTCGTCACGAACGGCGCGCACGACATCCGCGCCGGCCTCAACGCCTACCGCGTCCTCGTCTCCGACCTCGTCGTCGACACCGGCGGCGCCGACCGCGACGCCATTGCCGCTGTCGCGGACATCCCGGTCGTGAGCGCCGAGCTGCGGCTGCGCCCGGCAGCGGCCCTGCGCGGCCGCCGCACCGCCGTCTTCACGACCGGCCCGGCGCCGACCGGGCATCTCGACGCGGAGGTCGTCCACGTCTCGCGCAACCTCGCCCGGCGCGACGCCGTGCGCGAGGAGCTCGAGCATGTCGAGGCGGACGTCTATCTCGTGGAGCTCAAGGCGGCCGCGATCGACGTCGTCGCCGAGGCCGCCCTCTCGCGGGGCGCGCAGCTGGTGCTCGCTGCCAACGACGTCGTCTCCGACGAGCTCGACGACCGGGTGCGCGACCTCGTGGCGGCGAGGAGTCTCCGGTGAGCAGCTCGCCGCGCAGGATCATGCCGCTGCCGCTCGGGGGCGGCGAGCTCGGGCTTCCGTACTCGCGCGGCCTGATGGCGCGGTCGCTGATGGCGGCCGGGGTCCCCGGGCACCGCGCCTACGCGCTCGCGAGCAGAGTCGGAGACGAGCTGCTCCGGCGCGGCCGCCGCGAGATCGAGCTCGAGCGCCTCGAGACGCTCGCCGTCGAGGTGCTCGGGGAGGAGCAGGGGAGCGAGACGATCCTCCGCCTGCGGCGCTACCAGCAGCTGCGCGAGCTCGACCTCCCGATCCTCGTGTTCATCGGCGGCGCGACCGGCACGGGCAAGTCGACCGTCGCGAGCGAGCTCGCATACCGCTTCGGCATCACGCGCGTCACGTCCACCGACTTCATCCGCCAGACGATGCGCGCGCTCTTCTCGGAGATGTTCATGCCCTCGATCCACCACTCGAGCTTCGAGGCCGGCGATGCCTTCCCCGACGCCGACGACCCGCTCGAGTTCGGCTTCCTGCAACAGGCGCGGAACGTGCTCGTCGGCGTCCGTGCGTCGTCGGAGCGCGCGCTCGAGGAGGACTGGTCGATGGTGCTCGAAGGCGTCCACCTCGTGCCCGGGATGGTCGAGCTGCCGCCGCCGGAGCTCGCGGCCTCCGCCTTCGTCGTCCTGGCGATCGGGGACGAGGAGGAGCACGCACGCCACTTCCACGCGCGGGACGAGGACTCCGAGCGGCGCGAGTCCCGCTACCTCGAGCGCTTCGGCGACATCCGCCGCCTGCAGGAGCTGCTCGTCGAGCGTGCGGTGCGGGCGGGGATGCCGGTGATCGAGAACGACGACGCCGACGCCGCCGCGCGCACGGTCGCCGACCTCGTGCTCGACGCCGCCGACCGGGTCGGCGAGAACGCATGAGCGAAGACGAAGTCGCCGGGCAGGAGCGGCCGTGCCAGTGCCAGGCGTACCTGCGCGCGACCGAACGCGCCGCGCTCGTCTCCGCCCGGTGGCTGGGGCGGGCCGACGAGGACGCGGCGGAGGCGGAGGCGGCGACGGGCATGCGCGCGACCCTCGACCTCCTGCCGATCCGCGGCCGGATCGTCTTCGGCTCGCCGGAAGACTCGGGAGGGCTCACGCCGGGCGCGACCGTAGGCGCCGGCGGGACGGAGGTCGACCTCGCGCTCGACCCGCTCGAGGGCCGCGGCGTCGTCGCTCGCGGCGGCAACGGGGCGATGTCGATGATCGCCGTCGGCGAGCCGGGCCGCTTCACGACGCTGCCCGACATCTACATGCGGAAGATGGCGGTCGGCCCCCGTGCGCGGGGCTCGATCGACCTCCTGCGTCCGGTGGGGGAGAACATCGAGGCGATCGCCGAGGCCTTCGGCCGCCGCGTGAACGACGTGACGACGATCGTGCTCGACCGGCCGCGGCATCACGACCTGATCGAGGAGATCCGGAACGCCGGCGCGCGGATCAAGCTGATCCAGGACGGCGATGTCACGGCCGCGATCTCCGCCTCGATCCGCGGCACGAACGACCACCTCGCGATCGGCATCGGCGGCACGCGGCAGGCGGTGCTCTCGGCGGCGGCACTGCGCTGCCTCGGCGGCGAGCTGCAGGCGCAGTTCTGGCCGACGTCGCGGCGGGAGATCGACGAGCTCCGCGAGGCGGGAATCGAGGACTACGACCGCGTCTTCCGGACCGAGGATCTCGCTCCGGGCGAGGTGATCGTCGCGGCGACCGGCGTCTCGAACGGCGACCTGTTGCGCGGCGTCCGCTTCCTCGCCGACAGCGCCCGGACGCATTCCCTCGTCATGTGCACGCGCTGCAACTGGGTGCGCTTCGTCGACGGCATCCACTTCTTCGCGCGCGAGCGGCGCGAGGAAGTGCGGCTGCTCGGCTACTGAGCGCCACGACCCGGCCCCGGCCTTCCAATCCCCGGCAATGCGTCGTAGCATCGGGCGCAAATCGATCAGGAGAGTGAACCGATGGCCGTTTCGGTGGAAGGTCTGGCAGGTGTCGTCGAAGGTCGCGTCGTCGAGGCTGGGCATGCCGAGTACGACTCCGCGCGCGGTCTCTACAACGCGATGATCGACCGGCGGCCCGCCGCGATCGCGTACTGCGCCGACGAGGCCGACGTCGCCGCGGCCGTCCTCTGGGCGAAGGAGCGCGGGATGCGGATCGCGGTGCGCTGCGGCGGGCACAACGGCGGCGGCCTCGGCAGCGTCGACGACGGGCTCGTGATCGACCTCTCCGTGCTGGACGCGGTGACGGTGGAGCCGGAGGCCAAGCTGGTCCGCGTCGGCGGCGGCGCGACGCTGAACAAGCTCGTCTCCGCGACGCACGAGCACGGCCTGACCGTCCCCGTGGGGATCATCGGCACGACCGGCGTGGGGGGCCTCACGCTCGGCGGTGGGATGGGCCACCTCACCCGGGCGCTCGGCCTCACGATCGACAATCTCGTCGCGGCCACGGTCGTCCTCGCCGACGGATCGATCGTCCAGACCGACTCCGAGCGGGAGCCCGATCTCTTCTGGGCCCTCCGCGGCGGCGGCGGCAACTTCGGCGTCGTCACGTCGTTCTCGTTCCGCTGCCACCCCTGCACCACCGTGCTCGCCGGGCCGGTGCTCTACGACCTCGACGACGCCGGTGACCTGCTGCGCTGGTACCGCGACTTCCTGCCCGCGGCACCCGACGGGCTCAGCGGCTTCTTCGCGTTCATGACGATCCCGCCCGGGCCGCCGTTCCCGGAGGAGCTCCATCTCCGCAAGGTCTGCGGCGTGGCGTGGACGCAGATCGGCGAGGAGGAGTCGGAGGCGTTGCGCGAGGCGCGCGCCTTCGGGAGCCCGCTGCTCGACGGCGTCGCGCCGATGCCGCTTCCCGTCTGGAACTCCGCATTCGACGGCCTCTACCCGCCGGGCGACCAGTGGTACTGGCGCGGCGAGTTCGTCCGCGACATCCCGGATGAGGCCGTCGAGCGGCACGTCGAGTTCGGCAACGCGCTGCCGACGTGGAAGTCGACGATGCACCTGTATCCGGTCGACGGCGCCGCCTCACGCGTCGCAAGCGACGCGACGGCGTGGGGCTACCGCGACGCGGTCTGGTCGACGGTGTACGCCGGCGTCGACCCCGACCCGGCGAACGCCTCCAAGATCCGCGACTGGTCGATCGGCTACTCCGAGACGATCCGGCCCTACGGGCTCGGCGGCGGCTATCTGAACTTCGCGATGGAGGAGCCGGGCGACCGGGTGCGGGCGATGTACGGCCCCAACTACGACCGGCTCGCGCAGGTGAAGGCGGCGTACGACCCGGACAACGTCTTCCGCGTCAACCAGAACATCGAGCCTGCCGCCGGGTAATCCGGCGGCAGGCGTCTACACTGGCGCCGTGGCGACGAAGGACGAGGTGCTCGAGGTGCTCCGGCAGGTGGAGGACCCCGAGCTGGGGATGGACATCGTCGACCTTGGCCTGCTCTACGAGGTCGAGGTCGAGGACGCGACGGTGAAGGTGACGTACAGCCTCACCTCGATGGGCTGCCCCGCCGGGCCGCTGATCGCGCAGGACATCGACGGCGCCGTGCGGCAGGTCGACGGCGTCGAGGACGTCCAGCTCGAGCTCACCTTCGACCCGCCCTGGACGCCGGACCGGATGTCCGACGACGCCAAGTTCATCCTCGGCTTCGGCTAGGCCCTAGATCGTCAGCACGATCTTGCCGAGCTGCTCGCCGGCCTCGAGGCGCTCGTGCGCGGCGCGGATCTCCTCCAGCG
>JAVKST010000002.1:0-53672 GCA_039583515.1 Gaiellaceae bacterium
GCACCGGGCGGCTGCTGACGCTGCCGCCGGGCGCAGCCGGAATCGCGGCGGTCGTCGACGGCCGCCTCTCGGTCGTCACGCGGAGCGGCTTCCGCCTGCAGGGACTGCCGGTGAGCGCAGCCGAGCTCTCCCCGCACGCCCTGTACGTCGCGGCCGGCATCGGCGAGTCGCTCGTGGCGATGAGGCCCGACGGCCGGCGCGCCTGGTCGCATCCTGCCGGAGGACGCGTCGTCACCATCGCGTGGGCGCCCGACGGCCTGCGGATCGCCTATCTCGTTCGCTCGGCGGGCCGGCTCGTCCTGCACGTGATCTGGGGCAACGGCACCCACGACGCGGTGCTCGCCCGGACGGTGCGGGGGGTCAGGCCGTCGTGGCGCGCGGACTCGCTCGCATTCGCGTACGTCGAGGCGGGAGGGCGGGCACTCGTCTATGACATCGCACATCAGTCGCGCAGCGTCGTGGCGGGCTCGCCGGCCGATGTCTCGCACGTCGCCTTCGCGCCGACAGGAGCCCGGCTTTCTCTGCGTGCCGGTCACGAGGCGCCGGGGCGTGACGGAGAGCTGGAGTCGCTCCGGCTGGGCGGGAGGGTCGTGACGTTCGAGTCCAGCGGCAGGATCTTCGCCGCAGTCGTCGCCGGCCGCGGAACCCGCATCGTGGCCGGCACGAGGCGGCGCTACGCGACGGTGCTCTCACTCCCCGCGACTGCGCAGGTCGAGAGCGTCGTCGTCCGCTAGCCGATCCCGACCGAGCGAGCCTCGGGCGCGACGTGCGTCGTCCAGATCCGATGCAGGTCACGTGCGCGCAGCTCGGTGACGTCGCCGTCCAGAAGCGACGTCGTGACGACGCGCCCGCCCGAGACGGCGAGGTTGAACGAGCCGTACGGCAGTGCTGCGCGGCGGAGGATCCGGCGCGTGCGCAGCGCGATCGCCTCGATCGATGAGCCGTAGCCGCTCGTGGCGAGCATCCGACCGCCGGCGAGCGCGAGGTGCTGCGGCGCGCGTCCCGCGGGAACGGTGGCGACGAGGCGGCCCGCGAGCGAGTAGACGGAGACGAAGGGGGCCGAGGCGGAGCTGACCCAGACGCTTCGGCCGTCCGGCGCGAAGACGAGGTCGTGTGACGCGACGTGCGGATGGAAGCTCCCGAGGACGCGCGGCGTGCGCGGCGACGTCGCGTCGAGCCGCACGATCGTCGTGGCGTCTTCACCGAGCGCGACCCAAATCCGGTGTCCATTCGGGCTGACGGCGAGGTGGTGCGCGCCGGCTCCGGCGTGGACGCGGTCGACGACCCGGCCGCGGGAGAGGTCGACCACCGAGAGGTCGCCGCGGCCGGCGTCGGTGACGTAGGCATAGCGCCCACCGGGCGCGTAGGCGGCGATCTGGGGCGAGCGGAAGCCCGCCACGACCAGTGGCCGCAGCGCGGCCGGGGCGAGGAGCGTTACCCGCCCCCTCGTGTCGACGACCACGGCGGGAAGGCCGGGGCGGGCGGCGATCGTCACCGGATCCGGCAGGCGAACGCGCCCGACGACGCGTCCACTGGAGAGGGAGATGGCGTAGACCTCGTTCGAGGTCTCGGCGGTGACGAGGGCGACCGGCGAGGTGGTGCCGGCGCGGCTGGAGGCTGCCGCGGCGAGCAGGGTCGCCGCTGCGAGCGAGCCGAGGGCGACAGGACGCATGCCCCGCATACGCGCGAGCAGGCCCGAGCGGTCCCGTCAGCCGAGCGCGTGGAGGAGGCGCTGAACGTCCGAACGGTCGACGCGCACCGCCTCGACCGGCACGTCGTATCGCGCGAGCTCCCGGACGACTTCCTCGGCCGCCGTCCGCGCCCGACCTCCGCTCGGGAGCGGCACGTAGAGGCGGACGGGGTAGGCGTGCGAGGCTCGGAAGCCGCGCTCGCACTCCACGACCGAGCCCCACAGCGCGACGCGTCCGATCACCCGTGCGCTCGCGTCGGGCAGCGCGTCGGCCAGGTAGGTATGCACGCAGTCGAGGCCGGCCGCATAGATCCCGCACTCGCACCGCCACTCCGGAGCCGGATGCGGCCGTCGCCGCCGCAGCCAGTCGAAGAGCGGGAGCGCCTTGAGGCACTGCGCCTCGAGCGGCTCGCCGGCAGGCCAGATCGTCCGCTTGACGATGCTCGCGAGCGCGAGCACCCCGTCGTGCCTGACGACCCGCCACACCCGCCACGCCTCGAAGGCCTCGGCGTAGTCGGGCGCAGTCTCGAGCGCGGCCGCCGTCACCGGGCCGGGGCGACGGGCCCCTTGGCCGGAGCGCGCGACGGTGCCGGCTCACGCTCGCGCCGCCTGCGCGGAACCGGATCCTTCAACGGCTCGACGCGATGCACCCGCCGTGGCTTTCCGATCTCCATCTCGACCTCCTGTCTCGTCCTCGTCTGACAGGGAAATGATCTCGCCCCGCGGCCACGGGCAAACCGGCGCCACCGATGCGAGTGAGCTACGGTGTCGGCGTCGCGGGGCGTAGCGCAGCCTGGTTAGCGCGCCAGTCTGGGGGACTGGAGGTCCCGAGTTCGAATCTCGGCGCCCCGATTCGAGACGTTGCACGCCGTCGCGGCGGCCACCCCTCTAGCCCAGCACGACGTCGGCGGAGCAGCCGGCGACGAGGGCGCCGCGCCAGTCGTCCACGCCGCGCAGCTGCGGGTGCTCGAGGTCGATCGCGACGCCGGGCCACCGGGCGAGGCCCAGTGAGCGCGCGCCGTTCGCCGAGCCGATCGCGAGCAGCTCGTCCGGCGAGAAGATGTCGCGCCGACCGGACTGGCGGCGTGCGATGCCGTCGAGCTCGCGCAGCTCCTCGAGCGGGTCGATCCGTACATTCGAGTCGGAGCCGATGCAGAGCGCGATCCCGCGGTGGAGGAGCCGCTCGACGGGAACGAAGCCGTCGCCCAGGTTCGCCTCGGTCGTCGGGCAGGCGCAGACCTCTGCGCCGGCCGCGGCCACCAGGTCGAGCTCGCGCCCGTCCGCGTGCGTCGCGTGGACGACCGTCGTCCGCGGGCCGAGGCAGCCGCAGGCGTCGAGCAGCTCGATCGGCCGCATCCCGTGCTCGGCCAGGCACTCCTCGACCTCGCGCGGCTGCTCGTCCGCGTGAACGTGCAGCGGCAGCTCGTGCTCGGCCGCGTAGCGGCCGAGCTCCTCGAGCCAATCGCGCGGGCAGGCGCGCACGGAGTGGGGGGCGACGCCGACGCGGAGGCCGTCCGCGCGCAGCGCCTCGAGCTCGGCGAGGTACACCGGCGCCGACTCCTGGCGGAAGCGTTCGCTTCCGCCGCGCGCATACGCGGCGTAGAGCAGGACGAGCTCGATGCCCGCCTCGACCGCCGCGGCCGCCGCCGCCCGCGCCTCCTGGAGGCCGAGATAGTGGAACTCGCCGACGGCGGAGTAGCCGGCGCCGAGCAGCTCGCGGTAGACGTCGACGTAGCTCGTGCGGATGTGCTCCGGAGTCTCGCCCCGCGCCAGCTCGAGCATCGTCTCGCGCCACGCCCAGAAGTCGCCGGCCTCGGTGCGACCCCGCAGCGCGCGCTGGAACGCGTGGCAATGGGCGTCGACGAAGCCGGGGAGCCGCGGGTTCACGCGGAGAGGATACGAGCGCCGCGACCGTATCCTTCGCCACATGGCAACGCGCGCCGTCTCGTCGCCGCTCGACCAGCTGCCGAATGCGCTCACCGTCGGACGGCTCGTGCTGATCCCCGTCTTCGTCGCGTTGATGGTGCGCGCGGGACACCGGCCGAGCTGGCCGGCCGGCGTGGTGTTCGGCGTCGCGGGGATCACCGACCAGGTGGACGGTTACCTCGCACGTCGCTGGCACGTCGAGTCGCGCTTCGGCAGGATCGCCGACCCGCTCGCCGACCGCCTGATGATCGACGCCGCCGTGATCCTGCTCTTCGCGTACAGCCGGCTTCCGTGGGCGGGTCTGGCCGTGATCCTCGGGCGCGACGTCGTCCTGCTCGCCGGCGCGCAGCTGCTCGCGCCGCACGGAATCGAGATCGACGTCAACCTCTTCGGCAAGGCGGCGACCTGGCTCCTCTACGCCGCGATCTTCTTCCGGATCGTCACGAGCGCCGGGACGAACTGGCCGCTCGACCTGTTCTGGGCAGGGATCGCGCTCGCGCTCGCGGCAGCGGTGTTCTACGTGAGAACGGCGTGGGGAGAATTGCGCCCATGAAGGCAGTCGTGATGGCCGGCGGAGAGGGCACACGGCTCCGTCCGCTCACCTCGAACCAGCCGAAGCCGATGGTTCCCATCGTCGGCAAGCCGTGCATGGAGCACATCGTCGAGTTGCTCCGCCGGCACGGCTTCGAGGACGTGATCGTCACCGTCGCCTTCCTGCCGCAGGCGATTCGCAGCTACTTCGGCAGCGGCGAGACCCTCGGCGTCGACATCGGCTACTCGGTCGAGGAGTCGCCGCTCGGCACCGCCGGCTCGGTCCGGCTCGCCGCAGGCCGTCTCGACGACACGTTCCTCGTCATCTCGGGAGACGCCCTCTGCGACGTCGATCTCACGGAGCTCGTCCAGGCGCACCGCGACAAGCAGGCGTCGGTCACCATCGGCCTGAAGTCGGTCGAGAACCCGCTCGAGTTCGGGATCGTCGTCACCGACGAGGACGGCCGCGTCGAGCGCTTCCTCGAGAAGCCGTCGTGGGGCCAGGTCTTCTCCGACACGATCAACACCGGGATCTACGTGCTCGAGCCGGAGGTCCTGAAGCACATCCCGAAGAACCGGCCGTACGACTTCTCGAAGGAGCTGTTCCCGCTCCTGCTCGAGATGGGCCGCCCCATCTACGGGCACGTCCTCGGCGGCTACTGGCAGGACATCGGCAACCTCGAGCAGTTCCGGCAGGCGAACTTCGACGCGCTCGACGAGCGGGTGCGGCTCGAGGTCCCCGGCATCCGCATTCGCGGCAACGTCTGGCTCGGCGACGGCGTCGACCTCGACGATCTGGAGGCGATCGAAGGACCGGCGTTCCTCGGCAACTACTGCCGGATCGCGCGCGGCGCGCGCGTCGGGCCGTACTCCGTCCTGGCCACGAGCGTCACCGTGCGGGAGCGGGGTCGCGTGGTCCGCTCGATCGTGGACAGCTCGACGTACATCGGCCGCAGCGCCGACGTCGAGGGCGCGATCCTCGGGCGCAGCTGCGACCTCCGCGCGCACGTCCGCGTGCACGAGGGCGTCGCGATCGGCGACGAGGTCACCATCGGCGCGGAGAGCGTGATCATGCCCGGCGTCCGGATCTACCCCTTCAAGGAGGTGGAGACCGGCTCCCAGCTGCACGAGAGCCTGATCTGGGAGTCGCGCGGGACGGCGCGCGTCTTCGGGAACCAGGGCGTCTCGGGGATGGTCAACGTCGACCTCACTCCGGATGTCGCCGTTCGGCTCGCTGCCGCGCTCGGGACGGCGCTGAAGCGGGGCGCGCGGGTGGTCGCGAGCCGCGAGGGCGCGCCGGCGTGCCGGATGATCAAGCGGGCGATGATCTCCGGTCTCTCGTCCACCGGCGTCGACGTCGCAGACCTGCGCGTCATCCCGGCCGCCGTCGGCCGCCACCTCGTCAAATCGGAGGGGTACGACGCCGGCTTCCACGTCGGCGTCCGCCCCGGCGACCCGGAGGTGATCCGGATCCAGTTCTTCGAGCCGCCGGGGATCGAGATGACCGTGGCGATGCAGAAGGAGGTCGAGAAGCACTTCACGCGGGGTGAGCTGCGCCGGGTCGCCGCGGGGGAGGTCGGGCGGATCTCGTACCCGGCGCGGGTGCGAGAGTCGTACGCCGCCGAGCTCCTCTCGACGATCGACGTCGAGGCGGTGCGGGCGCGCCGCTTCCGCATCGTCGTCGACTACGGCTTCTCGGGCGCCTCGTACGTGCTGCCGCTCGTGCTCGGCCCGCTCGGCGTCGAGGTCGTCGCGGCGCACGCATTCCCCGGGGAGGGAGCCGACCATCCGGACCGTGCGCCCGGCCTCGCCGCGTCGATCGGGCAGACGAAGCGGCTCGTGCCGGCCGTCGGCGCGCATCTCGGCGCGGTCTTCGACCGTGCTGCGGAGCGGCTGCATCTGGTCGACGAGCAGGCGCGGGAGGTGCCGGTCGACCAGGCGCTCCTCCTCTTCCTGCGCCTGATCGGGTCGAACGGCCGCACGGGCCGCCTGGCCTTCCCGGTCACCGTCACGAGCCAGGTCGACCGGCTCGTCGACGGCTCGCGCTTCGAGATCATCCGCACGCCGGCCTCCCTCCCGGAGCTCACGAAGGCGGCGGCCGAAGGTGGCGTCCTCTTCGCCGGTGCCGTGGGCGGCGGATACGTCTTCCCCGACTTCCTGCCCGGGTACGACGCCGTCGCCAGCCTCGCCAAGCTCCTCGAGCTGCTCGCGCCCGTGGACCGGCCGCTGTCGGAACTCGTCTCCGAGCTGCCCGAGACGACGCTCGTCCACTACCAGCTCCCGTGCCCGTGGGCGGTGAAGGGGCTCGTCATGCGCGTGCTCAACGAGAGACTGGCCGGCCGCGAGCTCGACCTCACCGACGGGATCAAGCTGTTCGACGAGCGCGGCTGGACGCAGGTCCTGCCGGATCCCGACGAGCCGCTGATCCACCTCTATGCCGAGGGAGAGACGCGCCAGGTCTCCGAGGCGCTCGCGCAGGAGCTGCGCGCGCTCGTCGAGGAGATCGAGCAGGGCGAAGCCGCCGCAGCCCGAACCTAGACGGAGCTGCGACAAAGGCTAAAGTTCAGGTTCACCCTCCGTCGAGGGTGCTCGAACTCCGTCGAAAGGGCCCGATGGAACCGCTGCCCGACCTCGCGACGCTGTCGGACGAGGATCTCAAGAAGCTCATCGACGAGCTGACCAAGGAGGAGCAGGAGGTGTCGTACCGGCGGCGGCTGCTGCACGGGAAGATCGACATCCTGCGCGCCGAGCTCGTCGCGCGCCTCCAGCAGACGCAGGGGCGCAGCGTGCTCGACAGCGTCGACGTCGAGTCGCTGACCGAGATCCTCACCGGCAAGGCCGCGCCGCCCGCCTGAGATGAGCCACGTGTACTGCCCCGAGTGCGGGTTCAGCAACCCGGAGGCCGCCCGCTTCTGCGCCAGGTGCGGGGCTGCGCTCGTGCCCGGGGAGAAGGGCGAGACGACCGAGGCGTTCAGCCCCGACGAGGCGGCCGAGCTCCTCGACGCGCTCGACGACCTCGGCCTGCGCGGCGCTGCGCTGGTCGTCCGCTCCGGCGGCGGCCGCTCGGGCGAGACGTTCGCGCTCGACACGAGCCCGACTACCGTCGGCCGCTCTCCGGAGTGCGGCATCTTCCTCGACGACGTCACCGTCTCGCGAAAGCACGCGGTCCTGACGCAGGAAGGCGAGCGCTGGCGCCTCGTGGACCAGGGGAGCCTGAACGGCACGTTCGTCAACCGCGAGCGCGTCGACACGTCCGACCTCACCGACGGCGACGAGGTCCAGATCGGCAAGTATCGGCTCACGTTCCTCCAGCGATAGTGGAACTGATGGCGACGACCGAAGCACCGGCACGCGCGCGGCTCCTCACGATCGGAACCGTCTGCAGCCTCCTGCAGGACGAGTTCGCGGACGTCTCGATCTCGAAGATCCGCTACCTCGAGGACCAGGGGCTCCTCAGCCCCCGCCGCACCCAGGGCGGCTACCGCCTCTTCTCGCAGGAGGACGTCGAGCGGCTGGAGACGATCCTCCGCCTCCAGCGCGACGAGTTCCTGCCGCTGCGCGTGATCCGCGAGGAGCTCGCCGCCGGGGCGGGGAAGGAGCGGCGGCGTCGCCGGGCGCTCGGAGCGGGGGAGGAGGAGCTCGACCTCGAGGAGCTGTGCGAGCGCGTCGGCATCACGCCGGAGCGCGCCCGCGAGCTCGAGGAGTACGGCCTGCTCGGGCCGCGGCTGGAGGGCTCCCAGCGCCTGTATCTCGAGGCCGACGTCGACGTGGCGGCAGCGTGCGAGATGCTGTCCCGCTTCGGGATCGCCCCCCGCCATCTTCGCGCGTTCCGCTCGTCCGCCGACCGCGAGACGGGATTGCTCGAGGCCGTGGTCGCGCCGGCGCTCCGCTCCCGCAACCCGGAGCGGCGGCGCGCCGGCCTGGAGGACCTGCAGGGACTCGCCCAGGCAGCGCAGGAGCTTGCAGATCTGCTGCTCTGGCGCAACGTCCGCCGGCTCGCCGGGTGATCGATCTTCGTACGAAGGTCCGCGAGGTCCCGGACTTCCCCGAGCCCGGCGTCGGCTTCAAGGACATCTCGCCGCTCCTGCTCGACCGGGTCTCGCTGCAACAGGCGGTGGACGAGCTCGCCGGGTGGACGAAGCAGCGGGAAGCGGACCTCGTGCTGGGGGCGGAGGCGCGCGGGTTCTGGCTCGGGGCCGCGATCGCGTGCGCGGCCGGCTGCGGCTTCGTCGCGGCGCGGCGGCCCGGCAAGCTGCCGCCGGAGACGGTGGGCGCGACCTACGCGCTCGAGTACGGCCGGAACTCGCTCGAGGTCGCCGCCGACGCGATCGGCCGGGGCGCGCGAGTCGCGATCCACGACGACGTCCTCGCCACCGGCGGCACCGTCGAGGCGATCGCAGGCCTGGTCGAGCAGCTCGGCGGAACCGTCGTCGGCGTCAACTTCGTGATCGAGCTCTCCTTCCTCGGCGGCCGGCAGCGGCTCTCCGAGTACGACCTGCATGCGCTGATCACGTACTGAGGGGCTGAGCATCCGGGTCTCCTCGTCCGACGTTCTCTCTACAACGTCGACATGTACGACCCGCTCACCAGCCGCTACGCATTCGCCTGCCCCGTCCGGGGCGAGACGCACGTGCCGCTCTCCGCCTTTCGCAGCATCGATCGGCTGCCGGGCGCCGCACATCCCGCCGTCTTCCGCGTGCGCTTCGCCTGCGGGTGCGGCGAGGAGCACGACGGTCTCCTCAGCCACGACGAGCTCGACTGGGCGCCGCTCGGGCTCGCCGCGGGCGCGTTCCTCAACCTGATGACCTCCCGCCTCGACTCCGCGGCGATTGAGCTCGGCGAGCTCGCCGCCGCGCGGATCAAGGCGGGGGAGTGGCCCTGGAGCTTCTTCTGCTACCCGGAGGAGCAGCCGCGGCCGGTGTTCCCGTCGTCCTTCGCGCTGCTCGCCGCCGGAGACGGAACCGTGGGGCTCGCGGTGCGGTGCCCGAGCTGCCGGCGGCTCTCGCTAAACCTCGTCTCGCACACGCACGTCGACGTGCCGTTCCACAACGACCGGGAGATCGGGGTGGTGGAGCACATGTTCGCCTCCGATGCGCTCACCACGCTCGAGGAGTTCGCCGGCGAGCTCTGGTCGTCGACGTTCGACGCGCGCCGGCTCGCACTCGGGTAGGGGCGCACCCGACGAGCCGCCTCGGCCGTTCTACGTCCAGTCGGGCTACGGAACGAGGTGAGAGGAATGCGCAGATACGGGCTCTATGACGCCACACGCGGGCTGACGACGGCGGTCGCCGCCGGGCTCGCCGGGCTGGCGCTCTGGGGCGCAACGCAGATCGGCACGCAGACGACGTCGCGCTTCTGGGAGGCGATGGCGATCGTCGCCGCCGGCGGCTTCGTCCTCGCGCTCTCGCAGCACGTCGGGAGCTGGACGAAGGGGTTGCGCGTGCGGTTCTCGCCGGGGACGTTCGCGCTCGGGTTCCTGCCCGTGCTCGTCGCCGTCGGCTGGATCCTGCTCGCGACGCAGCCGGCAGGCGGCTGGCAGGCCGGGCGGATCCACTCGTGGAGCACGACGATCGGGATCCTCGGCGCGGTCCACGACATCGGCCTGTGGCGCGGCGTGCTCGCGTTCGGGTTCGGCCTCGTGCTCGGGTTCTGCTTCGACGCGGTGCCCGTGCCCGTGCGGGACGTCGTGCCGTACGAAGAGCCGGCGGCCGCGGGAACCGCGCCGGCCGCCGATGCGCCGGTGACCGCCGAGCGGCCCTACGCGGATCCGGCGGACGAGCGGACGCGCGTACGCGTCCCGTGAACGAGGGAGGCCGCGGCCGCGACGAGCGCGGCCGCGGCAAT
Organism: Gaiellaceae bacterium; assembly: GCA_039583515.1. Lineage (GTDB taxonomy): Bacteria > Actinomycetota > Thermoleophilia > Gaiellales > Gaiellaceae > Palsa-739. Next base: position 9,992 of record JAVKST010000002.1, read on the forward strand.
CCCTGCCGGGAGGGATCCGTCGGCCTCCGATGCGGCCCGATAGAGGACGGGATGGACGCCACGCCGCAGCCGAACGGGCTCAGGGGCCTTGACCTCCTCGCCGCCCATCTTCGCAGCCTCGACCCTGAAGCGCGTCCGGCGCAGCTGCGCCTGGACGAGGCCCTGGGAGAACCGCTCGCCCGGAGGCTTCTCGGCGCACTCGCCCCGGGCGGACGCGGGCGCCGCGCGGCCTAGACGCTCAGCGCCGGCGGTCGATGCGGCGCCGAAGGGGCCGCTCCTCGCCGCGCAGGCGCACGAAGAGCCAGATGCCGGCGAAGGCGACGAGTGCGAGGACGATCGCCGTCGCGCCGCTCGCGCCCACGGCGACCGATCCGAAGTAGACGTAGGCGCCGAGGATCACAGCCCAGACGAGCGCGATCACGCCCTGGTCGATGCTCGGCGGCCGGAAGTGCATCGCCGCGATCGTAGTCGAGCAGCGGGCCGGAGGCGTCGGACCAAAAAAGTCGCCGAGTCGGTCGCGGTTTCGTCCACAGCGCCGGTCGACTTTCCGCTTCGGCTCTTGCGAGCCGCCTCGTACGACCTCTCGGTGCTGCTTCGTCCTACTCCCGCGCCGTGCTCGGCGCATGAGGGAATCTAGGGGCCCGCCAGAGCTGCTGCAAGGGGTGCGCGGGACGAAAAAGCCGCAATTTGCGCCTCTTGAATAGTCCACATTTCCACAGCCATCTGTGCAACCTGTGGAAAACCGTCTCGCGGCGCAGGCGGGAGGGGGCGCGCTCCTCCCATCTTCGCGAGGTTGACATAACGCCGCTTCTCGTGCACGCGATTCCTCTACCGCGCAGCCTCGTGTTTCGGTAGGTTCAGCAGAAGGGAACGACGTGCCGGGGGAACGCCGAGAGGGGGACGCGGTGACGACGGTCGAGATCGAGACGATTCTCGCGAGCGATGACCTGGCGGCGTTGCTGGAGGCCGCCGAGGCCAGCGGACAATTGCGGCAGGTGGAGCTCGTCGAGGTGCTCGAGCCGCTCGAGCTCGACCCGCTCGAGACCGAAGCCGTCTACCAGGAGCTGGACCGGCGCGGCATCGAGTTGCTCGTCGAGGCCGAGCCGGCGGAGACAGACCCCGAGCGCGAGAAGGCGTCGGCGCCCGCCGCCCAGCCGCTCGAGACGACCACCGACGCCCTCCAGCTCTTCCTGCGGGAGGCCGGCCGCCACCAGCTGCTCACGGCGCCGCAGGAGGTGGAGCTCGCCAAGCGGATCGAGCGCGGCGACATGGCGGCGAAGCAGCGGATGATCCAGTCGAACCTCCGCCTCGTCGTCTCGATCGCGAAGAACTACCGCAACCAGGGCCTGCCCTTCCTCGACCTGATCCAGGAGGGCACGCTCGGCCTGATCCGTGCCGTCGAGAAGTTCGACTGGCGCCGCGGCTACAAGTTCTCGACGTACGCGACCTGGTGGATCCGTCAGGCCGTTGCGCGGGCGCTCGCCGACAAGGCGCGCACGATCCGGATGCCCGTCCACATCGTCGAGCGGATGCAGAAGATGAACCGGGCGGAGCGGACACTCTGGATGGAGCTCGGCCGCGAGCCGACGCTGGACGAGATCGCCGCCGAGGCCTCGCTCCCGATCGAGCAGGCCCGTGAGGTGCGGGCGGCGGCGCGCGCGTCCGCCAGCCTCGACCAGCCGGTCGGCGACCAGGAGGACGCGGTGTTCGGCGACTTCGTCGCCGGCGACGAGCCCCTGCCCGAAGAGCGCGTGGAGGGCGCGCTGCGCAGCCAGGCGCTGGCCGTGGCGCTGCAGGCGCTGCCGGAGCGCGAGCGGCAGGTGCTCGTCCTCCGCTACGGCCTGGTCGACGAGGAGCCGAAGACGCTCGAAGAGATCGGGAAGCGCCTCGGCCTTACGCGCGAGCGCGTCCGGCAGATCGAGCTGGAGTCCCTTCGTCGTCTCGCCAACCTCCGCGAGATGCAGATGATCGCCTCGTAGCTCGCGGACGCCTCGTGAGGCCGAAGGTCTTCGCGAGCTAGGTCCGGAGGTAGTACTCGAGCCCCGGCGCGACGGTGCGGAGCTCGCGCAGCGCCCGCGTCTCGAGCTGGCGCACGCGCTCGCGGGTGATCCCGAGCTGGTTCCCGACCTCTTCCAGCGTCTGCGGCGGCTCGCCGTCGAGCCCGAAGCGCAGGGCGAGGACTCGCCGCATCCGCGGGTTGAGCTGCGACAGCGCACCGACGAGCTCCTTCGCCCGCGCGCGTTGCGCCGTCCGCTCGTCGGGCGCGGCGGAATGCGTGTCCTCGATCAGGTCGCCGTAGAGGCTCTCCCCGTCCCCCACCGGCGTCTCGAGGCTGACCGGGTCGTCGACGAGCTCGAGCAGCTCGCGCACACGCTCCTCGCTCAGCTGCGTCTCCTTCGCCAGCTCGCCCAGCGACGGCTCCCGGTTGAGCTTCTGCGCGAGCTGCCGGCGCGCTCGCAGCAGCCGCCGAACCTGGTCGGCGACGTGAACGGGAAGCCTGATCGTCCTGCCCTGATCGGCGAGTGCGCGCGTGACGGCCTGGCGGATCCACCAGGTGGCGTACGTCGAGAGCTTGTAGCCCATCCGGTAGTCGAACTTCTCCACCGCGCGGATCAGGCCGAGGTTCCCCTCCTGGATCAGGTCGAGCAGAGGGACGCCGGCCTTCGAGTAGTTGCGCGTGATCGACATGACGAGGCGGAGGTTCGACTCGATCAGGCGACGCTTCGCCTCCTCGTCGCCCGCGTCCTTGCGGCGGGCGAGCTCGCGCTCCTCCGCGCGCGTGAGCAGCGGGCCGCCGCCGATCTGCCTGACGTAGAGCTTGAGCGGGTCCTGGGAGCTCGTGTCGACCTCCGACTCGGAGTCGACGACGAGCCGCACCGTCGCCTCGTCCACCGCCGGGTCGTCCGCCGCAAGCTCCGCAGGCTGCTGCTCCATCAGGTTTCCTGTATCGGCGCTACGCGGCCCCCGCTTTAGAAGCTTCGCTACAGTCGAAGGGACACACGCGAGGACGGAGAAGGGGTCTCGACAAGCGAATGTGCGGAATCGGCGGATACAGCCTGTCGGCGCGTAGCGGCATCGACCGCACGCTCGCCGCGCAGGCGTTGCTCGCCGGCATCGCCGAGCGCGGTGCAGACGCAGTCGGCTACGCCCATCGCGGCCCCGCTGACGCGTATCCGGTCGTCACGAAGCAGCGCAGCCCGGCGAGCCGCCTCCTCGACCGGGTCGAGGTCCCGGACGGCGCGACGGAGCTGCTCGTCCACGTGCGCGACTACACCAAGGGCCACCCGTCGATCCCGGCGAACAACCACCCGGTGCGCCACGGCCCGGTGGTCGGGATCCACAACGGGATCATCCTCAACGACGACGAGCTCCTCGCGCCCCACGCGTGCGCGCGAGCGGAGCCGGACATGACGGTGGACTCGGAGGCGATCTTCGCCCTCGCCGCCCACTCGCGCAACGATCCTCGCGCGTTCGAGGCCATCGCCGGCTCGATGGCGGCAGGCTGGCTCGACCGGCGGGCGCCGGGAGTCGTCTTCGCCGCCCGCGGCGTCGGCCGGCCACTCTGGCTCGGCCAGGGCCGTGAGGAGGTCTTCCTCGCGTCGACGCGGCGGGCGCTCGACATCGTCGGCGAGTACCTCGGCCTCCGCCTGCGAAGGAGCGAGCTTCCGGACGGCACCTTCCTCGCGCTCCGGGACGGCCGCGTCGCGCAGCGCTCGCGCTTCCGTCCCGACCGCAGCTACGTGGAGGAGTCGGCGCTGCCTGCGGTGCGGGCGCCCGGCGAGAGCGAGACCTGCCTCGCCCGGCTGCGGGCGATCGCGGCAGCCGCCTAGCTCAGGCTGCCGTCGCTTCCGACCTTCGCGCCCTGCTCGGCGAGGCGTTCGCGGACGAGGAACTGGAAGGTCGACCACGCGCCGCGGCGGGCGTCGAACATCCGGTAGACCTGCCATTCGGTCAGGAGCGACTCGTCTCGCTGGCGCGCCTCCGCCCAGTCGGCGAACTTCGGCAGCCGCCCGAGCTCGCGCGCGAGCGCGACTCCCTGCTCGATCGCGCGCTCGAGCCGCTCCTCCCCCACCGGCACGTCGAAGCCGGCCTCGCGGAGCGCGTTCGTCAGCGAGCCGAACGTGTGCCAGTAGAGCGACTTCGACGGGAGGCGCCCCTTGTGCTCGTCGATGTCTCGAGCGGTCGGCGTCCGCCCGAGCTCCTCACCCAGCGTCCGCAGGAGGCCGAGCAGCTCCTCGCGCGTGGCGAACCGGCGCGGGACGAGACCGGCCGCGCGCTTGGCCGCGTTCCACGAGCCGAAATGCTCGATGACGGTTTGCGGGTGCACGGTCGTCTGCCGGTCGGCTGCGAACTCGCGCATGGTCGGAGAGCGTCCGAGCCGCTCGGCGCATGCGGCGATGTCGGCCACGATCTGCTCGTCGGTGTAGCGCTTCCGGATTCCCGCCTGAAACTCCGCAAGCTGCTGCGGGTCGATCGAGGCCAGCGCCCGATAGCGGGGCTTGTCGGCCATGTCAACAAGTGTAGAGCAGGTTGCGGGATTAGCAAGTAGGCTCGCGCAGACGTGCCCGGCGGGGATCTCGCCGAGTCACTACGCTCGGCCCGTGCGTCCCTCCCCCCCGCTCGCGCTCGAGGTGGCCGCCGCTCGCGGCGTCGCGTCGCTGTCGCGGCGGATCGGCGCCGGCGGCGGAACGACGATCCCGGGCAAGCTGCTCGCGCGGCTCGACCCCGGCGCGATCGACCGACTGGCCGCGCGGCTCCCGCACGGGACGGCCGCCGTGTCGGCGACGAACGGCAAGACTACGACCACGGCGATGGCCGCCGAGATCCTGCGCCCGAGCCACCGGCTCGCACACAATGCAGCCGGCGCCAATCTCGTCTCCGGCGTCGCGTCGGCGCTGCTTGCGCAGAGCAACGCCGAGCTCGGGCTCTTCGAGGTGGACGAGGGCGCGCTGCCGGAGCTCCTGCGCCGCCTGCATCCCCGTGCGGTCTCCCTCGGCAACCTCTTCCGCGACCAGCTCGACCGCTACGGGGAGCTCGAGCTGATCGCGGAGCGCTGGCGCGCCGCCGTCGCGGACCTCCCTGCGGAAACGCAGCTCGTCGTCAACGCGGACGACCCCCAGCTCGCGGCGATCGGCGAGACGCGGCCCGGCACCACCACCTACGGCCTCGACGACCCACGGCGCGCGCGCCCCTCGCTCCAGCACGCAGCCGACTCGAAGTACTGCGTCCGCTGCGGCACGCCGTACCTGTACGCCGCGGCCTACGTCGGCCACCTCGGCGACTACCGCTGCCCGCGCGGCGACCACCGCCGGCCCCCGCTCGAGATCGTCGCGCGCGAGATCGAGCTCCACGGCCTCGAGCGCGCTTCCTTCCTGCTCGTGACGCCGGACGGCGAGCGGCGCGTCGAGCTCGCGCTGCCCGGGCTCTACAACGTCTACAACGCGGTCGGCGCCGCCGCCCTCGCCCGCGCCTTCGGCGCCGGCCCGGAGGAGATCGTCGCGGGGCTGGAACGGTTCGCGGCCGCGTTCGGCCGTTTCGAGCGGATCCCCGTCGGCGACCGGAAGCTTCTTCTCCTCCTGATCAAGAATCCCGCCGGCGCCAACGAAGCGGTGCGCACGCTCGTCGACGGCGGGCCGCCACGCGTGCTCGCGGTGGCGCTCAACGACGGGGTCGCAGACGGTCGCGACGTCTCCTGGATCTGGGACGTCGACTTCGAGCCGCTGCTGCCGGGCCTCGAGCGGCTCGTCGCGACCGGCTCGCGCGCCGCCGAGCTGGCGCTCCGCTTCCGCTATGGCGGCCTCGAGGCGGACAGGATCGAGCTGGAGCCGGCTCTCGAGCGGGCGCTCGACCGCGGCCTCGAGCGGACGCCTCGGGGCGGCGAGCTCGTCGTCCTGCCGACGTACACGGCGATGCTCGCACTGCAGCGAATCGTCGCCGCCCGTGGCCTCGCCCGGCCCTACTGGGAGCGATCGGCGTGACCGGGATCCGCGTCGGCCACCTCTACCCCGACTACCTCAACATCTATGCCGACCGCGGCAACATCGCGGTGCTCGCCCGGCGCGCGGCCTGGCGCGGCCACGAGCTCGAGGTGACGCCGCTCGGAATGGACGACTCGATCGTCCCGGGCGCGCACGACCTCTACTACGTCGGCGGCGGTCAGGACCGCGAGCAGCTCCTCGTCGCCGAGAACCTCGCGCTGAAGGCCGAGCAGCTCCACGCCGCGGTCGCAGACGGCGCTGCCGTCCTCGCCGTCTGCGGCGGCTACCAGCTGCTCGGCCGCGGCTACCGCGGCTTCCACGGCGAGGAGATGCCGGGGATCGGGCTGCTGCCCCTCGAGACCGTGGCCGGCGGGCGGCGGATGATCGGCGACGTCCTGATCGAGTGTGAGCTGGAGCCGGGCGAGCGGCGGACGGTCGCCGGCTTCGAGAACCACGCGGGACGGACGCGCCTCGACCCCGACGCGCAGCCGCTCGGGAGAGTTCTGGCGGGCTTCGGCAACGACGGCGAGAGCGGGTACGAGGGCTGCCGCTCCGGGCGCGTGATCGGCACCTACCTGCACGGTCCGCTGCTGCCTCGGAACCCATGGCTCGCGGACTGGATCCTGCTGCAGGCGCTCGCCCACCGTTCGGGGAGCGATCCCCCGGCGCTCGAGCCGCTGCCGGACGAACTCGAGCGGCAGGCCCAGGAGGTCTCGGCAGGCCGCGCGCGCGCCCGCGGCGGCAGGTTCTAGCCTCGCGCCGTCCTCAGCACCTTGTCGACGACGACCCTCAACGGCGTGGGCACCTCGCCGTTGCCGTGGTAGCGGCGCCACGCCTTCTGCGGCTTCCGCCCGCGGTTGCTGGTCTTCACGCCTGACACGCCCTCGAAGTCGGGCGTGAGGACGACCGTCCGCCGGCTCCCCGCGACGTCGCGGATCTGCCGGTTCACGACGCGCTCCGACTCGACCGGCCGCGCTCCCCGCGGAGCGTCGCGGTCGTGGACGACGACGTACGGCACGCCGCAGGCGTTGCAGATGCGCGCGAACAGCGGCATGTTTCCCTTCCCGCCGCACTCGAGCACGACGATCCCCTCCTTGTCGGCGTCGACTCCGAGCGCGTCGAACACGAGCGGGAAGGTGAGCTTCTCCGTCCTCCCCTCGACGAGGACGGCGCAGCGGGCGAGGAACAGCTCGGCGCGGTCGCTGTCGAACTCGGAGAGCGCGCGGAAGCTCTCCGCCTCGGCGAGCGGCTGCGGCTGGAGGAGCGAGGTGCCCGCTCTCGGGCTGTGGCGGACGAGCGCCAGCTCCTCGAGCCGGTCGACGCTGAGGAAGACCGGCGCGTGCGTCGAGTAGAGGATCTGGTTTCCGCGCTGCGCCAGCTCCCGCAACACGCCGTAGAGGTGGCGCTGTGCGTGCGGGCTCAGGTAGAGCTCGGGCTCCTCGATCAAGAGCACGAAGTGGCGCAGGTGGGACGAGACGAGCTTCTCCATGCCCTCGACGAGCAGGAGCCCGCCGTCGGCGGCCGCCCAGTGCCGTTCGACGGACGGCGGCCGCAGGAGCTCGGCAACCTCGGCGGCGCCGGAGCCGGTCGCGGGAGCGACCATCGTCCGCGAGCGAAGGTTCGCCGGCAGGAAGAGCACGGGCGGTGCCCCTGCGCGGTTGAGGTTGAGCGTGTCGGGCGGCCGCGCGTCGAGGAAGATCGTGCCGTCCGCGACCTCCGCCTCGAGATGGATTCGCCCTCCCGGCGCGTCGCGCGAGACGTCTTCGATCGTGGGCGGCGGAGCCGCGGCCTCGAGCAGTGTCCAGATGGCGGTGAGGACGCTCGACTTCCCGCTGGAGGCCTCGCCCACGAGCGCGCACACGGCGCCGGGCGAGAACTGGAGCTCGCGCGCCGCGCGGTAGCCCTGAATGGAGACACGTCGCAGCGGAGCAGGCACCGCCGCGAGCCTACCCCCTCCGCGGCCGAGCTAGGCAACGGCGCGAAGCGGGCAACCGCGCACCATGATCGCCATCGCGTCGCTCCTCGCCGTCCTGCTCATGGTCGCGCGCAGCCGCTGGGTCGACCGTCGCCTGACGCCGCTGATCGGGCGGCTGCTTTCGCGCTACACCGACGTGCCCGTGCGCGACTACGCGGCGCTGCTCGAGCTCGAGCAGGGCTACAGCGTGCTCGAGCTCGCGGTCGAGCCCCGGGACTGGCTCGCCGGCCGCACCCTGGCCGAGCTCGAGCTGCGGGACGAGGGGGTCGTGGTCCTCGCATCTCCCGCCGAGACGGCACCTGGATCGGCGTGCCGGACGGCAGACGCGGCCCATCCCCGTCGGAGAGCGGCGGCGGGCTGCCTGGGCCCGCTACGGGACCCAGAGCGAGCCGAGGTAGACCGCCGGGTCACCGGGCTGCCAGCGGCCGAGGAAGCGCTGGATCGGCGGGTGCACCACGACGTCCTCGAGCTCGGCGGGATCGAACAGCCGGTGACCGCGCACCGCCGCGTCCTGTGAGGTCACCCGCTCGAGCGAGCGGCCGGAGAGGTCCGCCGCGAAGATGATGTGGACGACGTGGCGCGAGACGAACGGCCGCTTCGGCGAGATCGAGTCGACGACCGCGACCGGCCCCTCGAACGTGAGGTCGGCGTCGATTCCGACCTCCTCCTCGAGCTCTCGCCGGAGTGCGTCGACGAGGCTCTCCCCACTCTCTACGCCGCCGCCGGGCAGGAGCCAGTACTCGCCTCGGCCGGATTTCTCGTGCCGGCAGAGGAGCACGCGGTCTTCCCAGCGGAGGACGGCAGAGACGCGGACGCGGGGCTCGAGCGGCATCAGCGGGCAGAGCTCCCGAAGCCGCGCTCGCCGCGCACGCTCCGCGGGAGCTCCTCCACCTCCCGCGGCTCGGGGACGGCGACGGGCAGCACGACGAGCTGGGCGATGCGCATCCCCGGCTCGACGACGAAGCTCTCCTGCCGGTCGGTGTTGAGGAGGACGACCTTGAGCTCGCCCCGGTAGCCGGAGTCGACGAGGCCCGGCGAGTTGACCACGGCGAGCCCGTGCTCCGCAGCGAGACCGGAGCGGGGCTGGACGAACCCAGCGTGGCCGTCCGGGATCGCGACTGCGAGACCGGTGCCGACGACGGCGCGGCCGCCGGGCGCGAGCTCGACGCGCTCGCAGGCCGAGAGGTCGAGGCCGGCGTCGCCGTCGTAGGCGCGCGACGGTAGGACCGCGCCCTCGCGCAGCCGCTTCACCGGAAGCTCGGTCACGCGCCCGTCCGCCGGTTCCTGGCGTCCCGGGGCGCGTCGACGACGAGGTAGGACGCGAACCGTCCGATCTCGGAGCCGGGAAGGCGCGCGCGGAGGAGGACGCCCTCGGGCGTGTCCTGCCGCTCCTCGATCGGCGCGCCGAGCGCGTACAGCTCGTTGAGGCGCGCGCCCTCGTCGTAGGGCAGGAGGAGCCGCACCGGCTCGAAGCGCTCCGCGAACCGCTCTGCGATCCGCTCCCGCAACGCGTCGAGCCCCTCCCCCGTCGCCGCCGCCACCTGCAGCGCCTGCGGGTAGCGGTTGCCGAGGCGGCGCCGGCCGAGCGCGTCGACGAGGTCGATCTTGTTCAGGACGAGCTCGAGGGGGAGCTCGTCGGCGCCGATCTCGTGCAGAACTGCGTCGACGGCGGCGATCTGCTCCAGCAGCCGCTGCTCGGACGCGGACGCGTCGACGACGTGGAGCACGAGGTCCGCGACGAGCGTCTCCTCCAGCGTCGCGGCGAAGCCCTCGACGAGCTGGTGCGGCAGGCGGCGGACGAAGCCGACCGTATCGGTGACGAGGTAGCGGCGGCCCTGGTGCTCGAAGGCGCGCGTGGTCGGGTCGAGCGTCTCGAACAGTCGGTCGCGGACGGAGACGCCGGCGTCGGTGAGCGCGTTGAGGAGCGTCGACTTGCCCGCGTTCGTGTAGCCGGCGAAGGCGACGGTAGGCGTCCCGCTGCGGCGGCGCTCCTGGCGCCGGACGTCGCGCTGGCGGCCGAGCGCGCGCAGGCGCTCGCGGAGGAGCGTGACGCGGCGTCGCGCGAGCCGGCGGTCGGTCTCGAGCTGCGACTCGCCGGGGCCGCGCGTCCCGACGCCTGCGCCCAGCCCGCCGGTGCCGCCGCCGAGCCGCTCGAGGTGCTGCCACATGCCGCGCATGCGCGGGAGGTTGTATTCGAGCTGGGCGAGCTCGACCTGGAGCTTGCCGTCGGCGCTCACGGCGTGCTGGGCGAAGATGTCCAGGATCAGCTGCGTGCGGTCGACGACGCGCGCCTGGAGCTCGTTCTCGAGCGTGCGCTGCTGCGCCGGCGTCAGCTCGTCGTCGACGAGGAGCACCTCGGCGCCCGCATCGGCGTACGCCTGCCTCAGCTCGTCGAGCTTCCCCTTGCCGACGTACGTGCGCGCGTCCGGCTGGCGCCGGTGCTGGACGAGCCGCGCGACCGGCTCAACGCCGGCGGTGCGGGCGAGCAGCTCGAGCTCGGCGAGCTCCTCCTCCCCGTCGGCGCCCTGTGCGAGCACGGCGAGGACGAGCCCGCGCTCGGGCTCGTGGCCCGCCACGGGATCGGGCTGTCGTGCCGCCACTCGCCCGGCATTATGACGGCTGCCGTGCCGATCTCCGATCTCGCCGCCCGCACGCTCGAGCTCGTCGACGTCCCGTCGGAGAGCCGCCACGAGGCGGCGGCGATGGAGCTCGTCCGGAGCGTGCTGCCGGGCGAGGCGCTGTACGACGACGGGGAGGTCATCCTCTGGGGCGACCCCCGCGCGCGGGTGGCGCTCGCGGGCCACGTCGACACGGTTCCGGCGCAGGGGAACCTTCCCGGCCATGTCGCCGACGGCGCCGTGCACGGCCTCGGGGCGAGCGACATGAAAGGCGGAGTCGCGGTGATGCTCGAGCTGGCGCGGACGGGTGCTCCGGCGCGCTATCTCTTCTTCACGCGCGAGGAGGTGCCGGTCGAGGAGAGCCCGCTGCCGGCGCTGTTCGAGACCGCGGGGCTCGAGGGGGTCGAGCTCGCGGTCGTGCTCGAGCCGACGGACTGCATCCTGCACGCCGGCTGCATGGGGAACCTGCAGGCACGCGTCGAGTTCCACGGCGAGAGCGCCCACTCGGCGCGGCCGTGGACGGGCCGGAACGCGGTCCACGCGCTCGCGTCGGGGTTGCAGGGGCTCGACGCGCTCGAGCCGCGCGACGTCGAGCTCGACGGGCTCGTGTACCGCGAGGTGCTGAGCGCCGTGCAAGTCGGCGGCGGGATCGCGCCGAACGTCGTGCCGGCGCTCGCGTGGGCGGAGCTGAACTTCCGCTACGCGCCGGGCGTTTCGCGGGTCGACGCCGAGGCGCGCGTGCGCGAGCTCGTTCCGGCGGGCGAGCTGCGGGTGCTCTTCAACTCGCCGTCGGCACGGCCGGCACTCGCGAACCCGCTCGTCCGGCGGCTGCGCGAGCTCGTGCCGGAGGTGGCGCCGAAGCAGGCATGGACGCCGGTGGCGCAGTTCGCCGAGCAGGGCGTCGACGCGATCAACTTCGGCCCCGGTGCGACCCGCTATGCGCACCGGGTGGACGAGCAGGTGCCGCTGGCGAACCTCGAGCGCTGCTTCGCCGTCCTCGCCGACTTCCTCGCTAGCGTCTCGACGTGAGCGCGGTCCGCATCTCCCCCACGCTCGCCGCGATGGCGGCGTATCCGTTCGTGCGGCTCGAGGAGGAGCGGCGCCGCCTGCTCGCGGCGGGCCGGGAGGTGATCGACTTCGGGAAGGGCGACCCCAACGAGCCGACGGATCCGATCATCCGGCAGGCGCTCGTCGACGCCCTGCCGGAGCGGGCGCCGTATCCGCTCGCGCAGGGGCTGCCCGAGCTGCGCGAGGCGGCGTCGGGGTGGCTCGAGCGGCGCTTCGGCGTGCGGGTCGACCCGGAGACGGAGCTCGTGCCCACGTACGGCTCGAAGGAGGCGATCTTCTCGCTCGCGCAGGTGCTCGACGCGGCGGGGCAGGTCGTCGTGTTCGGCGAGCCCGCGTATCCGGTCTACGAGCGCGGCGCCGTCTTCGCGGGCGCGCGGGTGCGGACGCTGCCGCTGCGCCGCGAGAACGGCTTTCTGCCGGATCTCGACGAGCTCGACGACGACGTCGCGCTCGTGTGGGTCAACTACCCGCACAACCCGACGGGAGCGGTCGCGCCGCGCTCGTTCTACGACGAGCTTGCGGCGGCCGCCGAACGGCACGACTTCGTGATCGCGTCGGACGAGGCGTATACGGAGCTGTGGTTCGACGAGCCGCCGCCGTCGGCGCTGCAGGCGGCCGACCGCTCGCGCGTGGTCGTCTTCCAGACGCTGAGCAAGCGCTCGTCGATGACGGGCTACCGCTCGGGGTTCGTCGTGGGGCCGCCGGAGCTCGTGGCGGCGCTGAAGGCGTACCGGCCGACCGTCGGGACGGCGCCGCAGGAGTTCGTGCAGCGGGCGTCGGCCGTCGCGTGGCGCGACGAGCGGCACGTCGAGGAGACCCGCGCGCGCTACCGGGCGAAGCGGGAGGTGATGATCCCGGCGATCGAGAGCCGCGGCTGGGAGATCGTCGCGAGCGAGGCGACGATGTACCTCTGGGTGGCCGGACCGGATCCGTCCTCACTGCTCGAGCGGGGAGTGATCGCTTCGCCGGGCGCGCTGTTCGGGCCGAGCGGCGAGGGCTACGTGCGTTTCGCGCTCGTGCCGACACTCGAGGAGTGCGAGCGCGCCGCTGCGATCCTGCGGGAGCTCGCGTGAACGTCGAGGAGACGATCGCAGCGCTCGACCGCGGCGAGGTGCGCGTCGCCGAGAGGGTCGACGGCGAGTGGCGCGTGAACGAGGAGGCGAAGGCGGCGATCCTCGAATACTTCCGGGTGCGGAAGCTCGAGCCGCTCGAGGTCGGCCCGTTCGAGTACCTGGACAAGATCCCGCTCAAGCGCGTCGACGTCGAGGCGGGCGTGCGGGTGGTGCCGCCTGCGACGGCGCGCTACGGATCCTTCCTCTCGCCGGGTGTGATCCTGATGCCGAGCTACGTGAACATCGGCGCCTGGATCGGCCCGAACACGATGGTCGACACGTGGGCGACGGTCGGCTCGTGCGCGCAGATCGGCGCGGATGTGCATCTGGCGGGCGGCGTCGGCGTGGGCGGAGTGCTGGAGCCGCTTCAGGCGCGGCCGGTGATCGTCGAGGACGGCGCGTTTGTCGGGTCGCGCTGCATCCTCACGGAGGGGGTCGTCGTCGGCGAGCGCGCCGTGCTGGCGCCGACCGTTTCGCTGACGGGCTCGGTGCCGGTGATCGACGTGACGGCCGCCGAGCCGGTCGAGCATCGCGGCCACGTCCCGCCGCGAGCGGTCGTCGTCCCGGGGACGCGGCCGAAGGCGTTCCCGGCGGGCACGTACCAGGTCGCGTGTGCGCTGATCATCGGCTGGCGCAGCGCGCAGACGGATCTCAAGACGAGCCTCAACGACGTCCTGCGCGAGTTCGAGATCGGCAGCTGAGGGCCCGGCCGTCGCGATCGCCCCGCGGCACACCCCCACCCTAGGGCAGGGAGCCGGTCCCGCCGCCCTCACCGGCGAGGCTACCGGCAGAGCCGTTACGCGCCGGTAGCGGGTTCGTCGAGAGAAGCCGGATCTTCGGGCAGCGGCTGGGCAGGGCCTGTCAGCCAGGCGCGGCCGGCGTCGAGGCGGACGCGCAGGTCGCCTCCCGGGAAGTGGACGAGAACCTCGCCGTAGCCGTGCGTCGCGGCGGCCACGGCGACCGCGCTCGTGCCGGACGCGCTCGTCTCCCCCACGCCTCGCTCCCAGACCCGTGCCGTCACCTCGCCGACGCCGTCCACCCGCGCGACCTGGACGTTCGTCCGCTCCGGGAAGCGGGGATGCGTCTCGAGCAGCGGGCCGAGCTCGCCGATCCGTGCCGGGTCGCCCACGACGACCGCGTGTGGATTCCCCACGGAGACGGGCGTCAGCTCGACGCCGGCGACGGCCTCTCGGGGCGAGACCTCCACCCGACCGAGCTCCGACTCGTAGAGACCGTCGCCCACGCGCCGGACGAACACCGTGCGCGGCCCGACGTGCACGCGCGCGACATCCGAGCCCGTGCGGGCCATCAGCCACGCAGCGGCGATGCGGGTCCCGTTGCCGGACATCTCCGCGCGCGACCCGTCCGGGTTGACGACGCCGACCGTGACGTCGTCTCCGGCTGCTCGAAGCACCTCGACTGCGCCGTCGGTGCCGCTCAGGTCCAGCGCGGCGGCCGGGCCCTCAACGACGAGATAGACGTTCCCGTGCGCGTGCCAGCGCGACGATCTCAGCGGCGACCTCCTCGGGCGGCCGGTCGCCAGCGACCATAACCACCCCCTCGAGCCGGCGCATCCACTTGCGCTGGTACGCGGCGTAGCGGCGCGTGCGCGCGGCGAGCGCTTCGATCGCCTCCTCGCGCGGCAGCGAAGCCACCTCGTCGAGGCCGATCACGCGCTGCGCCGTGGGCGAGATCCCTTCCGCGAGCGCTGCGCGCACCTCCTCGACGACGCCGGCGTCGAACATCGCGCGGGTCCGTGCAGCGATCCGCGACTCGAGCACGTGCCTGGGGACGTCGAGGCCGACGACGAACGTCGGATGACGCCAACCGCCCCGGAACAGAGCCTCACGCGCAGGCACGAGCGAGGAACCGGCCGCCGAAAGCTCGAGCGCCCGCACCACCCGCCTGCGGTCGTGCGGGTGGACGCGCAGCGCCGCAGCGGGATCGAGCTCCGTGAGGCGCTCGTGCGCGCCGGCGGGTCCTTCCTCGTCGTACAGACGGCTCCAGCGCTCGCGCGCTCCCGGCTCGGGCGCCGGTGGCAGCGACAGCTCGGCGAGTGCCGCGCGGAAGTAGAGGCCGGTACCGCCGACGACGAGGGGAGTCCGTCCCGCGGCGAGGATCTCGTCGACGGCCGCGTGCGCGAGCGGCGCGTATTCGCCTGCGGAGGCCGCGTGCGTCAGCGGCCAGATCCCGACCAGCCGCTCCGGGTGCGGCGACCGGTTCGTGAGGATCGGCAGCGCGTCGTACACCTGCATCGCGTCGGCGGAGACGACCTCCGCCGGCAGCAGCTCGCCGACCGCGGCGGCGACGTCCGACTTGCCGCTGGCCGTCGGCCCGAACAGCCCGATGACCTGCTCAGCCACGGAGCCGCGCGCGGACGAGTCGAAGCTCCTGCTCTCCCACTCCCGCCGAGCGGAGATAGGCCTCGACGCTGCCGTAGCGGCGCTCGAGCTCCGCGAACACGCCGAGCATCGACGCCGCGGGTGTCTGCGCGATCCGGCGCAGCCGCTCGAGCTCCTCCTCGCTCTCGGCGGCCTCGAACCACCCCTCGTGCCGCGGGCGCAGCCGCTCCTCGCTCAGAGCATAGTCCGCGGCGATGTCGTCGTCGTCCACGCCCGCGAGGTGGAGCAGGAACGCCGACAGGAGCCCCGTCCGGTCCTTGCCGCCGACGCAGTGGATGACGATCCCGTCCGCCGGCGCGTGCGCGATCGCACGCATAGCCGCAGCGACGTTCGCCTTGAAGCGCTCGAGGAAGATCAGGTAGACATCCCGCGTCGCCGTCGCGACATCTGGAGCAGCCGCGACGGCCGCGTCGAGCTCGAATTCGATCTCATGCGCCTCCGTCTCGTTGCGTTCCATGAACGGGACGTGCACAACCTCGACGGGCAACTCCGCCGGCGGATCCTCCGCCCGTTCGTGGTCGCCGCGGAGATCGACGACTGTGCGGATGCCGTGATCGACGAGCGCCTTCCACCCCTCGTCGCTCAGCTGCCGGACGCTGTCGGCGCGCACGACGGCGCCGAACACGGTCTCGCCGCCGTCGCGCGTCGGCAGGCCGCCGAGCTCGCGGACGTTCAGGCACCCGTCCCAGACGAGATCCCTACGCTGCAACTGCCGCGAGCCGGCTGCCGTGCAGCGTCGTCGAGGTGGCGCCCTCGATCGTCACCGGCACGAGCTGGCCCGGCTCCGCACCGCCGACGAAGTTCACGGTCGTGTTCCGTCGCGTCCGGCCGCGCAGGAGATGGGGCTCGGTGCGACTCGGCCCCTCGACGAGCACCTCCTCGACGAGGCCGACGCGCCCGGCGTTCCTTGCGGCGGCGACTCGCTGCACGACGGCGACGAGCCGCTCGATCCGTTCCCGCTTGATCTCGTCCGGTACCTGGTCCGTTCGTGCCGCGGCCTCGGTTCCGGCCCGAGGCGAGTAGACGAAGGTGAACGCGCCGTCGAAGCAGACCTCTTCGACGACCTCGAGCGTCTCGCGGAAGTCGTCGTCCGTCTCTCCCGGAAAGCCGACGATGATGTCGGTCGTCAGCGCGAGGTCGGGGATCCCGCCGCGAAGGTCGTCGACGAGCTGCAGGTAGCGCTCGCGGGAGTAGGTGCGGCGCATCGCCTTGAGCACACGGGTCGAGCCGGACTGGAGCGGCAGGTGCGCGTGCTCGCAGACCGCCTCGCACTCGGCCATGGCAGCGATCACGTCGCGGCGGAAGTCCTTGGGATGCGGGCTGGTGAAGCGGATCCGGTCGATCCCGTCGACGCCGTCGACGGCCCGGAGCAGCTCCGCGAAGGTCGCGCCGACGTCGCGGCCGTACGAGTTGACGTTCTGTCCGAGCAGCGTCACCTCGCGCACGCCCTCCTCTGCCAGCCGCTGCACCTCGGCGAGGATCTCGCCCGGGCGGCGGGAGGTCTCGCGGCCGCGCACCGCGGGGACGATGCAGTACGAGCAGACCGAGTTGCAGCCCATCGACACCTGCACCCAGGCCTGGAAGCGCCGCTCTCGGCGCATCGGCAGCCCGGCCGCGAACGTCCGCTCGTCGCCGGTGCCGAAGCTGCCGCGCGCTGCGCCGGCGCCGCCGGCACCGAGCCATTCGCCGAGGTGGCCGATCGTGCCGGGTCCGAAGGCGACGTCGACGGCGGGATAGAGAGCGAACAGCCGCTCCCGCTGCGCCTCGGCATAGCAGCCGCCGACCGCGATCACCGTCCCGGGACGCTCTCGCTTCAGCTTCGCGGCGTCGCCCATGTGAGCGGCGAAGCGCGTGTCGGGCTTCTCCCGGATGGTGCAGGTGTTGAGGACGATCACGTCGGCCTCCTCCTGCGACGGCGCCTCGTTGAGCCCGAGCTCCTCCAGCAGGCCCTTGATCCGCTCGGAGTCGTGCGCGTTCATCTGGCAGCCGAACGTCGTCACGTGGTAGCTGCGCACGCGCGAAGGGTAGCCGGGCCGCTCAGGCAGCCTGGATCGGCGAGTTCTCGGGTGCTTCCTCCGCCTCGGCCGGCTGCGCCGTCTGGCCGCCGCCGTGGTTGCGGGCGACGTCGACGGCCCGCGACTCGCGGATCACCGTCACCTTCACCTGCCCCGGGTACTCGAGGCGATCCTCGATGTCGCGCGCGATCTCGTGTGCGAGGAGCGCGGCCTCGTCGTCGTCGACGTCCCCGGGCGAGACGATGACGCGGATCTCGCGCCCCGCCTGGAGGGCGTACACCTTCTCCACGCCGCGCTTCGCGGCGGCGAGCTCCTCGAGCGCCTCGAGCCGCTTGATGTACTGCTCGAGGCTCTCGCCGCGCGCTCCCGGGCGGCTCGCGGAAATGGCGTCCGCCGCGATCACGAGCACCGCCTCGACGGTCTGCGGCTGCTCCTCGTAGTGGTGCGCCTCGATCGCGTGCACGACCCCCTGCGACTCGCCGTAGCGTCGCGCGAGCTGCGCGGAGATCAGCGCATGCGAGCCCTCGACCTCGTGCGTCATCGCCTTCCCGACGTCGTGCAGCATCGCCGCGCGCTTCGCCGTCTGGACGCTCGCGCCGAGCTCCGTCGCCATGATTCCGGCGAGGTGGACGACCTCGAGCGTGTGCTTGAGGACGTTCTGGCCGTAGCTCATGCGGTAGCGAAGCCTTCCGAGGGTGTCCACGAGCTCCTCGTGGAACGGGCCGCAGTTCGCCTCGAATACCGCCTGCTCGCCCGCCTGCCGCACGAGCTCCTCCACGTCCGCCTTCGATTCGTAGTACGTCTCCTCGATCCGCGCCGGGTGGATCCGGCCGTCCTCGATCAGCTTCGTCAGCGTGAGGCGCGCGATCTCGCGCCGAAGGCCGTCGAACGACGAGAGGACGACTGCGTGCGGCGTGTCGTCCACGATGAAGTCGACCCCGGTGAGGTGCTCGAGCGCGCGGATGTTGCGGCCCTCCCGGCCGATGATCCGGCCCTTCATGTCGTCCGAGGGAAGCTCGACCACCGTCACCGTCGTCTCGGCCGTATGGGTGGCGGCGACGCGCTGCAACGCGTCGGCGATCAGGTTGCGGGCGCGGCGACGAGATTCCGTCCGCGCCTCGTCCTCGAGCATCCGGACCCGCCGCGCGAGCTCGTGCCGCGCCTGCTCCTCCCCGCGCTCCAGCACGAACGCGCGCGCCTCGGCCTGCGTCATCGCGGCGATCCGCTCGAGCTCGGCGAGTTGGGCGTGGTTCGCCTGCTTCAGCGCATCCTGGAGCTCTCGCAGGTGCGTCTCGCGGTCCGCGAGGCCCTGGTCGCGGCGGGCGATGTCGACGAGCTTCTGCTCGACCTCGCTCTCCTTCGCGAGGACCCGCTCTTCGATCTTCAGCACCTGCGCCCGCCGGTTGGCGACCTCCGCGTCGATCTGGGTCCGCAGTTGCACGGCCTGCTCGCGCGCCTCGACCTGCGCCTCGCGGCGCACCGCGTCGGCTTCGCGGCGCGCGTCGTCGAGGAGCTGCTCGCGGATGCTGCGCGCCTTCCGCAGACCCGTCGTACCGAACATCGACACCGCGAGCAGCGTGAACGCAACGCCGGCGGCGATTCCGATGGCGATCCCGATTCCGATCTGCACTGCCGGCTCCTCGCTCGCTGCTGGAACCGCCCGTGGCGGCCCGCTCCAACCGGCGCCGAACCGGCCCGGCAGCTTCCGAGAATCCGTCCTCCGGCAGGCGAGGCCCGCCCGAAGCCGCCGCGCTACCTCCTGCGTGGCCTCCGGGGTGTGGAGCTATGGGTCGTCGTCATTTCGGCTCAGGTTTCGGTAAATCTGCGTTTGCAGGCAAAACGTCGGATGAAGCGTGCGCCGATCCTAACGCCCTCATGCCTCCTGCGCAAACAGGAGCAACTCCGCGAGAACGTCGCGGTCGAAGCCGCGCCCGGCGAGCCGGCGGAGGGCGCCCTTCTTGTCCTGCACACGATCGAGCAGAGCCCGAGCGCGGTCGGCCTCGGTATCGAGCCCGGCGAGCGCGGAAGCGATCGCCTCCGGCGGCACGAGCCGCCGTTCGAGGTCGGCCCGGATCGCCGCGTTGCCGTAGCCGCGCCGGGCGAGGACCGCGGCTCTCGCGGCGGCCAGGCGGGCGTCGTCGACGAGGCCGCTGCGCTCGAGCCCCTCGAGCACCTCTTCGCGTGCTCCGGAGGGAAGGCCGGCCCGTGCGAGGCGGCCCTCCAGGTCCCCGCGCGAGCGGTCGCTCGCAGCGAGCACGCGCAGCGCCCGCGAGAGCGCGCGGGAACGCCGCAGTTCCCGGGCGAGCGCCCTGGCGGTCTGGCGGTCGAGTCGGCCGCCCACCGTGAGACTCGAGCGCACGACCGCTTCCACGGGCAGCGTGCGCCAGTTCTCGCCGTCGAGCTCGACGTCCACGCGTCCGCGCGGCCGCTCGCGCAGCGCGGTGACGGTCCGGGTCACGCCTCGGCTTCGGCCGCCGCGAGCGCCTCCACCGCCTTCGCCGCCTTGCCGTTCGGCGACGGCTCCTCGACCACCGGCAGCAGCCGTGCGGATACGACCTGTTCGGGGCCGAGCTCGACCTGGATCTGCTGCAGAACCTGCTGCGTCACGTCGGGGTGCTCGCGAAGGAACGCCGTCGCGTTCTGGCGCCCCTGGCCGAGCCGCTCGTCGCCGAAGCTGAAATACGAGCCCGACTTCGCGACGAGCTTCCGCTCGAGCGCAGCGTCGAGCACGGTGCCCTCCCAGGAGATCCCGGAGCCGTAGATGATGTCGAACTCCGCCTGCTTGAACGGCGGCGCGACCTTGTTCTTCACGACCTTGACGCGGACGCGGTTGCCGAACGCCTCGACGCCCTCCTTCAGCGTCTCGATGCGCCGGATGTCGAGGCGCACCGACGAGTAGAACTTCAGCGCGCGGCCGCCCGGCGTCGTCTCGGGGTTGCCGAACATGACGCCGATCTTCTCGCGCAGCTGGTTGGTGAAGATCGCGATCGTGTCGGTGCGGTTGAGCGTGCCGGCGAGCTTGCGCAGCGCCTGGCTCATCAGCCGCGCCTGCAATCCGACGTGGCTGTCGCCCATCTCGCCCTCGATCTCGGCCTTCGGCGTCAGGGCCGCCACCGAGTCGACGGCGACGATGTCGAGCGCGCCGGAGCGGATCAGGAGCTCGGCGATCTCGAGCGCCTGCTCGCCGGTGTCGGGCTGCGAGACGAGGAGATTGTCGATGTCGACGCCGATCCGCTTCGCGTACGCCGGATCCATCGCGTGCTCGGCGTCGATGAAGGCGCAGATGCCGCCGCGGCGCTGCGCCTCCGCGATCACGTGGTAGACGAGTGTCGTCTTGCCCGACGACTCGGGGCCGAAGATCTCGACGATGCGGCCGCGCGGCAGCCCGCCGATGCCGAGGGCGAGGTCGAGCGCGAGCGACCCCGTGGAGACGGCGCCGATGGACACGGCCGCCCGGTCGCTCATCTTCATCACCGAGCCCTTGCCGAACTGGCGCTCGATCTGGCCGAGCGCGACGTCGAGTGCTTCCTGCCTGTCCACCTATTCGCCTCCTACTCTCGCTCCGAGTGCGACCGACTCGAGGACGTGATACTCCACCCCGCCCGGGCGCTGCCGTGAGAGATAAGCAGCCGCGTCGGACGGAACGAACGTTCGTGCCGGCGGCGGCTCCGGCAGCAGACGCGGAC
Organism: Gaiellaceae bacterium; assembly: GCA_039583515.1. Classification (GTDB taxonomy): domain Bacteria; phylum Actinomycetota; class Thermoleophilia; order Gaiellales; family Gaiellaceae; genus Palsa-739. The sequence continues at coordinate 30,846 of JAVKST010000002.1, forward strand.
GGTCGCGGAAGCGGGCCACCGTGACGTGCGGCAGCCAGGGACGCTGCTCGCGCCGGTAGACGCCGATCTCCTCGAGCCGCTGCTGCACGTCGTCGGCGAGGGCCGTTGCCGCTCCGCCCCCGTCTTCGAGCACGACCATCCCGACGCTCCGGGTCTCGCGGTATCGCTGCGGGACGAGCCGGATCTCGGCCGCCCCGGCCGCGGCCTTCCGCAGCGCGTCCACGATCCCCTCGAGCTCCTGGGCGGGCCGGCTGCCGAGAAAGGCGAGCGTGACGTGCAGCTGCTCGCGGGGTACGACGCGAGGGCCACGCAGCTCGGCGCGCTGCCAGCGCTCGATCGCCTCCAGCGCGTCGTCGGGAAGGCGCAAGGCGAGGAAGAGCCGCAGCCGTTCATCCCCGGCCACGCTAGCGGCCGTGCTCACACGCGTTCGTCGCGACTCTGCAGCAGAAGCGCACGCAGCAGGTGGAGCGCCGAGACCGCAGCGCGGGTGCGCACCTGCTCCCGCTCGCCGGGCAGGTCCAGCATTCGGGCCAGACCGCCCTCCGGCCCGGAGGCGTGGATGTGGACGCGCCCCACCGGCTTCTCGTCGCCTCCACCGCCGGGGCCGGCGATTCCGGTGACGGCAACCGCGACGTCGGTGCGGAGCCGGCGGCGCGCGCCCTCCGCCAGCGCCGCCGCGACCTCGGCCGAAACCGCCCCGTGGCGCTCGATCAGCTGTGCCGGGACGGCGAGCTCGCGCAGCTTGAGCTCGTTCGCGTACGCGACGACGCCGCCGACGAAGACGTCGCTCGCGCCCGGGACGGCGGTCAGCCGTGCGGCGACGAGGCCGCCGGTACAGGACTCCGCGGTCGCGAGCGTCCAGTCGCGCGCCCGGCAGAGCGTGAGGACGAGCTCCTCGACCGGACGCTCGTCCCGCCCGAAGACGGAGCCTCCGAGCCGCTCCAGCAGCGCCGCCTCGAGCGCGTCTGCTCGCGCTTCCGCTTCCCGCTCCACGAGGAGATCGACGTGGATCTCGAAGTCGCGCGCGCAGATCGTCGCCTCGACGCCGTCCCCGTCGCCTCCGGCCTCGGCGAGAGCTCGCGCGACCGCCGACTCGCTGACGCCGAAGAGACGCAGAACCCGCCGGCCCGGGGGCTGCGCCCGCGCGAGGAGCTCGCGCACCGGTTCGCTCGCGAGCGCCGCGGGCCAGAGCCGCTGCAGCTCCGAGGGCGGTCCCGGGAGGACGACGGCGACGCAGCCGCCAGGCGCGCGCAGGACGAGTGCCGGAGCCGTCCCGGCGAGGCCGACGGGGACGGCCGAGACCGGCCGGGTCGCCTGCTTGCGCACGCCCGCCTCGAAGTCCGCGTACGGCCGCCCCAGTCGCTGCGCCGCCGCCCGCGAGACCGCGCCGATCTCCCGCTCCAGCTCCTCGTCGAGCACGAGCTCGACTCCGGCGGCACGCGCGAGCAGCTCGACCGTGCGGTCGTCGTGCGTCGGCCCGAGGCCGCCGGAGACGAGGCAGGCATCGGCCGCCAGCGCCTCGCGCAGCACGTGCTCGAGCCCCGCGGCGGCGTCGCCGACGATCGTGATCCGCGCGGGCTCGAACCCGTTCCGGAGCGCCTCCGCCGCGAGGAAGGGGCCGTTGCGGTCGGCTCGCTCGCCGCGCACGAGCTCGCTGCCGGTGACGACGATCACCGCGCGTGGCCGAGCGGTCACCCCGAGAGACGCGTCAGGCCCCGGAGGGTGACGACCAGGCGGAGGTTCTTGCGCCCGGTGAGCGAGACGGGCCGTCCGCCGAGCGTCGCCCGCAGGTCACGCGGTCGGCGGACGAAGAGGTAGAACGACCGTCCCGGCAGCCGCTGGACGCCGCCGCGCGGCACGGTCGCCTGCAGGACGACGCGTCCGGAGCGCCCGCCGCGGCGCACCTCGACGTAGGTTCCTGCACCGACGCCGCGCAGCGTGAGCTCCGGCGGCGGCGCGGTGTTGCGCGGCGTCGACGCGCCGAGGCCGGGCGCCTTCGAAGGCCCTCCGTAGCGCCAGGCGGCGACGACGAGCGCCGCGAGCACGGCGATCCCGGTCAGCGCGAGCAGGACCACACGCCGCTCGACCGTCCGTTCGCCCGAGCGCCTGCGCCGAGCACGCGGCGGCGGCGGCAGGTCGTCCCGCCAGCTGGTGATGAACCGCGAGGCGTACTCGTCGACGTAGATCTCCCCGTCGAGCCCGAGGTAGTCGGCGTAGCTGCGGAGGAAGCCGCGGATGTACGCGTCGCTCGGCAGGATCGTGAACTCCTCGTCCTCGAGGGCGCGGATGTACTTCGACCGGATCTTCGTCGCGTGCTCGATCTCGCCGTAGGACAGTCCCTGCCGCTCGCGCGCGGCACGCAGGCTGTTGCCGATCTCGAACACGCCTCAGTGCTCCAGCCGGAGGAGGACCTCGTAGACCACGACCGAGATCGTGGCGGCGAGGCCGATGCAGATCCCGGCGGTCGCGAGGATCCGCCCGAGCCGGATCCTGCTCGCGCCGCCCGAGCGCTCGAGCGTGCGGACCAACGCGCCGCGCGCGCCGCGCACGAAGAGGAGCGCAGCGATCCCCGCTCCGATCGAGACGGGGATTCCCCACGCCGCCTCGATCAGCGCCACGCCCGCGACGCGCCGCGTCAGCTCGATCCCGACCGGGATCACCGCGACCGCGACCACCCCGAGCAGGACGGCGACCGAGGCGCGGTGGTTGGCGCGGCGCGGCTGCGGCATGGACGGGTTCCGGGCGGCCAACTCGACCGGAATTGTAGGCGTCGTCAGGACGGCGGGACGGCGCGTGGTCGTCACGCCCCCGCTCTCCTACTGCTTCGCGTACGGGCGGCCGTCCGCGGCGGGGGGGATCGAGCGCCCGATCAGACCGGCGACGGCGACAAGGGTCAGGACATATGGCAGCGCCTCGAACAGGGTGCCGTACGTCTGCCACGACTGGACGTTCTGGAACTGCGGCGCGAGCGCGCTGGCGAAGCCGAAGAGGAGGGTCGCGCCGAACGCGCCGAACGGGCGCCACCTCCCGAAGATCAACGCAGCGAGCGCGATGAAGCCGCGGCCCGCCGTCATGTCCTCGGTGAACGAGTTCACGAAGCCCAGCGACAGGAAGACCCCGCCCATCGCGGCGAGCCCGCCCGACGTGACGACGGAGGCGTAGCGGATCCCGTAGACCGAGATGCCGACGGTGTCGGCGGCGCGCGGGTGCTCCCCGACGGAGCGGATGCGGAGGCCGAGCGCAGTCCGGAAGAGGACGAGCCACGAGAGGACGAGGACGACGTAGCTCAGCCAGATCATCAGGTTGAGGTCGCCGAAGATGCTCTCGAGGAAGCTGCCGAGGCCGTGCGGCGGGATCGACGAGAGGAACGCGAGATGGACGTTCGGGATCGCCGGCAGGTCGTTGGGCGTGCCGTTGTTGCCGTAGATGTCGTTGTAGAGGTAGCCGGTGATCCCCAGCGCGAGGAAGTTGATCGCGGTGCCGCCGACGATCTGGTTGGCGCGGAGGTGGATTGCGAACACGGCGTGGACGAGGCCCAGCGCGCAGCCCGACGCGATGCCGATCAGGATGCCGAGCACCCAGGACCCGGTCTTGTCCGCGCCGTACGCCCCGAAGAACGCGCCGATCAGCATCATCCCCTCGAGCCCGATGTTGACGACGCCGCTGCGCTCGGAGAACATGCCGCCGAGAGCCGCGTACGTGAGCGGGGTCGCGAAGACGAGCATCGCGCCGAAGACGGTCGACCACGTGAGCACGGCGTCGAGGTGCGGGACGCTGGCGCGCGTGATCAGGAACGCGCCGAGGATGCCGGACGCCCCGGAGAAGACGGCGCCCCAGCCGAGGCGTCGGCGGCCGCCGGAGATCGTCAGCGCACCGCAGACGACGCCGGCCGCGCCGAGCACCACCGGAACCGGGACCACCCGGACCGTCTCGGGCGGAAGAACGAGCCAGAGCGCGACCAGGCCGAGCCCGATGCCGAGCAGGCCGAGGAGCCGCGGGTCGCGTGCCTCCTCGACCCGGGCGGCGACGGCGCTCATTCGGCCACCGCGGCAGCCGCCGGCGGAGCTGCGCGGCGGACTCTCGCCTTCCGGCGCAGGTTCCAGACGTAGAGGATGAGCACGTCGGCTCCGACGAAGAGCACGACGAGGCCCTGGATGATGGTCGTGAGGTTCCCCGCCAGCTGCGGCGGGAAGACGCTCGGGTCCAGGTTCGCGGTCGAGGTGCCGTTCACGAGCCCGGCGAAGAGGACGCCCGCGAGGAAGGTCCCGATCGCGGTCGTCCTCCCGAGCAGGGCGACGGCGATCCCGGTGAAGGCGATCTGCGACGCGATCTGGATCGTCGTGACGTCGAGTCTGAACTGCCAGCCCAGGATGTCGAGCGCGCCCGCCAGGCCGGCGAAGCCTCCGGAGATCGCCATCGCGAGGAAGTAGCTGCGGGCGACCTTGATCCCCGAGTTGGCGGCCGCGTCCGGGCTGAAGCCGACGGCGCGGACCTCGAAACCGAGCGTCGTCCTGCGGAGGACGAGCCAGTAGAGGACGAGCATCCCGAGCGCGACGAAGAAGCCGATGTCGAGACCCTGGAGCAACGGGTTCCCCCAGAACACCGGCAGGTGGGCGTTCATCGCGATCGGGCGCGACACGGGGACTCCGGGCTGGCTGTGATCCTGGAAGGGGCCGCCGAAGCCGATCAGGTAGCTCCCGACCCAGATCGCGATCCAGTTGAGCATGATCGTCGAGATCACCTCGTGGGCGCCGACCGTGGCCCGGAGGAAGCCGGCGATGCCTCCCCACACCGCGCCGGCGAGCGTCGCGGCCGTGACCGCGATGACGATGTGCAGCGGCCCCGGCAGCGACGCGAGCCAGACGCCGATCTGCGTGCCGGTGACGATCCCGACGATGTACTGGCCCTGTCCGCCGATGTTGAAGAGCCCGCAGCGGAACGCGAAGGCGACGGCCAGACCCGTCAGGATCAGCGGGATCATCAGCAAGCCGGTCTCCTGGAGGTTGAAGGCGGCCGTCTGCCGTGCAGCGCCGGTCACCCAGGGGAACAGCCAGTTCAGTCCGGAGCCGTCGAAGATCCCGCGGTACGTCTGCAGCGGGTTGTGGCCGGTCGCCAGCACGACGAGGCCGCCCATGGCGAAGGCGACGACCGCGGTCGCGAGCGGCGTGGCGATGCCGCCCCCGCGCTGCCACAGTGCGTATCGCTCCGCAAACGGGAGCCGTTCGTCGGGCACCGCCACGGGGGGCGGCGGCTGATCGCTCACGCCGGGACCTGCTCGGTCCGCCGGCCGCCGCCGGTCATCGCGAGGCCGAGCTCCTCCTCGCTCGTCTCCGGCGGGTACTCCCCGACGATCCGGCCCTCGTAGACGACGAGGATGCGGTCGGAGAGCGAACGGATCTCTTCCAGCTCGAGCGAGACGAGCAGCACGCCCGCGCCCGCGTCTCGCTGCTCGACGAGCCGGCGGTGGACGTACTCGATCGCGCCGACGTCGAGCCCCCGCGTCGGCTGCGCCGCGACGAGCACCTGCGGCTCGGCGGCGATCTCGCGTGCGATCACGACCTTCTGCTGGTTCCCGCCCGAGAGCGACCCCGCGGCCGTCGACGGGCCGCCGCCGCGGATGTCGTACTCACGGATCAGCGTGCGCGCGCGGGCGACGATGCGGTGAGGCCACAGCCAGCCGAAGCGCGACTCCGGCGCTTTGCGGTAGTCGTGGAGCGAGAGGTTCTCCGCCACGCTGAAGTCGAGCACGAGCCCGCGCCGGTGGCGGTCCTGGGGAATGTGTCCGACGCCGACGTCGATCAGGTGCTTCGGCCTCGCACCCGTTACGTCGTCGCCCGCGACGCCGACGCGGCCGTCGGTGGGGCGGCGCAGCCCGACGATCGCCTCGACGAGCTCGGTCTGGCCGTTGCCGTCGATTCCGGCGAGGCCGACGATCTCCCCCGCGCGGACCTGCAGCGACAGCCCGCGTACCGTCTCGAGATCGCGGTCGTCGCGCACGTGCAGGTCCTCGACCGCGAGGAGCGTGTCGCCGGGCGTCGCCGGGCGCTTCTCCACCCGGAGCAGGACCTCGCGCCCGACCATTCCACGGGCGAGGGACGCGGGCGTCGCACCCGCGGCCGGGACCGTCTCGATCGCCCTGCCGCGCCTCAGCACGGTGATCCGGTCGGCGATCTCGAGCACCTCGTTCAGCTTGTGGCTGATGAACACGATCGACATGCCGTCCCCGACGAGGGTGCGCAGAATCGCGAAGAGATCCGACGCCTCCTGCGGCGTGAGGACAGCCGTGGGCTCGTCGAGGATGAGGATGTCGGCGCGCCGGTACAGCGCCTTCAGGATCTCCACCCGCTGCTGCTGGCCCACGCTGATCTTGTCGATCCGCGCCACGGGCTCGACGGCGAGAGCGAAGCGCTCGGACAGCTCGCGCACGCGTGCAGCCGCGTTGCGCTCGTCGAGGAAGACGCCGCTGACGACCGGCTCGTTGCCGAGCACGACGTTCTCCGCCACCGTCATCACCGGGATCAGCATGAAGTGCTGGTGCACCATCCCGATCCCGGCCCTGATGGCGTCCTTCGCGGACGAGAAGGAGACGCGCCGGCCCGCGAGCAGGACGTCGCCGGCGTCGGCCCGGTACAGCCCGTAGAGGATGTTCATCAGCGTCGACTTGCCCGCCCCGTTCTCGCCCAGGAGCGCGTGGATCTCGCCGCGGCGGAGATCGAAGTCGACGGCGTCGTTGGCGAGCACGCCGGGGAACCGCTTGGTGATGCCGCGCAGCTCGAGGACGGGTGTCGCGTCTGCCATCGGTGGGTGGGTCGTGGGGCGGCGCCAGCACCGCCCCACGAGCCGGACCGCCTAGAACTTCGTCGGGGGAACGAGCTTGCCCTTCGCGATCAGCTTCGCGATCGCGTTGACCTTCGCCGTGATGTACGCACGGTCGGCCTTGGACACCTTCTTGCTCAGCGGCGCGTAGCCGACGCCGCCGTTCTTGACGTTGAAGACGGTGTCGCTGTTGCCCTTGACGCTGCTCGGGCTCTTCTGGAAGCCCTTGATCGCGTCGTAGACGGCGATGTCGACCTTCTTCAGCGCCGAGGTCAGCATGTAGGAGCCGAGATAGCCCTGGTTCGCGTCGACGCCGATGCCCCAGATCCCCGCGTGCTTGGCGGCGTCGAGGCCGCCTAGACCACAGCCGCCGGCCGCTTCGAACACGATGCCGGAGCCCTGGGAGATCTGGTTCTGCGTCGTGACCTTGCACTTCGTCTGGTCGTTGAAGGTCGGGTCGTTCGCGTAGGTGAGAATCACCCTCACGTGCCGGTCGGCCTTCTTCGCGCCGGCCTTGAAGCCCGCGAGGTAGTGCACGATCGCCGGCACCGGGTTGGCGCCCACGCCGCTGACGACCTGCTTGCCCTTGTGCGGGTGGCGCTGGATCATCAGGCCGGCGATGTAGCCGACGAGATAGCCGGCCTCCTGCTCCTTGAAGACGAGGCCGTGGTAGTTGGGCTGGCTCGGGGTCACGGCCGCGGCGGGGATGTCCACGCCGACGAACTTCGTCGACGGGAAGGCCTGCGCCACGTTCGGGAGGTCGCCGATGAAGTTGAAGCCGGTGGCGACGACGAGCCCGTAGCCGTCCTTCGCGGCGGCCTCGAGGTTGCCGGCCCGCTGCTCCGACGTGGTGGTGATGAAGGTGCGGCCGCTGACGTGGAGCGTCTTCTGCGCGTGTGTGATGCCGAGATATGCCAGGTGGTTGAAACCCTTGTCGTTGAGGCCGCCGATGTCGGTCACGAGCGCGACCTTGGTGGTTCCCGCGTGCGCGGCGCTGCCGGTACCGGCAGTGACGACAAGGGCGGCGACCGCCCCCAGCGCGACGATCACCGCGAGACTCTTCTTCCTCACTGAATTCGCCCTCCTTCGTTTTCCCCCGAGACGATCGATCCCGGCCCGATGCTACTCCACTGTTTGCCGGTCCCAAAGTAGGACGGCAGCCGCCGGCGAAGGTTGGAGGCGGGAGCCTCGGGAGGGCTAGTCGGCAGCGACGTACGTCTGGTACTGGCTCTCGTCGACCAGTACCCGCCGCGGCTTCGAGCCCTCGTAGCCGCTGATGATCCCGCGCCGCTCGAGCATGTCGATCAGCCGCCCGGCGCGCGTGTAGCCGACGCGCAGGCGGCGCTGCAGGAGCGAGACCGACGCCGTCTGCGTCTGGACGACGATCTCGATCGCCTTGTCGAGCAGCGGGTCGTCGTCCGGGTCGAACTCGCCGCGCTCGTCGCCGTCTGCGGCGTCGGAGGCGAAGACCTCGGGCAGCTCGAGGTAGCTCTCGTCGAGCTCCTGCTCGCGCTGGCGCGTCTGCTCGACGACGAGGGCGATCTCCTCCTCCGATACGTATGCGCCCTGGACGCGCTGCAGGCGGGATGTCCCGAGCGGCTTGAAGAGCATGTCGCCCTGGCCGAGCAGCGACTCCGCGCCGCCCTGGTCGAGGATCACGCGGGAGTCGGTCTGCGACGAGACGGCGAACGCGATCCGGGAGGGGACGTTCGCCTTGATCATCCCGGTGATCACGTCCACCGACGGCCGCTGCGTCGCGAGGACGAGGTGGACGCCGACGGCGCGCGACTTCTGCGCCAGCCGGATCACGGCGTCCTCGACCGCCTGCGGCGCGATCATCATCAGGTCGGCGAGCTCGTCGATCACGACGAGGACGTACGGGAGCGTCGGCTCGCCGCGCTGCCGGAAGGTGCGGTTCGCCTCGTTGATGTTGCGCGCGCGCACCGACGAGAGCCGTTCGTAGCGGCGCTCCATCTCGGCGACGCAGTTGGCGAGGACGGCGCTCGCTTCCTTCGGGCTCGAGACCACGGGCGTCAGCAGATGAGGGATCGACTCGTAGTGGTTGAGCTCGATCCGCTTCGGGTCGATCAGGATCATCCGCACCTCGTCGGGCGTGGCGCGCAGGAGGATCGAGGTGAGCAGCGCGTTGAGGCAGCCGGACTTGCCCGAGCCGGTCGTGCCGGCGATCAGCAGGTGCGGCATCCGCGCGAGGTCGGTCCAGACGGCCGCGCCGGAGATGTCCTTGCCGAGCCAGACGGCGAGCGGAGTCGCCGTCGACGGGAGCGGCTCGAAGATGTCGCCGAGCGTGACGAGGTTCGGGGAGAGGTTCGGCAGCTCGACGCCGACTGCCTGCTTGCCGGGGATCGGCGCGAGGATCCGGATCTCCGTCGTGGCGAGCGCGTACGAGAGGTCGTCCTTGAGCGCCGCGACCTTCGCGACCTTCGTCCCCGGCGCGAGCTGCAGCTCGTATCGCGTGACGCGCGGCCCCGAGATCTGGCCGACGACGGTCGCCTCCACGCCGAAATGCGCCAGCGTCTGGACGAGCAGCTCGGCGACGCGCGCCGACTGCTCGGCGGACGAGTCGCCGCGCTCGGGCGAGGCGCGGAGGACGCCGGCGTCCGGCAGCGTGTACTCGACGTTCTCGCTCGTGACGTCGTCGAAGAGAGTCGGCGGGTCCTGCAGCAGCGGCGGCGGCTCGCCCGTCAGGAGCGGCGGAGGCTCGGCGAGGCTCGCCGGAGCGGCGTGCGCGTCGCCCAAGACGTCCGGGAACGCGGCTGCGCCGTCGAGAGGCGGCGTGTGGAAGCCGGCCTGCGGGCGCACGGGCTCGGGCTCCGGCCACGGCTCCGTCCGCTGGCGGAGAGGGCGGCTGCTGTGCGCCTTGCGTGCGGCGAGGTGGAGACCGCGGCCGGAGCGCCGCAGCAGCGCGCCGAGCGAGGCACCCGACAGGAGGAGCGAGCCGACGAGCAGGAGCAGGATGCCGAAGAGCAGCGAGCCGGTCGCTCCGATCGCGACGCCGACCGCGCCGCCGAGGAACTGGCCGAGGTAGCCGCCCTGATCACGACCGAGCGTGATCATCAGGCCGAACGCGAGCACGCCGAGGCCGGTGCGGAAGGGTCGTACGTCGACGAGCGCGCTCCTCGTCACGGCGAGCGCGCCGAGCACGGCGAGCGCGACCGGCAGCGTGTACGTTGCGTCGCCGACGAGCTTGTGGAGGCCGTCGCCGAGCCACCCGCCGACGTAGCCGCCGTTCCAGCCAAGGTAGAGGACGCTGCCGAGGAAGATGCCGAGCGCGAGGGAGCCGAGGCCCCAGAGCTCGGGGTGCTCGTGGTGCGACCGCGCGCGCTTCGTCCGCGTCTTCTTGACGCGGCTGGGGAGCTTGGGGCGCAGAGTGCTCTTGCGCTTGCGGCGCGGCATACCCCGCCGGTTCGCCGCGAGGCTGCCGCTTCCTCTAGCGCCGGCAGGAACGTGAGCGGGATCTCGCTCCCCCAGTCGAGCGGCATCTCGGCGGTCGCGGGGTCGTTGCCGCCGTAGGAGACGCCGACGATCGGAAGGCCGGACGCGCGCAACGCCTCGGCCGCCTGGCGGTCGGTCTCCCACTCCCCCACCCGTCCGGCGACGACGACCGCGAGGTGCCGGTCGACGTGGACGTTGTGCGGCGTGACCGCGAAGGCGACCTCGGGTCGGGCGGCTGCGAAGCGGCGTCCGAGCTCCTCCATCGCGGCGCGGAGGCGCCCGTCGAGGCCGACATCCCGTGCGGGGCGACGCAGGCGAAGACGACGCTCACGGCAGCGAGGCGATCCGCGAGACGAGCAGGTCGAGGAAGCGCCCCGCGTCGACGTCCACCCCGACGTGCGCGTTCGGCGCCCGGCCGCTCACGCCGCGCAGGTCGACGACGGTGCGACCGTCGCAGAACTCCGACTCGGTCTCGACGACGACGTTGACGTGACGCGTCTCGACGAGCGTCGGGTCGATCACGTGCCCGACCGCCATCGCGTCGTGGATCGGCGAGCCGTCGAAGCCGTAAGAGCGTTCGTGGAAGCCCTGGAAGAAGTCGGACAGCTCCGCGACGAAGCGGCCCGCGCGGCCCGCCCCGCGCACCTGCTCCGCGTGCATGCGTGTGAACAGCGCCCTGTGCGTGATGTCGAGGCCGATCATCGTGACTGGGATCCCGCCGCCGAACACGGCCGCCGCCGCCTCGGGGTCGACCAACGCGTTGAACTCGGCCGCAGGCGTCACGTTGCCCTCGCCGATCGCGCCGCCCATCCAGACGATCCGCTCGAGCCGGTCGCGCACGTCGGGGTGGCGGTCGAGCATCAGCGCGAGGTTCGTCAGCGGCGCAGTCGGGACGAGCACCACCCCTGTGTCGATCAGCTCGGCCAGGAAGTCGGCCGCGTGCGCGTCTACCGGCCGCGCCGACGGCTCGGGCAGCTCCGGGCCGTCGAGCCCGCTCTCGCCGTGGACGTGCGCCGCCGTCCGGAGCGGCCGCCGGAGCGGCGCGTCCGCCCCGGCCGCCACGGGGATGTCGCTGCGGCCCGCGAGCTCGAGCGTCACGAGCGCGTTCCGCGTTGTCTTGTCGAGCGTCTGGTTGCCCGCGACGGTCGTGACGCCGACCAGCTCGACCTCCGGCGAGGCGAGAGCGAGCAGGATGGCGATCGCGTCGTCGTGGCCGGGGTCGCAGTCGATGACGATCGGGACGCTCACAGGAGCGCGTCCACCTCCTGCGCGCTCGGCAGCGACGTCTGCGCCCCGGGCCGCGACGCCGCGAGCGCGCCGGCGGCGCATGCGCGCCGCAGCGCCTCCTCCCGCGACCTGCCCTCGAGCAGGGACACGACGAGGCACGCCGCGAACGCGTCGCCGGCGGCCGTGCCGTCGACGGCGTCGACGCTCGGCGGCTCGGCGCGCGCGACCTCCTCCCCGTCCTCGAGCAGCACGGCGCCCTCTGAACCGAGCGTCACGCAGACGGCCCCTCCCCGCTCGCCGAGCGCCTCGAGCTCGAGCCGGTTGACGATCGTCAGCTCCGCCCGCGGCGGGTCGGGGCGCGCCGGCGCTGCATTGAGGAAGAAGCGGGGCGCGAGCGCCGCCGCGCGCCTGACGGTCCCCGCCGGGATCTCCTGCTGGGCCAGGACCGCCTCCGCCCCCTCCAGCGCCAGATCCTCGGGTGCGAGCTCGAGGTTGGCGCCGGGCGCGACCACGATCGTGTTCTCGCCGGCGGCGTCGAGCGCGATCAGCGCGACGCCCGTCGGTGCCTCGGCTTCGCTGACCGAGAGCTCGACGCGCGCCTCGCGCAGCCCGGAGAGCGCCTCGCCGGCATAGGCGTCGCGCCCGACGCAGCCGATCATCCGCACCGAGGCGCCGAGCCGCGCCGCCGCGACCGCCTGGTTCGCGCCCTTCCCCCCCGGCACGCGGGTGAAGGTGGCGCCGCCGACGGTCTCGCCCGGCCGCGGCAAGCGCTCCGCGCGCGCGACGAGGTCGAGGTTGATCGACCCGACGACGGTGAGCCGGACGGCCACCGACCGAGCCTATCCGGAGGTGTACTCGTGTTTGCAGCGGGCAACACCAGGGGCGGTGACGACCTCCGAGGAGCGCAACGCGGCGGACGAGGCGGCTTTTCGCGAAGCCAACGAGCGCATCCGCCAGGCCGAACGGGAGCTTCAGCCGCCGCTCGAGCACGTGCCGTACCTCTGCGAGTGCGAGGACACCGGCTGCCGCGAGACGATCGGGCTCCCTCGCGAGGAGTACGAGCGCGTCCGCAGCGACCCGACCTGGTTCGTGGTCGCGGCCGGGCACCCGACCTCCGGCGACGTCGTGGACGGTCGCGGCGCCTACGACATCGTCCAGAAGACGGGCGCGGCGGCGGGGGTGGCGATGGAGCTCGACCCGCGGAGCAACGAGCGGTGAGCGAGGAGCAGGCGCGGCGCGTCGGGCTGAACGAGGCGCTGTTCCGGCAGGTGAACGAGCAGATCCGGCGCCTCAACAGCACGTTCGGAACCGAGCAGGGAACGATGACCGTGATCTGCGAGTGCGGTGACGCGGCCTGTACCGCCCGGCTCGAGGTCGGGATCGCGGACTACGAGCGCATCCGGGCGAACGGGCGGCTCTACTTCGTCGCAACCGGCCACGTGTTCCCCGAGCTCGAGAGCGTTGTCGAGCGGGGCGAAGGCTGGGAGGTCGTGCAGAAGCACGAGGGCGTGGCCACGGAGGTCGCGCACGAGACCAACCCGCGTTCGTGAGAGGATGCGCGGCGGATGGGCGTCGCGCATTGGGACGAGGTCGAGTTCCACCGCAGCGCGAAGGGTGAGATGGGCGCGTCGTGGCAGCGCCTCGGCGACGCTGCCGGGACGCGCGCCGTCGACGTCAACCGTGTCCGGGTCGAGCCGGGGAAGCTGCCGACACCGCCCCACTCGCACGGCGCCTCGGAGGAGCTCTACTTCGTCCTCGCCGGATCGGGGCTCGCCTGGCAGGACGGCGCGGTGCACGAGATCCGGCCGCTGGACTGCGTGATCCACCGCCCGGACGAGATGGAGCACACCTTCGTCGCCGGCGACGAGGGGCTGGAGTTCCTCGTCTTCGGGACCCGGCACCCGACCGAGCTCGGCTGGCTTCCCCGCTCGCGTGCGATCCGGCTCGGCTGGCCATGGGTGGAGGGCCGCGACGACGATCCGTGGGACGTAGAGGCGACCGTCGAGCCGCTCGCGGTGGGCGAGCCGGCGCCGCGGCCGGCGAACATCCTCAACGCCGGCGAGGTCGAGCTTCGGTCCCACCGCCACCAGACCTTTGCGTACTTCACCCCGGACGAGACGACGAAGCTCGCCGGCCTGGCCTGGGAGAAGCTCGCGGCGGGCCACCGCGGCTCCCTCCCCCACTGCCACTCCGCCGAGGAGGAGGTCTTCGTCGTCCTCGACGGCACCGCGACGCTCGAGCTGTGGCAGCGCGACGGAGACGTCGAGGAGACGCCTCTCCGCGCCGGCCACGTCGTCGCCCGGCCGCCCGGCACGCGGGTCTCGCACTCCTTCCGCGCCGGGCCGCAGGGCGTGACGATGCTCGTCTACGGCACTCGCGACGCGAACGACGTGTCCTGGTTCCCGCGCTCGCGCAAGATCCACTGGCGCGGCCTCGGCGTGATCGGCCGGATCGAGACGCTCGACTACCTCGACGGCGAGCCGATGGACGACGACTGATGGCGTACGACGAGGAGCTGGCGGCTCGGATCCGGGCGCTGCTCGGCAACCGGCCGGGGCTCGCCGAGAAGAAGATGTTCGGCGGCCTCGCCTTCCTCGTCGGCGGCAACATGGCCGTCGCGGCGAGCGGCCAGGGAGGACTGCTCGTGCGCGTCGATCCGGCCGAGTCGGACCAGCTCGTCGCCTCGACGCCGGCCTCTCCGATGGCGATGCGCGGCCGGTCGACGGCCGGCTGGCTGCGCGTGGACGCGGGCGACGTCGCGGACGACACTGCGCTCGCCGAGTGGGTCGAGCACGGCGCGCGCTATGCGGCGTCGCTTCCGCCGAAGGAGCGCAGCTAGACCTCGACGAGCACGGGCAGCACCATCGGCCGCCGGCGCGTCCGGTCGTAGACGACGCCGCCGAGCGCCTCGTGGAGGTGCTCCTGGAGGAGCTTGATCTCCGTGACGCCGTCGCCGAGCAGCTCGCGCAGGACGCGATCGGCCTCCTCCCGCAGCTCCACGAGCAGGGGCTCGGCCGCCTCGCCGAAGCCGCGGACGATCAGCTCCGGCGGCGCGGTGAGGGCGCCTGCGCCGTCCTGTCCGGCGAGGGTCGCGACGACGATCAGCACGCCGTCCTCGGCCAGCCGGCGCCGGTCGCGCAGAGCGACGTCGTGGACGTCGCCCACGCCCAGCCCGTCGACGAAGGTGAGGCCCGCCTCGACGTGGTCGACGATGCGCGGCCCGCGTTCCGAGTCGAGCTCGACGACGCTTCCGTTCTCGGCGAGGACGATCCGGTCCTCCGGCACGCCGCCCTCGCGCGCGATCTGCGCGTGCGCCGCGAGCATCCGGAACTCGCCGTGCATCGGCATCACCGCCTTCGGTCGGACGAGGCCGATGATCGTTCGCAGCTCCTCGGCCTTGCCGTGGCCGGAGACGTGCACCGGCGCGTTGTCCTCGTGCAGGACCTCCGCGCCCATCTTCGCGAGCCGGTTGATCGCGTCGTGGACGCGGAGCTCGTTCCCCGGGATCGGCTTCGCGGAGATGATCACCGTGTCGCCGCGCTCGACCGAGACGGCGGGATGGTCGTTGTACGCGATCCGCGTCAGCGCGGACATCGGCTCGCCCTGGCTGCCGGTGCAGAGGATCAGCTGCTGGTCGCGCGGCAGCTCGGCGAGCTCGTGCGGGCGCAGGATCGCGTCCTCCGGGACGTCCATGTAGCCGAGGTTGCGCGCGATGTTCGCGTTCTTGCGCATCGAGCGACCGACGAAGGCGACCCTGCGCCCGCAGTCGAGGGCGACGTCCGCGGCCTGCTGCATCCGGTGGACGTTCGACGCGAACGAGGAGACGAGGATCCGGCCGGTCCGCCGCGGGATGATCTGGCGGAACGCCTCGCCGACGACCCGCTCCGACTCGGTGACGCCGGGCCGCTCCGCGTTGGTCGAGTCGCCGAGCAGCAGGTCGACGCCGCGGTTCCCGATCGCCGCGAGCTTCCCCACGTCCGTGCGCTGCCCGTCGACCGGCGTGTGGTCGAGCTTGTAGTCGCCCGTGTGGACGCACAGGCCTCCCGGCGTCTCGAGCACGACCGCCGCCGCGTCGGGGATCGAGTGCGCCATCCGGACGAGCTCGATGCGGAATGGCCCGAGCTGGATGGGATCGTCGCCCGGCATCAGCTCGCGCAACTCCGCCTCGCGCAGCAGGCCGTGCTCGTCGAGCTTCGACTTCACGAGCGCGAGCGTGAGACGCGTCGCCAGCACGAGCGGCACCCGCACCTCGCGCATCAGGTAGGGCAGCGAGCCGACGTGATCCTCGTGGCCGTGCGTGAGGACGACCGCGCGCACCAGCTCCTCGCGCTCGCGGAGGTAGGCGAAGTCGGGTAGGACGAGGTCGACGCCGAGATGCTCGTCGCGCGGGAACGCGAGGCCGGCGTCGACGACGACGATCGAGCCCTCCGCCTCGTAGACGGTCATGTTCTTTCCCACCTCGCCGAGGCCGCCGAGCGGGACGATCCGGCAGATGCCCATCCCGAGGAGTCTAGGCCGAGGCGGCTGCGAGCAGGCCGGAGCGCTCGAGGCAGCCGCGGATCGCGGCCACCTCGTCCTCGTCGGCCTCGACGAGCGGCAGGCGGTGGCCGCCGACGGCGTGCCCGGTCAGGTTGAGGGCGGCCTTGATCGGGATCGGGTTCGTCTGGATCTTCAGCAGCTCGTAGGACGGCCGCAGCTCCTCGTGCGTCGCGCGCGCCCGGTCGACGTCGCCCTCGCCGTGGAGCCGGATCATCTCGGCGATCTGCGGCCCCCACAGGTGTGCGGTCACGGAGACGACGCCGACGCCGCCGACGCCGAGAAAGTCGAGCGTGACGGGATCGTCGCCGGAGTAGAGGTCGAGCCGCGTCTCCTGGGCGATGAAGCGCGCCTCGTCGAGATCGTCGTGCGCCTGCTTCACGGCGACGACGTTCTCGATCTCGGCCAGCCGCGCGAGCGTCGCGGTCTCGATCTTGACGACGACGCGCGACGGCACGTTGTACGCCATCACCGGCAGGTCGGTCGCAGCGGCGATCGCCTCGAAGTGGCGGACGAGCGCCCGCTGCGGCGGCTTGTTGTAGTACGGGGTGACGACGAGGATCGCGTCGACGCCGAGCGCCTGCGCCTCTCGGGTGAGGTGGATCGAATGGGCCGTGTCGTACGTGCCCGTGCCCGCGACGACGGTCGCTCGCTCCCCGACGGCGTCGACGGCCGCGGCGAAGAGCTCGAGCTTCTCCTCGTCGCGCAGGGTCGGCGACTCGCCGGTCGTGCCGCAGACGACCACCCCGTCCGAGCCGTGGTCGACGAGGAACTCCGCCAGCTCGCGGAAGCGCTCGAGGTCGGCCGCCCCGTCGGCGCGGAACGGCGTCACCATCGCCGTTATGACCCGGCCCAGCATGCTCGACGGATTCTACGAGCGGCCGCCGGCCCCTGCGCTCCGACGCCGGGCCGCCGACCGGAGCGCCTTCCGGCGCGAGGGCGAGGTCTCCATGTCCGTGATCTCGTGACCGTTCGTGCCGAGGACGACCCACCGCTCCCGCGGGGCGTCGGCAGCCGCCCAGCGCGCCGTCCCGACGATCACACCCCCTCCGAGCTCCGTGAAGGAGGCGGCGTCGAGATCGAGCCGTCCGAGCCGGTCGACCGTTCCCTGCAAGACCGCACGGGCCTCGGCGGGGCCGCGTCACGACGGCGTCTGCCGCCACCAGAGGTGGCCGCGCGAGACGCCGCGCCATTCGGCGTCGGCGGCGAAGAGCGAGGCGAACGGCTCGGGGTCGCCGGCGGCGAGCGCCTCGACCGCAGCCTGGATGCGGTCGATCACGCCGCCAGCGTATCGCCCAGCGCCCGCAGCGCGAGGAAGACGCCCTCGGAGAAGGTCGGGTACGGCTGGATCGTGTCCAGCAGCGTCTCGAGCGGGACGGCAGCCCGGATCGCGAGCGTCAGCTGGCCGAGCCACTCCGCCGCCTGCGGCCCGACGCAGACGGCGCCGGCGAGGACGCGCTCCCGCGGGTCGGCGAAGACGCGGATGAAGCTCGGGCGGCCCGGCTTCTCGTAGGTCGCGAGCCGCGGCACCGAGTCGAGCCCGACACGCGCGCTCACGAGGTCGTCGCCCTCGGTGCGGCCGGCGGTGCCGACCTCCGGGTCGGTGAAGATGCCGGCCGGCACGGCGCGGTAGTCGGCACGGACGTCTCGGCCGCAGAGATCCGCCGCCGCGACGCGCGCCTGGTACTTGCCGACGTGCGTGAACGGCGCGATGCCGTTCACGTCGCCGATCGCCCACACGCTCTCGGCTGCCCGCAGGCGCTCGTCGACCTCGACCCCGCGGCGCGAGATCTCGACGCCGGCTTGCTCGAGGCCGAGCTCCTCGGCGTTCGGCTGCCGGCCGGTCGCGACCAGCAACCGGTCGCACACGACCTCGGCGCCGTCGGAGAGGTGGAGCCGGATGCCCGCCTCGACGCGCTCGACGCCGACCTCGAGCCGCACGTCCACGCCCTCCTCCCGGAAGCAGTCCGCGAGCAGCTCGCCCGCCTCCCGGTGGACGCGGCCGAGCAGGTGGTCGCCGCGCTCGAAGAGCGTCACCTGCGAGCCCATGCGCGAGAAGAACTGCGCAAGCTCGGCGCCGACCGGGCCGCCGCCCATGACCGCGAGACGCGGCGGCACCTCGTGCGCGCGCGTCGCGTCCTGGTTCGTCCAGTAGTCGACGGAGTCCAGCCCTTCGACGGTCGGGATCGCCGGCCGTGAGCCGGTGGCGACGACGAGCCGGTCGTACGGGAGCTCCTCGCCGTCCACCGCGACGACGCCGGGGCGCACGACGCTGCCCTCGCCACGGACGAGCCGGCAGCTCCACTCCTCGAGGTAGTGCAGCTGCCCCGAGTCGTCCCAGTCGCTCGTCACCCAGTCCCGCCACGACCACACGCCGTCCGGCTGCGGCCGCTCGGGCTCCAGGCCCGGCGCACGTTCGAGCGACGACGACAGCTCGGCGGCCCGCAGCATCGTCTTCGTGGGCATGCACGCGTAGTACGAGCACTCGCCGCCGACGAGCCGGCGCTCGACGAGCGTGATCTCGGCGGCGCTGTCGAGCCGGCGGAGGGCGCCGACGAAGTGCTCGCCGGTCGACCCTCCGCCGAGGACCACCACTTTCACGACTTGACGAAGCCGTTTGCCTTGAGGAACCCGTGCGCGATCTGCTTCGCGGTTGCCTTGTCCACGTAGTAGGCCTTGTTCATGGCCCGCATCGCCTGCAACGTGAGGTCCTTCGAGACGGCGTTGCAGGTCTGCTCGAGCAGCTTCCCGTTCGAGCCGCCGAGCAGCTTCTGGGAGACGACGGGCGCCACGTTCTGGAAGCCGAAGATGTGCTTCGTGTCGGTCAGCGCCGTGTACTTCGGGTCGAGCTGCTGCGGGTCGGTCGAGAAGCCGTCGCCCGAGGTCACCGTTCCCTTGTCCAGCAGTGTGTAGACGCTGATCGAGCCGAGCGCCACGAAGTGCACCTGCTTCAGGCCATAGATGTTCTCGAGCCCGAGCAGGCACGTGATGCGGGCCTGGCACTCGGGGAAGCCGGCATAGGAGAACGACTTCAGCTTGCTCAGGTCGCCGATCGTCTTCAGGCCGCTCTTCTGCGCCGTCGACGTGAGCACCGTGACGGTGTCGCTGTTGTAGAACGGCGTCGGGTTCAGCAACGTCAGGCCGTGCTTCTGCTCGTACGCCTTCGCTGCGGTGTACGTGGCGGCGGCCGTCTTCGGGGACTGCTTCTTCGCGAGGTCGAGGACGATCACGCCCGTGTACTCGGGATAGAAGTTCATCTTCCCGCTGTCGATCGCCGTGTTGGCGAGCTCCGACGAGCCGAAGCTGCCCTTGTACTGGACGTCGAAGCCCTTCGCCTGCAGGGCCTGGCCGTAGATCTGGCCGAGGATGTACTCCTCCGCGAAGTTCTTCGTGCCGATCACGATCGTCTGCTTCTTCCCCCCGCTTCCGCCGCCGCCGCCACCGCCGCAGGCTGCCAAGCCGAGCAGAAGCGCGACTCCGAGCGAGATCGCGAACGCTGCCTTCGCGGCGCGGCGCGTGTGCTTCCGGACCATCTGGCCTCCTCTCGTGTTGCCTCGACGGGGGACCCTATGCCGTCGGTGCCATCCTGCGCGAGGCAGCGGCCTGCGCGAGGGCGAGAGCCGCGGCGGTGAGGAGCGCGAGCGCGGAGACGCAGACCGCCGCCGCGAGGACGCCGTCGAGCCCGTAGCTCGCCTGGTTCGCGATGATCGCGCCGAGTCCGCCGCCGCCGGCGATGCCGGCGATGGTCGCCGTCGCGATCACGAACACGGCGGCGATGCGCAATCCGGCGAGGAGGAGCGGGAGCCCGAGCGGCAGCTCGACCCGCGTCAGGATCTGCGTCTCCGTCAGCCCCAACCCTCGTGCCGCCTCGACCGCGTCCCGGTCCGCACCGCCGACCGCGAAGTAGGCGTTGGTGAGGATCGGCGGGATCCCGAGCACCACGAGCGCCGCCGCGTCGCCCCAGAAGCCGATGCCGAGGATCGCGATGAAGAGCCCGATCAGCGCGATGCTCGGCAGGGCTCGGCCGAGTGACGAGACGCCGAGCGCGAGGAAGAGGCCGCGGTGCCGGTGACCGAGCCAGAGCCCGAGCGGCAGCGCGAGCGCGATCGCGATGCCGAGGGCCGTGAACGCGAGCTCTGCCGTCTCGCCGGCCTTGTCGAGGAGCAGCCCCGAGTGGTTCGGGATGAAGCGGAAGACGTCGACGAAGAGTGAGGCGGCGGTCACCGGCCGCCGCTCCAGGGCGTGAGGGCACGCTGCAGGAGCGCGAGCAGCGCGTCCGCCGTCAGCGCGAGCAGGATCGCGAGGCCACCGCCGGCCACGAGCTCCGTCTTGAAGATGCCGGGCTGGTTCAGGGCGTCGAAGATCGGCTGGCCGAGCCCGTACGAGATCAGGTACGCGGCCACCGTCGCGATCGAGATCGTCGAGACGGTCGCGATGCGGATCCCCGCGAGGATCGCGGGCGTCGCGAGCGGGAGCTCGACGCGGAGGAAGGTCTGCACGCGGGTCAGCCCCATTCCCCGCGCCGCCTCGAGCGCGTCCGCGGGCACGCCGCGCAAGCCGGCGACGAGGTTCCGGTAGAGGACGAACAGCGTGTACGCGACGAGCGGGATCTCGATCGTGGTCACCGTCAGCCCGGTGAGCGGGATCAGGAGCTCGAAGAACGCGATGCTCGGAATCGTGTAGAGGAAGTCGGTGAGCCCGCCGAGCGGCCCGTCGGCGATCCGGAAGCGGAAGCCGGCGAGCGCGAGCAGGAACGCGATCGCGAAGCCGATCCCGACCGCGACCAGCGTCAGCTCGACGTGCTGCACGAGCGCAGGCTGCAGCGTGTCGCCCCAGTGGTTGCCCAGCCAGTCGGTGCACAGCCAGCCGTTGTGCCGCTCGCACGCGCTCCCGTGGCCGAAGCTCGGGATCACGACGGGCCCGCCGCCGAGCAGGAGCCCCCTCATCCGAGCAGCGCCTCGCGCGTCGCGACGCCGAGGGGCGCGCCGCGGTCGTCCGTCACGAGCAGCGCGTCGCGGTGCTCGGCGACGAGGAGGGCGAGCGCGTCCCGTAGCGTCGTCGTTCCCGGCAGGCGCGGCAGGCCGTCGCCTTCCACCGGGGCGAGCTCGAGGTCGGCGAGCGTGCGCAGCGCGAGCGCCTTCAGCGCTCGGTCGCGCCCGACGAACTCGGCGACGAACTCTTCGGCGGGGTGCTCGAGGATCCGCTGCGGCGTGTCGTACTGCGCGAGCCGCCCACCGTCTCGGAGGATCGCGATCCGGTCGCCGACCTTGATCGCCTCGTCGATGTCGTGGGTCACGAAGACGACCGTCTTGCGCAGCTCCGACTGGAGGCGCAGGAACTCGTCCTGCAGCCGTACGCGGACGATCGGGTCGATCGCGCCGAACGGCTCGTCCATCAGCATCAGCGGCGGGTTCGCGGCGAGCGCGCGTGCGAGGCCGACCCGCTGGCGCTGGCCGCCCGAGAGCTGCGCGGGAAAACGGCGTCGGTCCTGCTGCGGGTCCAGCCCGACGAGGTCGAGGAGCTCGCCGACGCGCTCGCGGATCCGCTGCCGCGGCCAGCCGAGCAGGCGCGGCACCGTGGCGATGTTCGCCTCGACCGTCATGTGCGGGAAGAGGCCCACCTGCTGGATCACGTAGCCGATCGAGCGGCGGAGCTCCACGAGGTCGTGGTCGAGGACCGAGGTGCCGTCGACGCGGATGTCGCCGCTCGTGAGCGGGATCAGCCGGTTGACGAGCTTGAGCGCAGTCGTCTTGCCGCCGCCCGACGGGCCTACGAGCACGCAGATCTCCCCCGCGGGGACGGTCAGCGAGAGTCGGTCGACCGCAGCGTCGGCCCTGTCCGGGTAGCGCTTCGTCGCCTCGTCGAAGACGAGCTCCGCCGCCTGCGTCGGCATGAGGGGAACTATCGCAGCCGATGTTTCAGAGCCGCAGGCGAGGCGACAGGATCGGCATGCGACGAATCCTCGTCGGGCTCGCGGCGGGCGCGGCCGGCACCAGCGCGATGACCGCGTGGCAGGAGCTCCTGCCACGGCTCAAGGGCACCGGAGGAAGCGGAGGCGGCCAGACGGAGGAGCCCGCTCCCGCGCAGGCGGCACGCAAGGTCCTGGGGCGGCGCTACGCACCCGCGCAGCTCGCGGAGGACTTCTCGTACCACGCCGTCTACGGTCTCGGCGTCGCCGCGATCCACGACGCGCTCAGCTGAGGAGCGCCTCCAACCCGACGGTCAGGCCGGGAGGCAGCTCGTCGAGCTTCTCCAGCGCGAGCAGGACGCCGTCCGCGAACGACTCGCGGCCGGTCGTGTCGTGGCGGATCGTGAGGAGCTGCCCTTCTCCGCCGAAGATCACCTCCTGGTGGGCGACGAGGCCGGGAAGGCGTACGGAGTGGATCTGCGGGGCGCCGCCGATCAACGCGGCGGTCGCCGTCGCGGTGCCGGAGGGCGCGTCCTTCTTCGCCTCGTTGTGCAGCTCGACGATCTCGGCGCGCGGGAAGTGCTCTGCCGCCTCCCGCGCGAAGCGCATCATCAAGACGGCGCCGATCGAGAAGTTCGGCGCGACGAAGAGACGCAGGCCGCGCTCCCCCGCGAACGCACCCAGGGCGGCCGGGTCCCAACCCGTGGTGCCGACGACGCACGAGACGCCGTGCTCGAGGGCGCGGCGGATGTTCTTCGGCGCCGCCTCCGGCGCCGTGAAGTCGACGGCGGCGTCGCAGCCGTCGAGGTCAGGCTCGTCGCCGAGGTCGAAGCCGCGCACCTCGTGGCCGGCGTGCTCGAGCACCGGCACGAGTGCCCGGCCGACCT
>JAVKST010000003.1:0-48636 GCA_039583515.1 Gaiellaceae bacterium
GAGATGCCTCCCAATTCGACACCACCACAGCCGGACCCTGCCGGTTTCGCGTCCAACGATTACTCAAGGGCCACTAGGCGGCGGGCTTGCGCCCTGACCCCCCGGCGCGGCGAGCGCGCAGACGTAGCCATCGGCGCGTCGGGGTATAGCCGGCCCGTGAGGCTGGTCGACCGTTTCGACGCGTTCCAGCGCCGCCACTCGTGGGTCGGCCTCCCGATCGCGGTCGGCTACAAGGTCTTCGACGACCGCGCCGTCTACCTGGCGGCGCTGATCACCTACTACGGCTTCGTCTCGCTCTTCCCGCTGCTGCTGCTGTTCTTCAGCACGGTCGGCTACCTCCTGCATGGCGACCCGAGCCTGCAGCACCAGATCGCGCACTCCGCGCTGCGCAACTTCCCGATCGTCGGCCCGCAGCTGCAACGGAACGTCTCCTCCTTCCGGGGAAACGGCGCCGCCCTCGCGGTCGGGATCGTCGGGAGCCTCTACGGCGGGCTCGGGATCATGCAGGCGGCGCAGGCGGCGTTCAACCAGATGTACGGGATTCCGCGCAACGTGCAGCCGAACCCGCTCACGTCACGGCTGCGCAGCCTGGCGCTGCTCGGCCTGCTCGGCGGGGGGATCATCGCCACCACCGCGCTCACGATCTTCGTCAGCACCGTCGGCTCCATCGGCGGGCGAACGATCTCCGCCGGCGTCATCGTCGCCGGACAGCTGCTCTCGTACGCGCTCAACGTCGCGATCTTCGGCGGTGCGTTCCAGCTCCTGACCGCGCGTGAGCTGTCGTGGAGCGACGTCCTCACCGGAGGGCTGATCGCCGCCGCCTCCTGGCAGGTTCTGCAGGCGGAGGGCACGATCTACCTCGCGCACCGGCTCAGCAACGCGAGCGAGCTCTACGGCTCGTTCGCACTCGTCCTCGCCCTGCTCGGCTACATCTACCTGCAGGCGCTGGCGGCTGTCATCGGCGTCGAGGTCAACGTCGTCCTCCATCATCGCCTCTGGCCGCGGGCGCTGCTCACGCCGTTCACGGACGACGTCGAGCTGACCGACACGGATCGCGCCCTCTACGCCTCGTACGCGCAGTCGCAACGCTTCAAGGGGTTCGAGCGGATCGACGTCGCCTTCGACGACGCGCCGGCTGCGGACGTCTCCGCGGCAGACGATCCCGTCCGCCGCGGGCGCGTTCCTAGTGATGTGGCCGGTAACGTTGCCCGCTTTCCGGGTCGCGAGCACCAAGCGATGCAAGGACGCAGGCCGTCTCGATAGTTGCGATGGACCTTCATCTGCTTCCTCCGCCGGCGTTGCTGCGTAACCATGCCGCAAGGTCGTGTGCCTGCTGCGCGAGGTTGCCGGTGGTCGGCACGGGAGCGACGCGCGGCGTCGAGCCGCTCTGCGACGCCTGTGCTCCACCACCGCCGGCGAGCACGAGTGCGGTCGCGAGACCCGCCGCAGCGGCCGCGACGAGGGCAGCGCCGGCGGCCACCCGGCGTGAGCGGGTGCGCCGGGAACCGCCGAGCGTCGGTGCGAGGATCTCCGTCGCACGGCGGCTGGGGTCCGGAAGGGCCAGCGTCTGCGCTTCGCCGGCGACGAGAGCGAGCCGGCGAGCGAGGGCCGCGGCCGAGTAGGGCCGCTCCTCCGGACGGATCGACAGGCACTGGGCGACGGCGGCCACGAGCTCGGGAGGCGCATCGGGGACACGACTCGCGAGATCCGGCAGTCGGAACGCGTCGTCCTCGCCCAGCTCGGCGAACGAGACGGCGCGCCTCGGCGGCTCCGCGGTCAGCAGCTCGTAGAGGACGGCGCCGATGCCGTAGATGTCGGCGGCCGCGGTGACGCGCTCCCCGCGCGCCTGCTCCGGCGCGACGTACGCGGCGGTACCCAGCACGGTGCCCGCCTGTGTCAGCTGCGTGCCGTCGTTCTCGCCGAAGGCGATTCCGAAGTCGCCGAGCTTGAGCGTCCCGTCGCTGCAGAGGAGCAGGTTCTGCGGCTTCACGTCGCGATGGACGAGCCCGGCCGCGTGGGCGGCGGCGAGGCCGGCGCAGGCCTGCGCTCCGAGCGCCGCCGCCTCCACCGCCGGCAGCCGCCCGCGGCGCGCGACCAGCTCCGCGAGCGTCTCCCCCTCGACGTACTCCATCGCGATGAAGGGGCGCCCCTCGTCCTCGCCGACGTCGTAGACGCGGACGACGTTCGGGTGCGAGAGCCGGGCCGCGAGCTGGGCCTCCCGCAGGAAGCGGCGGCGGATGTCGTCGGCGCGTGCGAGATTCTCGGCGAGCCGCTTGAGCGCGACGGGCCGCCCCAGCTCGAGGTCTTCGGCGAGGTCGACCACGGCCATCGCGCCGTGCCCGAGCGGCCCGCGCACCTCGTAGCGCTCTGCGACGAGCTGCTCCGTCACTGGCCCCCTCCCGGGCCGTGCCCCGGCTTCGGCTTCGGTGGCTTGGCGTGCGCAGGGTGCGGATGCGGCTGATGCTGCGGCTTCGGCTTCGCCGCGCGCTTCGGCTTCGCGGCCGGCCTCGCCTGGGCCGGGGCCGTCGGTTCCGTCGACGGCGCCGTCGTGACGACGGTCGTCCTCGTGCACGCGATGCCACTCGCCAGATGGTTGACCGCCCGGAGCAGGACGAGGCGGTAACGCGTGGGAACGCTCCCCTCCCGCTCGATCACGTCGGCTTGAAGCGACTGCGCGAGCTGGCTGGCGCGGCACGACCGGCCCGCGGCCACCGCAGCGGCGACCTCGTCGGCACTTCGCGCCCACGCGCCCGCCAGGCGGGGTGGAAGCCGGCCGCTCGTCGAGGCGTGGCGCCCGCCTCCGCCGCAACCTCCGGCGGCCAGCGCGAGCAGGCAGACGAGGATCCCGATTCGGCGCACGCGGACATTCCTTCCCACATCCGTCGGCTCGCACCCCACCCAGAGTGGCAATCCGGGTCGCGGAGCGATAGCGTCCGCTCGATGCCGATGCTGCACAGCTGCGCATTCCGGGACTGCGCGACCCTGACGCTCAGCACCTACTGCATCGAGCACGAGATGCTGATGCGCGCGCTGCGCGAATCGGAGCGGCCGCACCAGCACGAGGCGCCGGTCGCAACGGCCGCCGCCGCGACGGCGGCCGCGCCGGACGCCGCCGATCCGCACGAGCCGGCTCCGCTCTGATCGAGTCGCGGCGGAACGTCAGGCGTTCGGCACCGGATTCAGAAGCACCCGCGCCTGCGCCAGGCGGTCACCGGACCCTGTGGGGGCAGAAAGCTCCACGAAGCGCGCCGCGCCGCACCAGCGGCACGAGGCGGCGGAGCCCAGCGGCCTCGTCTGGCTCCGGCCGCGGCCCGAAGGACCCGTCCCCGTCGGCAGCTGGAGCGCGAGCCCCGCGACGACCGCGGCCGCCACCGATGCGGCGCTCGTCGTGAGGAGAGCGGCCCGCGTCCGGCGCCGTCGCAGCACCTGCGGAGCGAGCATCCGATCCGGCTCGGCCGGCTCGGTCGAACGCAGAAGCCTCGCAAGCGCGGAGGCTTCCTCCGCCCAGGCCGCGCACGTCGGGCAGCGCGCCAGATGGCGCTTGAGGCGCACCGCGTCGAGGTCGTCTAGCTCGCCGTCGACCTCGCACGAGACGAGCCGGCACCAATCCGGAGAGCAAGTGCGGCCGGGGAAAGCCATCGTCTCTACCGACGCGCCTGACCGCCGAAAGTTAGCGCCGCCTATCCGACAGGTTCAGCTTCTCCACGATCGCGCTGTCCGCGAGCTGGGGGACGATGCAGCCCCCGATCGCGTACAGGCGGCCGTCTGCCGCGAACACGGCCAGGGCGTGGCGGGGCACCTCGAGCCTCGGGCCGCGCCGCCAGGTCCGGCTTCGTGCGTCGTAGACGAAGGTGTGCGACTCGAGCACCGCGAAGATTCGCGAGCCCGCCGTCGCGCTGCCGAGGGTCTCCATCGGCGTGGGAAGTTGCGGACCTGCCCGCCACGTGTTCTTCCGCGGAGAGTAGATCCAGACCTTGGCCGAGACGGTTCCGCCACGGTCGGCGCCGCCCAGCACCCAGATCTCGCCGTGGAAGACGACGGCGGCGGCCGCCTGGACGGTCACCGGCAGCGGCGCGACCTGCGTCCAGCGGCCCGTCCCGGGCCGGTAGGCAAAGACGGTCCGGGTGGCGTAGACGGGGTCGAGGCCGCCGATCGCGTAGATCCTGCCGCCGAGGGCGACGACGGCGAGATTCGTCCGCGGCGCCGGGAGCGGCGTCTCACGATGCCACCGTCGCGGGCGGACGTCGTACGAAAGCACCTGGCGGCCGTTCCCGCCGCCCGAGTTCCCCCCGACGACGTACATGCGGCCGCCCAGAGCCGCCGCGGCGCCCGCCCTGAACGCAATCGGGAGCTCCGGCAGCGACGACCACGTATTCCGGTCCGGGTCGAAACGCTCGAGCAGCGCGAGCGGCTGACCCGTGTTGCCGACCATTCCCGCCGCGACGTAGATCTTGCCGCCGATCTCGGCGGACGCGGTGTAGCTGCGCCGGTGCGGCATCGGCGCCGCGAAGCTCCAGTGCGGCGGTGCCTTCACCTTCTCCGGCGTCCCCCGCCCGCCGCCGCAGGCCGCGACCACCGCGACGACGGCGAGCGCGCCCGCCGCCAGCGCGGTTCTCCGACGCCTGCGACGCAATTCAGACGGGTTCGGCGAGCGCGTGCCGGAGCTGCCGCCGCTCCGCCTTGCGCTCGCGCATCCGGACCGGGTCCGGTACGGGTACCGCCGCGAGGAGAGCCTTCGTGTAGTCGTCCTGCGGGTCGGCGTACACCGAGGCCGAGGCGCCCGTCTCGACGATCTTGCCGCGGTTCATGACGGCGATGCGGTCGCTCATCGTGCGGACGACGGCGAGATCGTGGGCGATGAACAGGTAGCTGAGACCGAAGTCGCGCTGGAGGTCCTTGAGCAGGTTGAGGATCTGCGCCTGGATCGACACGTCGAGCGCGGAGACCGGCTCGTCGCAGATGATCAGCCGGGGATTGAGCGCGAGCGAGCGCGCGATCCCGATCCGCTGCCGCTGCCCGCCGGAGAACTCGTGCGGGTAGCGATTGATGTAGCTCGGATCGAAGCCGACGACGTCGAGGAGCTGCCGCACGGTCGCCTCGCGCGACTGACGTCTGCCGATCTTGTGCACGACGAGCGGCTCCGCGACGATGTCGCCGACGGTCATGCGCGGGTTGAGCGACGCGTACGGATCCTGGAAGACGATCTGCATCTCGCGCCGGATCTGACGAAGCGCCTCGCCCCTGAGCTTCGTGATCTCTCGTCCCTCGAAGAAGATCCGTCCGGCCGTCAGCTCGAGCAGGCGGACGACGCAGTAGCCGGTCGTCGACTTTCCGGAGCCGGACTCGCCGACGAGCCCGAGCGTCTCGCCGACGTTGATCTCGAAGGAGACGTCGTCGACGGCCCGCACCCAGTCCCGGGTCCGCTCGATCAGCCACCCTTGCCGGATCGGGAAGTACTTCTTCAGGCCTTCGGCGACGAGCAGCGGCTGCGAGCTCATGTGACCCCCGCCTCCTGCGCGGCGCCGGCGCGCTCGCTCGCGGGATGCGCGCTGCGCACCCAGTGCCCGTCGCGGATCTCGCGCAGCTCGGGAGGCACCGTCGAGCAGCTGCCCAGGCCGGCGTACGGGCAGCGGGGTGCGAAGCGGCACGCTTCCGGCGGGTCGATGAGGTCCGGCGGACGCCCGGGGATCGCGGTGAGGCGCTCCTCGCGCACGCTCGCCGACTCGACGTGGGGGAGCGCCCCCAGCAGGGCCTCCGTGTACGGGTGCTCGGGGCGGGTGAAGATCTCGTCGGAGGTGCCGCGCTCGACCAGCTGGCCGGCGTACATGACCGCGACGTCGTCGGCCGCCTCCGCGACCACGCCCATGTCGTGGGTGATCAGGATCATCGCCATCTGGTGCTCCTCGCGGAGCTCGTACAGCAGATCGAGGATCCCGGCCTGGACGGTGACGTCGAGAGCCGTGGTCGGCTCGTCCGCGATCAGCAGGCGCGGGTTGCACGAAAGCGCGATCGCGACCATCACGCGCTGCCGCATTCCGCCCGAGTAGCGGTGCGGGTAGTCCGAGAGCCGGCGCGCCGCGTCGGGGATGTGAACCTCCTCGAGCAGCTCGACGGCGCGCTTGTGCGCCTGCTGCTTCGAGAGGCGGAGGTGGCGCCGCAACGTCTCGACGATCTGCATCCCGATCGTCAGCGTCGGGTTGAGCGACGTCATCGGATCCTGGAAGATCATCGCGATCTGCCGGCCGCGCACGTCCTCGAGCTGCCTGTTCGAGAGCTTCGTGAGGTCGCGCCCGTCGAAGACGACGGAGCCGCTGACGATTCGCGCGGGCGGTTGCGGGATCAGGCCCATGACGGAAAGCGCCGTCACGGACTTCCCCGAGCCCGACTCGCCGACGATGCCGAGGGTCTTGCCGATCTCGACGGAGAAGCTGACGCCGTCGACGGCCCGTACGACGCCCTCCCGCGTGAAGAAGTGCGTCCGCAGGTCGTTGACCTCGAGCAGTGCCAACTACCCCTCCCTCGTCTCGCGGGTGCGGGGATCGAGCGCATCTCGCAGGCCGTCGGCGATGAAGAAGGCGCTCAGGATCAGCCAGGCGATGCAGATGCTCGGGACGATGATGATGTACGGGTGCGTGGCGTAGGCGGTGTAGCCGTCCTCCGCGAGCGATCCCCACGAGGCCTGGGGCGGATTGATTCCGAGGCCGATGAAGGAGAGGAACGCCTCGCCGAGCACCACGCCGGGCAACTCGAGGAAGACGAAGACGATGATCATCCCGAGGGTGTTCGGCAAGAGGTGCCGGAAGAGAACCCGGTACCAGCGCGCGCCGACGGCACGCGCTGCGCGGACGTAGTCGTTCTCCTTGAGCGAGATGATCTGGCCGCGCATCACGCGCGCCGTCGTGAACCACGACGCGATCGAGAGCGCGACCACCATCGTCCAGAAGTTGACGGTGCCGAAGATCGCGAGCGCGATGATCGCGAACGGCAGGTACGGCAGGCCGTAGAGCGTGTCGAGGAAGCGCATCTGCACGTTGTCGAGCCAGCCGCCCACGAACCCCGAGATCGAGCCGTAGAGGATCCCGATGACCATGATCGCGAAGGTCGCCCCGATCCCGATCTCGATCGAGAGGCGCCCGCCGAGCGCCGTCCGCACGAAGAGGTCGCGGCCGAACTCGTCCGTGCCGAACGGATGCGCCCAGGTCGGCGGCTGGTACGCGATCGCGTAGTTGATGTAGTACGGGTTCGAGTTGTCGACGATCGGGCCGAGGACGACGAAGCCGACCATCACGAGGAACGCGACGGCGGCGATCACCGCGGCGCGGTTGTTCGTGAAGCGGCGAAGCCCGTCCCGCCAGAGGGACGAGCGCCGCAGGGCCGCACCGGCGTCGTGGACCTTGACGGCCGTCGCCGCCTCGAGCAGCGCCGACTCGAAGGACGCGTTTCTGTCGGTCGTGCTCACGTCACGCCCGCTGGTCGCGAGTCCGCGGGTCGAGCACCCCGTAGAGGATGTCGACGATCAGGTTCGCGGCGATGATGAGGATCGAGAGCAGAACGGTCAGGCCCATGGTGACCGTGTAGTCGCGAGAGCTGACGGAGGTGACGTAGTACTGCCCGATGCCGGGGATGGCGAAGATCCGCTCGATGATAAAGGAGCCGGTTATGAGGTACCCGAGCAGCGGCCCGGCGGCGGTCACGGCGGGGATCAGGGAGTTCCGTAGCACGTGGACGCCGACGACGCGCCGCCAGCGGAGACCCTTGGCCTTGGCCGTCCGGATGTAGTCCTGCTGCAGGGTCTCGAGCATCGACCCGCGGACGAGACGCGCGAAATACGTCATCGGGCCGAGCCCGAGGGCGATCGCCGGCAACACCTTCGAGTGGAAGCCGCTCCAGCCGAAGGTGGGGAAGCCCGTGAAGTGTCCCCACTTGAGCGCGAAGAAGTACAGGAAGAGCGTCGACGTGAGGAAGGCCGGAACCGCGAACCCGATGTTCGAGAACGTCATCGCGGTGTAGTCGAAGATCGAGTTCTGGCGTAGCGCCGAGATGATCCCGAGCGGGATGCCCACGATGAGCGCGAACAGCATTGCGAGCCCGCCCTCCTCGGCGGAGATCGGGAATCCCTGCGCCACCACCTCGTTCACCGTCCGGTCGCGCTGGAGCATCGACGGCCCGAGGTTCCACGTGAAGACGCCCTTGACGTAATAGGCGTACTGGATGTACCAGGGCTGGTCGAGACGGAACTGCCGGTCGAGGTTCTTCTGGATCGCCACCGGGATGTTGTGCTCGGTGTGGCGGAACGGATTTCCCTTGATCGCCTTCATCATCCCGAACGTCATCAGGATGACGAGGAGGAGAACGGGGATGGTCCAGAAGACGCGTCTGACGATGAACTTGGCCATTTGACGAATCGACTCGGCGAGCGCGTGGACGTGGGACGGGCGCCGCTCAGGGCGCCCGTCCCAGCGTCGTAAGGGGCTCGATCTACCTGACGCTGATCCCGTCGTAGAAGTCGGTTCCGAGCGGATTGGCGTAATAGCCCGTCACGTTCGTCTTCTCGAGGTAAGCCCCGACGTAGTAGTAGATCGGTGCGATCGGCATCGCGCCGCCCTTACCGGTCAGGATGTCTTCCGCCTTCTGGTACAGCGCGACCCGCTTCGCCGTGTTCGGCGTGTGGACGGCCTTGTTCATGATCGAGTCGTACTTCTTGTTGCACCAGTTGGTGTTGTTGTTCCCGGAGTTGCACGTCCACAGCGAGAGGAAGTTGTAGTCCTCCGGGTAGTCGGCGAGCCAGCCGAGGCGGTAGGCCCCGACCGCCGGGTTCGGCGGCGGCCCGAGGAACTGGAGGTACTGCGCCCACTCGAGCGTCTTGATCGTCGCGGTGACACCGAGCTTCGCCCAGTTCGACTGCACCTGCTCCGCGATCTGGATGTGTCCGGCGGAGTTGTTGATGTACAGGTTGAAGTTCATGTTCGGGTTCTTCGCCTTCGACATGTACAGCTTGGCGAGCTGGAGGCCGCGAGACGTGTCGTCGCCGTACGCGGGAATCCAGCCGCCCTTGCTGATCGTCTTGTAGTTGGCGATGCCGAACGGCGTGAAGGTCTTGGCCGGGATCTGACCCAGCTGGCCGATGTGCTTGACGATCGCTTCCCTGTCGATCGCGACGGCGAGCGCCTTCCGCTCGTTGACGTCGGGAATCTGCTTGACGTTGAACCCGTAGTAGTACGTGCCGAGGTTCGGCGTGAGGTGCCAGTCCTTCGTCTTCTTCAGGGTCGGAATGTCCGTCGGGTTGAAGCCGGTCGAGTCGATCTGCGTCGTGCCCGCCCGGTACGCGTTGAGCGCCGTGCCGGCGTCCACGATGATCGGCAGCTTGAGGACGTCGACCTTCACCGACTTGGCGCCGCGCCACTTCGAGTTCTTGACCAGCGTCAGCGACTGGTTGTGCTTCCACGAGGTCAGGATGAACGGCCCGTCGGTGACGATGTGGCTCGGCTGCGTCCACGCGGTCTTGTACTTGTTGACGGCCGGGAGGTAGACCGGGAGGAAGGACGTGTGCGACAGCTGCTGGATGAACCAGGGCTGGGGCGACACGAGCTTGATCTTGACGGTCCACTTGTTCGGGGCCGAGATTCCGACCTTCTTCTTGAGAGCGTTGCAGTTAGCCGCCTTGCAGGAGTTGTACGCCTGCGCGCCCTTGATCCCGTAGAACTGGTACGCGTAGTCGGCCGCGAGCTGGGGCGAGATCGTCCGCAGCCACGATCCGACGACGTCCTTCGCCGTGACGGGCTTGCCGTTCGTCCAGCGGTCGTTGTGGCGCAGATAGAGGGTCACGGTGGTGCCGTGGACCTTCCAGTTCTGCGCGAGACCCGTGTGCAGCGGCTTCAGCGCCTGGTTCTGACTGAGCCGAATGATCGGGTCGTTGATGTTGGCGATCACGCTTGCCGACGTCGTGTCGGTCGCAAGCCCCGGATCGAGCGACGGGGGATCCGCGCCGATCGAGATCGATACCACGACACTTTTCTTCTGCTGCTTGGCGGTGGCGGCGAAGCCCGAGCCCGCAATCGCGAGCGCGAGGGCCATGGCCAGCCCCACCCACAGAGCGCGCTTCCTTCTCATGCCTCTCGTTCCCTCCCTGTCGTGAGG
The DNA here is from genome assembly GCA_039583515.1 of Gaiellaceae bacterium. Classification (GTDB taxonomy): domain Bacteria; phylum Actinomycetota; class Thermoleophilia; order Gaiellales; family Gaiellaceae; genus Palsa-739. The sequence continues at coordinate 10,138 of JAVKST010000003.1, forward strand.
AGTCGCCTGAGCCTCCCTCAGCCCGTCCCGGTCGTCGGGGACGCCCTCCTGCCGATTCTTGCCCGCCGAATCCTATTTTCCTTCTCTGTTCGACGGCGGTTGACGCGAAAAGTTAGACCGCCCGTGCGGGAGGCTCGAGCGGCGAGCTCAGGCCGTCTTCGCGCGCAGCCAGCGCAGCGTCGCCCCGGGGCTCCCGTCGCCGAAGCCGAGCCCGTCGTAGTGCATCGACGGGCGCCAGAGCGGCCATGCCTGCCTGAACACGTCGATCCGGCTCGTGCCGGGCGGCAGCGAGGCGGTCGGGTGCAGCGCCTCCCAGAGGCGTTGCAGCTCGCCGACGATCCAGCGCATCTCGATCCCGGGCCGCGCGGCGACCGTCTGCGGCGGCTCCACGTCGAAGAAGGATTCCGCCGCGATTCGCGGCAGGTCGGCACCGGCGAACACCGTCAGCGGCAGCCAGCCGTAGACGCGGGCGCCGAGCTCCATGAGGCGTGGCGTCCCGTCGCCGGCGATGTGGTACTGGACGTCGCCCAGCCCCTCGAAGCCGACGTCCCGGAACAGCTGCAGGGCCTCGCCCACGCCGGGCGTGGTCTCGGGCACCGTCCGGCGCCAGACGGCGACGCCGCCGGCGATCGGCCACTGGCGGAACGCCTCGCGCGCGCCCCAGCCGAGGATCCGGCCGTCCCGCACCACCGCGGCGACGCCGATCGAGCGGCCCGGAGTCCACCCCTGCACGATCGGCAGCTCGAAGCCGCGCGCGAGGTACTTCCGCTCGACGACGCTTCGCACCTGCTCGGGCGAGTGGACGACGGTGTGCCGCGCGTACGGCCGCTTCTCGCCGAGCCTCCCGTACGAGCGGCGCGGCTTGACTGCGCAGGGGAAGCCGATCTCCCGCGCCGCCGCGACCGCCTCCTCGACGCTGCCGGGGACCCGGTGCCGGGGGATCGGGAAGCCCGCCGCGCGCGCCGCGTCGAGCGTCTTCACCTTGTCCGTCGCCAGCGCCGCGGAGCGCTCGTCGCCGCCGAGCACCCGCGCCCCCTGCAGCAACCCCGGCGTCTCGTAGAGGAGCTCGAGCGACGCGTCCTCGGCCGGCGCGACGACGTCGACGCCGTGCCGCTCGATCACCTCGGCCACGGCAGCCGCGAACGCCGATGCGTGCTCGCGGTAGTCCGGCAGCTCGACCTCCGCCGCGCAGTAGCGCGAGCGGGCGGAGATCGTCCCCCTCTGCGTGAGGACGCTCCACCCCGCCGCGCCGAGCGAACGCACGACGGCCCGGCTCGGCCAGCTGTCGCCGTCGAGCACGAGCGCCACACGCTGCCGACCCTCGTCCACACCACCGGGCTTCCCGGCATAGCAGGCTCGGGAAACGCTGCGGAAGCCCGCCTGGCTCCGAGATACCATGTCCTGCGAGGAAACGGGTCGTGGCGAGTCTTCTCCACCTGGTTGTCGTGCTTCTCGCGGTAGGCCTGGTCGGCATGCCGCTCGTGACCCTGCTGCACGAGCTCGGGCACGCGGTCGCGGCGGCGCTCGCCGTCGGCGGCCGCGTCACGGTCGTGCAGGGGCCGGCGCCGTCCCGCCTGACGGTCTCGATCTGGCGCCTCGACCTGCGCCTGCACGGGCCGATCGCCCCGCACCGGGGGATGATCGGCTGGGCGCTATGGGGCCCGCACCCCGCCCGCTGGCGCCATGCGCTCGCGATGGTCGCCGGGCCCCTCGTCTCCGGCCTGTGCGCCGCCGGCTGCCTCCTCGGCGCCGGCGACGTCCCGGCGCTCTGGCGCTCGGCGCTCGATCTCCTCGCCGTGGCGTCGACGCTGCAGATGCTGAGCTCCGGCCTGCCGCTGCGGTACGGCCGCTGGTTCGGCTCCTACGCAGGACAGGCGAGCGACGGCCTGCGCATCCGGCGCCTGCTCCAGGGCAGCGCGGAGCCGCGCCCGCAGGTCTAGGCAGCAGCCTCCTCTGCCGCACCCTCGTCGCCGTGGACGGACGCGTCCTCGTCGCGCGACGCATGCTCCGTGCGGCGGAGGCTCTCCTGCAGGCGCGGGACGCGCGGCAGGAGCGCGACGGCGGGAACGAGCGGCAGCCAGAAGTTGACCGTGCGGTAGACGAGCGCCGCGAAGATCGCCTGCGAGAGCGGGACGCCGACGGCGTGGAGCGTGTACGCCATCGCCGCCTCCGAGAAGCCGGCTCCGCCGCCCGGGAGCGGGACGAAGTTGAGCGCCCACGCGGTCGCCTCGGCGACCACGAGCCGCGCCGGGCTGAGGTCGTAGCCGAACGCGCGTAGGGAGATCCAGAGGATGAAGAAGTCACCGATCCAGAAGAGCGGGTAGCCGACGACGCCGCCGAAGTAGCGGCGCGGGTGGGCGAGGACGTGCCGCGTGAAGACGACGCCGCCGATCGCGTCGGCCAGCCCTTTCCGCAGCTTGGCGTAGAGCCAGTGCCGCCACGCGCCGAGGTCGGCCTCGTGTGGCCGCGGCACGCCGTCCCCCGCCTCCAGGAGGCGCGGCGCGAACCGCTCGGCCGAGACCACCGCCGCCGCAGCCGTCGCCGCAGGCGGCACGAGGAGCCAGATGACCGCGAGCACCAGCGTCGCGCCCCCGGCCCCACGGGCGAGGACGACGGCCCCGGCGGCCGTTGCGATCCAGGCGAGGCCGGCGGCCTGCAGCGTGTTGAGCGCGAGCGTCCGCCGCGCAGCCTCGTGCGTCTTCGAGCCGGCCTGCCGCATCGCCCAGAAGTCGACCGTCAGCCCGCCGGCGTCGGAGCCGACGACGTAGGCCCCCATTCCCAGCGTGATCACCTGCGCGGCGTCGCGGAAGCGGAGGCACGGCCCGCCGTCCGCGGCCGCGACGGTCCGGTACGCGACGAGGTAGCCGAGGTAGGCGACGAGCTCGCCGAGCAGCGTGAGCGGCAGGAGCGAGCGGTTCGCGCGGTGGAGGGCGGAGAGCAGCTTGCCGTAGCTCGTGACCTGTCCGATCACGGCGACCGCACCGATCGTGAGCACGAGCGCGAGCGCGAGCCCGATCAGCGCCTTGCGACGCTCGATCCCGAACAGCTCCTTCTCGCCCTCCTGACGCCGATCGTCGGCGCTCACGACCGGAGCCTCCGCTGCTTCGTCAGCGTGACGCCCGCGCCCAGCGCCGCCAGCCCGGCGCCGGCGGCGACGGTGAGGGCCTGCGCGCCGATCGCGAAGGCGAGGGCGTCGCGCCCGGAGAGGCCGGCGCCGGTGAGGATCGCCGCGCCGACGCCCGCCTGGGTCGCCGCGCCGGCCGGCCCGACGGGAAGCGCCGCGGCGCCCGCCGCGGCGGCGACGTAGGCGGTGGCCGCCGTGAACGGCACCGTCAGCCCGACGGCGCCGAGCAGGACGTAGATCCCGCCGGCGCGCGTCAGCCACGACGCGCCGACGAGCAGCCACGACCAGAGGGCGTCGATGTACGAGTTCGGAGCGTGCACGGCGAGCCAGTGCCCGAGCCGGTAGCTGACGAGGCGCTCGCTGCCGCGGATCGACGGCAGGGCGGCGGCCAGAACCGCGGCGCCGACGCCGATGCCGGTGATCGCGATCATCGTCACGCGCACGTACCCGTCGGCGGTCGTGGCGGCCGCCGTGTAGGCGGCGAACGGCGCGAGCGCGGCCATGTCGATCAGCCCGAGCAGGAAGAGCGAGAGCGCGAGCGTCCCGACCGACGGAGCGCGGGCCGAGATCCGGCGCAGGACGGCGATCGCGACCGCGTCGTCCACGCGCGACGGCAGGGCGATCGCCGTCACGGCCGCCGTGCCGTTCGAGGCGACGAGCGCGAGCGAACGCGGCCGCTCGTAGGGGCGGAACAGCCGCTGCCAGCCGAGTGAGCGCAGGGCGAACGTCGAGATGAAGAGGGCCACCGCCGCCGCCGCCGCCGGGGGTCGAGCGTGTCCGAGCGGCCAGCCGTCGGCCGCGATCTCGCGCAGGACGAGCCAAGTCATCGCGCCGGCGGCGAGGACGAAGACGCCGTGGACGATCCAGCGACGGCGGCCCGCGTGCAACGTGGACAGCGCGTTGCGGATCACGAGCAGCCAGGCCCGCGCGATCTCCGAGTAGAGCGCCGTGCCGAAGGGCTCGCGCGTTCCCTCGCCGCGCGGCTTCGACGGCCGCTCGCGTGGAGTCGCCATCTCCGGGACGGCCGTCGGCGGAGCCAGCCGCGACTGCCGCCACGAGCGGCGCACGGGCGCGGCCGCGCGCCGCCAGAGGACCGGGTTCAGCTCGCGCAGCGTCCAGAGGGCGAAGAACGCCGACGGCACGACGTAGAAGAAGAGGACGCCCCAGCCCGGCACGACGCGGACGAGCGCGAGTGCGGCGACGGTGAGCGCGCCGGCGGCGACGATCACCGTCGCGCCGAGAACGCGAAGCGCGAGGGACACAGGATCGCGTTCCCCTCGCGTCCCGGGCCGAAAACGGTCGCCGCTGTGTAAATAGGCGGCCGTGGTGGAAGTCCCCGCTCGTGCTGGTGCAGGGGTCACGCGACCGGACAGGGCTGCAGACGTCTGTCGTCGACGGGATGGCGAGCGTCGACCGCGACGACTGGAACCGGCTCTGCGCGCCGGGGCAGGGCCCGCTGCGGCAGGACTACGTCTGCGCCTGGGAGAAGGCGAAGCTCCCGGGGCTCGCGTCCCGTCCGCTGCTCGCGCACGACGGCGACGGCGTGCTGCTCGCCGCCGCGCCCGCGTACTTCTACGAGCTCGATATGGGGGCGGTGCAGTCGAACGCCGTCGCGACGGCGTTGCAAAAGGTGCGGAAGGTCCTGCCGCGGCTGCTCGTGAGCAAGGTCTACGAGATCGGCTCGCCGACGCCGCTCGTGCCGCCGTTCCTGCTGGACCGGGCGGTGCCTACGCGCGACGGCATCGCCGCCCTGATCGAGGCGGGGCTGGAAGAAGCGGAGGCGGGAGACGCGGAGATGGTGATCGTGCAGAGCTTCGAGCGCGTGCGGCCGGGCGCGGTCGAGGCGGACCTGCTCACGGAGGTCGGCTTCGCCTCCGTCCCGATCCCGCACACGGTCTCCGTCGACCTGCCCTACTCCGACTTCGACGAGTACCTCGCGGCGATGCGCTCGCAGTACCGCCGCCGGGCGCGCAAGGCGCTCGAGGCGTCGTCGCACCTGCGGGTCGAGCATCTCGAGGACTTCTCGGACGAGGTGCCGCAGCTCGCGCGGCTGTGGCGGCTCGTCTACGAGCGGGCCCACGAGCTCAAGCGCGAGATCCTCGGCGAGCCGTACTTCGCCTCGGCGGCCGAGCTCGACTACGTGAGCGTGCTCGCGCTACGGCGAGAGGACGGATCGCTTGCCTCCTACGCGCTCCTGCTCGACGACCGGCCGCGCCTGCATTTCCTCTACACAGGCTTCGAGGAACAGGCCGGCCGCGAGGAGGCGGCGTACTTCCGGCTGCTGTACGAGATCGTGCGGCACGGAATCGAGAACGACTACGCCTCGGTCAACCTGGGCCTGACGACGCTCGAGCCGAAGATGGACGTGGGCGGCGTGCCGATGCCGCTGTACGGCTGGATCCGGCACCGCAACCCGATCCTCCAGCGGGCGTTCGCGAAGCTCGCGCAGGGGCCGTTCGCGCCCGATGCGGTCGAGCCGCGTACCGTGTTCAAGAGCTGACGCGGCCGGCGGCGAGCCGTTCGAACCAGGCGAGGGCGTCGGGGTTGGCGAGCGAGTCGCGGCTCGCGACGGCGTCGGCCGGCGCGCCCATCAGGATCCGCTTCACCGGCACCTCGAGGATCTTCCCCGACAGCGTCCGCGGGATCTCGGGCACGGGCAGGATCTCGTCCGGGACGTGCCGCGGCGAGCAGTCCTCGCGGATCCGCCGCCGGATCTCGGCCTCCAGCCGGTCGTCGAGCGCACCGTCGTCAGGGAGGACGACGAACAGCGTCATCCGGCTCGCGCGGCCGTGGGGGACGTCCACGACGAGCGCGTCGAGCACCTCGTCGAGGCCGAGCACGCTGCGGTACAGCTCGCTCGTCCCCATGCGCACGCCGCCGCGGTTGATCGTCGCGTCCGAGCGGCCGCTGATGATCGCCGTGCCGCGTTCGGTGATCTCGATCCAGTCGCCGTGCCGCCAGACGCCCGGGAAGGCCGAGAAGTAGCTCTCCCGGTAGCGCGAGCCGTCCTCGTCGCCCCACAGGTAGAGAGGCATCGAGGGCATCGGCTCGGTGATCACGAGCTCCCCGACCTCGCCCACCAGCGGCCGGCCGTCCTCGCTCCACGCGTCCACGGCCGCGCCGAGCGCGCGGGCCTGCAGCTCGCCGCGGTAGACGGGGAGCGTCGGCACGCCGCCGACGAACGCGGTGCAGACGCCGGTGCCCCCCGACGTCGAGAAGAGCCAGATGTCGTCGCCGAGCCGCTCGCGCACCCAGTCGAACCCCTCCGGCGCGAGCGGCGAGCCCGTGGAGCCGACGCTCGCGAGCCGGGAAAGGTCGCGGCCCTGACGCGGGGCGAGGCCCGCCTTCTGGCAGGCGCCGATGTAGCCGGCACTCGTCCCGAAGCACGTGATCCCGGTCGCTTCGGCAAGGTCCCAGAGCACGCCGAGGTCGGGATGGGCGGGGCTGCCGTCGTAGAGGACGATCGACGCCTCGGAGAGGAGGCCGCCGACGAGGAAGTTCCACATCATCCAGCCGGTCGTCGTGAACCAGAAGAGGCGGTCGCCCGGGCGCGCGTCGACGTGGAGGCGGAGCTTCTTCAGGTGCTCGAGCAGGATCCCCCCCTGGCCGTGGACGATCGCCTTCGGCAGCCCGGTCGTCCCCGAGCTGTAGAGCACCCACAGCGGGTGGTCGAACGGGAGCTGGGCGAACTCGAGCTCGGCAGGCGGCAGCTCCCACCCGCCTCCGGCCAGGTAGGGGACGAGGAACGTCCGCACCAGCGTCGGCAGCTCCGCCTGCAGCTGCGCGACCCACTCGCGGCGGTCGGAGTCCTTGCCGCCGTAGCGGTAGCCGTCGACCGCGAGGAGCACCTTCGGCTCGATCTGGGCGAAGCGGTCGACGACGCTGCGAACGCCGAACTCCGGGGCGCAACTCGACCAGACCGCGCCGATGCTGGCGCAGCCGAGGAAGGCGGCGACCGTATCGGACGTGTTCGGGAGGTACGCGGCCACGCGGTCTCCGGCGACGACGCCCGCCTCGCGCAGAGCTGCCGCGACCGCCCCGGCCCGCGCCCGTAGCTCGCCCCACGTCACCTCGCCGGCCGGGCGGAGCTCGGAGGCGTGTCGGATCGCGACCTCGGAGTCGTCCCGACCGCGGAAGACGTGCTGCGCATAGCTGAGGTGGGCGCCGGTGAACCACTCCGCGCCCGGCATCTCGCGCCGACCGAGCACGCGCTCGTACGGCTCGCTCGCCTCGACGTCGAAGAACTGCCAGATCGCCGCCCAGAAGGCGTCGAGCTCCTCCACCGACCACCGCCACAGCTCGTGGTATCCCTCGAGCTCGAGGGCATGCTTCTCGTTCACCCACGTGCGGAAGCGCGTCATCGCCGCGCTGTCGACCCGCTCCGGGCTCGGCGTCCACACGACGGGAGGCGGCGTCACGGCCGCGATGCTAGACGAGCGGAGCGAAGAGGTCGCCGTCCCGCTCGAGCCGGGCGACGACCTCCTCGGGCGGAATGGGCGAGCAGCTCCGCCCGCCGCTCTCGTGCCGCCTGCTCGACCTAGACGCGGCCGGCTCGGGCTGCGCGGTGGACCTGCGGGACGAAGAGGTCCGGACGCTCGGCGGCGGCGAGCTCCGCCAACTGGCGCGCGACGGTCTTCGTGTCCGTGCCGCGCACCACGGGGGCGTGGAGGTGGAGGCCGACCGAGCCTGACGACTTGACGAACGGTCGCAGCCCGAGCGCCTCGAGCAGCGGCCGTAGGAAGAGCGCGGCCTCGGCCGCCTATGCAGAAGCGGAGCCGCCGTCCGCCCCGGCCGCTCGTCTCGAAGACGGGGAACCGGTCGGGCTCGCGGCTGCACTCGTTCTGGTGCCACCAAGTCGCCGCGACGCCGTCGGGGAAGCGGCGCGTCGTCAGGGGACGGCCGGCGAGGTGCGGCAACAGCACCGGCGCGAGGGCGAGGTAGTGCTCGATCAGCTCCGCCTTCGTCGTGCCCGTGCGCGGCCAGAGCACCTTGTCGAGGTTGGTCAGGGCGATGCGCCGCCCTTCGACGTCGACGACGCTCACCTCGGCCGGTCGAGGCGCCCAGGACGGTCACGTCAGCGCGCGGAGCGCTGGCGCGGCGCCTCGGCGCGCGGTCCCGGCTCGAGCGGCGGGGTCGGCTCCCCCTCCGCGGCGGCGATGCCGGCCAGAACGGCGCGGATCGCGTCGACGGCGCTCCGCCGCGGCTGCCACGCGAGCTCCTCGCGCGCACGCCGCGTGTCCATCAGCGGCACCGAAAGGCCCATGTCGAGCCAGCCGGGCGGCGTCGGCTGCAGACGCAGCCGCCACGCCGCAGCCATGCCTGCGCGCACGACCTGCGGCGGCAGCGGAACCGTGCGGGCGCCGAGCGCCTGCGCCAGCGTCGGCGCGTCGAGCACCGGCTCCGCCGCGACGTTGAAAGCCCCCCTCGCCTCGCCCACGGCTGCGAGCCGGTACGCCTCCGCGACGTCGTCCGTGTGGACGGCCTGGAAGCGCAGGCCGGCGACGTCCGGCACGACCACGACTGCTCCCCGCCGCGCCAGCAGTCGCGGGAAGAGCGGCCCGAGGAAGTAGCGCCGCTGCTCCTCCGCCGAGCCGCGCTTGAAGATCAGCGCCGGCCGCAGCCGCACGACGCGCGTCTGCGGGTGCTCCTGCTCGAAACGGTCGAGCAAGCGCTCGACGTCCGCCTTGTGTCGCGCGTAGAAGCTCGTGGGCGTGCCGATCGTGGGCCAGCTCTCGTCGACGCGGCGGGTCTTCGGCCCCGGCGAGTACGCACCGACGGAAGAGGCGTAGACGAGCGAAGGGACGCCGGCCTCCGCGACCGTGCGGAAGACGCGCTTGCTGCCGCCGACGTTCGTGTGCCGCAACGCGGCGACGTCGTGCGAGGGCTGGATCCGCCAGGCAAGGTGGACAACGCAGTCCGCCCCGCGGAAGTGGGATGCGAGGTCGTCGCGCTCGACGTCCGCACTGCGCCACTCCGTCTTCGGTAGGTCGAGGGCGACCCGTCGCCGGGCGAGGCCGACGATCTCGTCGACCGCGGCGTCGTCGGCGAGCAGCCGGAGCAGGCTCGTACCGACGTTGCCGCTCGCGCCCGTGACGACGACCCGCACGGCGCTCCCTCACTGCCGCCGGGCGATCGCGCGCGCGAGCTCGTGCTTCGACATCTTCGACCGGCCCTCGACGCCGAGCCGCTTCGCGCGTTCGTAGAGCTCCCGCTTCGTGTTCCCCTCGGCGTCGACGCCGCCGAACGTCTCGCCCTCGCCGCGCCGTTTCTGCGCCGTCGTCTTCTTCGAGCGCGGATCGCTCGGGCCGGGCTCGTCCTTCGGCTCCCAGTGGTCGCCGACCTTCTCGTGCGTGTGCTTGAGCGCGGCATACGCGGTCCGGTGCGCTCGCTCTCCCTCGCCGTATTGCTCGGCCGCGGCGTCGTGCACCTTCGCGAACGTTCGCTGCGCCTTCGCGCCCGAGCGCTCGAGCGTGCCCGGGAGCTCGGAGCGCCTGACCTCGCCCCTCTGCGCCGTCTTCGGCATCAGGGCTGCAAGACGACCTTGAAGAAGCCGTCTTCCTTCTTCTGGAACTTCTCGTAGGCGGACGGAGCCTCGTCGAGCGGCACGTGGTGGCTGGCGAAGGAATCGGTGCCGAGCGGGTCGCCGTCGAGGAGGAGCGGCATGATCTCGGGGACCCAGCGCAGGACGTTCGCCTGGCCCATGCGGATCTGCACCTGCTTGTCGAACAGCGTCTGCATCGGCAGCGGGTCGACCATGCCGCCGTAGACGCCGGAGATCGAGATCGTCCCGCCGCGCCGGACGAGGTCGATCGCGAGGTAGAGCGCGTGCAGGCGGTCGATGCCGGCCTTTTCCATCAGCTTCTGCTGGAGCGCGTCCGGCAGCAGCCCGGCCAGCTGCTGGACGAGCTTGGAGACGGGCGCCCCGTGCGCCTCCATCCCGACGGCGTCGAGCACCGAGTCCGGGCCGCGGCCGTCCGTCACCGCCCGTACGACCTCGACGAGGTCGTCGTCGTGCTCGCGCAGGTCGAACACCTCGACGCCGTGCGAGCGGGCCCGCTCGATCCGCTCGGGGACGAGGTCGACCCCGAGCACGCGGTACCCGCGGTGCTGCGCGACGCGGGTCGCCATCTCGCCGATCGGCCCGAGCCCGAGCACGAGCAGCGTCCCCCCGTCGGGGAGGTCGGCGTACTCCACGCCCTGCCAGGCGGTCGGCAGCACGTCGGAGAGGTAGAGGAAGCGGTCGTCCGGCGGCCCCTCCGGCACCTCGATCGGCAGCGTGTTGCCGAACGGGACGCGGAGGAGCTCGGCCTGGCCTCCGGGCACCTCGCCGTACAGCTTCGAGTAGCCGAAGAGGGCGGCGCCGGTTCCCTGCTCGCGCTGCTGCGTCGTCTCGCACTGCGAGTACAGGCCCTGCGAGCACATCCAGCAATGGCCGCAGGAGATGTTGAACGGGACGACGACGCGGTCGCCGGCCGACACCTTCGTCACCTGCGGCCCGACCTCCTCGACGATGCCCATCGGCTCGTGGCCGAGGACGTCCCCCTCCTCGAGGAACGGCGTCATCACCTCGTACAGGTGGAGGTCCGAGCCGCAGACGCCGGACGACGTGATGCGGACGATCACGTCGTCGGGCTCGCGGATGCCCGGGTCCGGGACGTTCTGGACCCGGACATCCCGCTTGCCGTGCCAGGTCAGCGCCTTCACGAACTGCTGGCCTGCTCGTTCACCCCCGTCTTGAACATGCCGCCGGTGGCGATCTTCGTCAGCAGCTTGTCGGCCTGCGACTCCTCGTCGAGCGTCTGGTCCATGAGGTCCCGGACGCCGTCGAGGCCGCAGTCGTCGGCGAGCTGCCGGGCGGTGCCGTAGGCGGCGATCTCGTAGTGCTCGACCCGCTGCGCGGCACCGATCAGGGCGGCGTCCTTCGCGCTCGGGTCACCGTCCATCCCGATCATCTCCTCGCCTTCGGCGATGAGGCCCTTCATGCCCTTGCACTCCTCGGTCGGATTGCTCACGCCGAGCTCGCCGAGCGCCTCCTCGACGCGCCTGACGTGGCCGCGCGTCTCCTCCAGATGATGCTCGAGCGCCGTGCGGAGCTCGTCGTGGTGCGCCGCCTGCGCCATCTTCGGAAGCGCGGCCACGAGCTGCGTCTCGGCGCTGTGCAGATCCTCGAGCTGCTCCTCGAGCACGTCCTTGAGCGAATGGAAGCCCATTGCGTTCCTCCTTTTCGAATCGGAATCGCATGCCTGGTTCCGCGGCGGGCAATCGCCAAACAGAACTCTCTGTTCGCCGTTCGTCCCGCTAGAACAGCGCGGCGACCTCTTCCCGCTCGGGCTGCGTGAGCGGTCGCTCGAGAGCGGCGAGCGCCGGCCGCAGGTGCTCGGGACGGCGGGGACCGACGACGACGCTTACGCTCGGGTCGGCGAGCAGCCAGGCCAGCGCGAGCGTGGCCGGATCCCCTAGGAGCTCGAGCTCCTCGAGCGAGCCGAAGACCGCCTCGGTGCGCAGGTGCTCGTACGGCTCGGGCCGCTGCGCCATCCGGGAGCCCTCCGGCGACGGCGCGTCGCGCCGGTACTTGCCGGTGAGCCAGCCCCCCGCGAGCGGGCTGAAGGCCTGGAAGGCGAGGCCGTTCGCCTCGCAGAGCGGCAGCACCTCCCGCTCCGCCTCGCGGTCGAGCAGCGAGTACGAGTTCTGGACGGCTGCGAACTCGCCGACGCCGACCGCCTCGGCGAGCTGCGGGCCGCGGACGTTGCTCAGGCCGTACGCGCCGATCTTCCCCTGGGCCGCGAGCTCGCCGAAGACGCCGGCGACCTCGGCGACCGGCACGTCCGGGTCCCACTCGTGGGCGAGGTAGAGGTCGACGCGCTCGACGCCGAGCCGGCCCAGGCTCGACTCGAGCTGCCGGCGGACGCGCGCGGGCGCGAGACCGTGGTCCTCGCCCGTGCCCATCGGGTTGAACGTCTTGGTCGTGATCCGGAGACCGCTCGGCCGCCTCGAGCGGATCCACTCGCCGATGGATGTCTCGCTGCGCCCGCCGCCGTACGCGTCCGCGGTGTCGAACCACGCGATGCCCGCTTCCCAGGCGGCGTCCATCAGCGCGAATGCCTGCTCCGTAGTCTCGCCCCGGCCGAAGAAGGCGGGGGCGGAGCCGATGCCGCCGAAGTTCCCGCAGCCGAGGATCAGGCGCCCGGCAGCCTTCGGCGGCCGGTTCTTCGGCCGGGCGCCGGCGGGTTCCCCGCCGGCGCTTCCAGCCCCTGGATAGGCTCGCGTCATGGCGGCGACCGTACTCGACGTGGATGCGGTGCGCGCGCGCTTCTCCTCGTTGCGCGACGGCGGCTTCGCGTTTCTCGACGCACCGGGAGGCTCGCAGGTGCCGGACGAGGTCGGCGACGCGATCGCTCGGGCCCTGCGCGAGGCCAGCGGCAACCTCGGTGCGCCCTACGAGACGGGCCGCCGCGTCGAGCGGATCCTCGAGGGCGCCCGTGCCGACGCGGGACGCTTCCTCGACTGCTCGGCGGACGACGTCATCTTCGGGGCGAACATGACGACGCTCGACTTCGCCCTCTCGCGCACCGCCTCCCGAGACTGGCGGGAGGGCGATCGCATCCTCGTCTCGCGCCTCGACCACGACGGCGGCGTCGCGCCCTGGGTCGAGCTCGCGGCGGATCGCGGCTTCGAGGTGGACTGGATCGACGTCGACGAGCACCTCCGGCTCGACGTGGCCGACCTCGAGCGGAAGCTCGACGAGCGGGTGCGCGTGGTCGCCTGCGTCGCCGCGTCCAACGCCGTCGGGACGAGCACCGACGTCCCGCGCGTCGCGGAGCTCGCGCACGCCGCGGGAGCGCTCTGCTGGGTCGACGCCGTCCACTACGCCGCGCACGAGCCGGTCGACGTGCAGGCGCTCGGCGCGGACGTCCTCCTCTGCTCGCCGTACAAGTTCTGCGGGCCGCATCTCGGGCTCGCCTACGGACGGCACGAGCTGCTCGAGTCGTGGCGGGCGTACAAGGCTCGGCCTGCCGCCTCGACGCCCGCCGGACGCAAGTTCGAGACCGGCACGGCGCCGTACGAGCTGCTTGCCGGCTTCTCGGCGACGATCGCGTATCTCGAGTCGCTGGGAGGCATGGGCGCGCTGCGCGAGTACGAGCGGATGCTCGGTGCGCGCTTCCTGGAGACGCTGCCCGGGAGCGTGACGGTGTACGGCCTGCCGACGATGGACGGCCGCGTGCCGACGTTCCTGCTCAACGTCGACGGCGTGGAAGCGGCGGACGTGGCGACGCGGATGGCCGCCCGCGGCTACGGCGTGTGGGCGCACGACAGCTGGTACTCGCGCGGCCTGCGCGAGAAGCTCCCGTACCCGCGCGATGCGGTGCGGGTCGGCTTCATCCACTACAACACGGTGGAGGAAGTCGACGGATTCGTGCGCGAGCTAGGCGCTCTCGCCGCGTAGCAGCCGGGCGAGCACGGCGGCGTCGACGTTTCCGCCGCTGACGATGCACACGCAGCGGTCGTCGCGGCGGAGGGCCGCGGCGAGCGCGAGCGCGCCGGCGCCCTCGGAGACCACCTTGGCCCGCGCGGCCAGCAGGCGCACGGCCTCCTCGACCTCGTCGAGCGGCACCGCCACCGCCTCGTCGACGAGCCCCCTCGACCGCTCCCACATCCCCGGCAGGAGCGCCCGCCCGCCCGCACCGTCGACCCACGACGGCCGGAACTCGATCTCCCGTGGCTCCCCCGCCTCGAACGCCGCGGCGAGCGGCGCGGCGGTCTCCGGCTCGACCGCCACGACACGCGCCTCCGGCCGCAGCGCCTTCAGCGCGCTCGCGATGCCGGTCGTGAGACCGCCGCCGCCCCACGGGATCACCACCGCGTCGAACTCCGGGGCGTCCTCGGCGAGCTCGAGCCCGATCGTCCCGTTCCCTGCCATCACCGCCTCGTCGTCGACCGGATGCACGAAGAAGCCGGGCACGCCCTCCCGGCCGCGCTCGACCATCGCCTGCCACCACTCCCCGTGCGTGACGGGGACGACCTCCGCTCCGAGCGCCTCGACCCGGTCGAGCTTCGCCCGCGGCGCGTCCGCGGGCGCGATCACGCGCGCCGGGACGCCGACCTCACGCGCCGCCCAGGCGACGCCCTGCGCCATGTTCCCCGCGCTCGCGGTGACGACGCCGTCCGCCAGATCCGCGGGCGACACGGCCCGCACCGCGGAGAGCGCGCCGCGCAGCTTGAAGGAGCCGACGGGTTGCAGGCACTCGAGCTTGAGCGCGATCCGCTCGTCGTAGACCGCGAGCGGGGTTCGGACGACGTCGTCGCCGATCCGTTCGCGGGCGCGGCGGATCTCGTCGAGCGGCAGCACCTAGTGACGTAACCACTAGTCGGACTCTTTGGCGAGCTCCGTCAGGTCGGTCCGCACCGACCAGAGCTCCGGGTACATCTTGTGCTTGATCAGCCCGGCCAGCAGCTCCACCGGCGTCCCCTGCGTGCCGACGACGTCCTCGCCGATGACCCGCGCCACCACCTTGAAATGGCGGAAGCGCCAGACGCCGACGCGCTCGTCCCACTCCGTGAGCAGCTCGGCTAGCTGGTACAGGTCCTCGTGCTCACGGCCGCGCGTGTAGACCTCGAGCAGCGACAGCCCACGCTCGCGGCGGAGCGCGTCGAACGCCCCGAGCAGCCCGGGCGAGACCTGGCGGATGCCGCGGAAGCCGGGCGAGTCGAAGCCGGAGCCGTGGCCGAGCACGCGGCGCACCTCCTGGTACTCCCACGGCGACATCTGCTCGAGGTGCCCGAGGAAGCCCTCGACGTAGCCGACCGCGGCGCAGGCGCGGCGCAGCAGCCGCTGGGCGCCGGCGAGCTCGCGGGCCTCGATCAGCCGCGTCGCCTCCTCCACCTCCATCCACGCGTGCTTCAGCCACAGCTCCGACGACTGGTGGACGGTCTGGAACAGGAGCTCGTCGCGGTGCACCCACTCGTCCGGCCCCTTCTGGAGCGAGAGCAGCTCGTCGGTGCGCAGGTACCGCTCGTAGTCGCTCGCACCGGCCCCCGGCAGGATCGGCCGGAACTCCTCCTCGTCGGCGTGTGGCGCGCTCACCAGATCCGCATCTCCAGCCCGGCGAGCGGGACGCCGCCCTCCTCGGTGACGAGCCACGTGTCCTGCATGTAGAGGCATTCTCGACCATCGGCCGCGATCGCGTGCGGGTGCATGGAGAAGACCATGTCCGGCGCGAGCTCCGTCTCGATGCCCTCGCCGAGCCGGGGATGCTCGATCATCGTCATCCCGATCGAGTGGCCGGTGACGTGGCCGAGGTGGTAGCCGCGCGTCGTGAAGCCCGCCGAGACGGCGCGGTGCACGTCGTGCGCCGTCGCGCCCGGCCGCAGCGCCGACTGCGCGACCTCGTAGTACTCGACGTATGCCTCGAGCATGCGTTCAACCTCGGGACCGGCGGCGCCGAGCGCGCGGGAGACCTCGACCCAGTGTCCGCCGGGGCCGGCGACCTCGAGAGACGGGATCGTGAAATCGCCGAAGATCGTGTCGTCGCGCGCGATGGCGAACTCCGCCCCGACGAGCACCATGTTCATCGTCAGCCGCCCGCAGCCGCGCTCGACGAAGAGCCGCTCGGCCGGGGCGAGCACTCCCGCCGCGTTCTTCCCCGGCGCCCACGCCTCCCGGAAAGCGTGGAAGCCGGCCGTGTTGATCTCGACGCTCTCCCGCACCGAGGCGAGCTCGGCCTCCGACTTGACCGCCCGCGCGAGATCGAACTGCTCGTCCCAGCGGAGGAGCTCGGCCGTCGGGGCGAGCGCGGAGTGGTCGCGGACGGTCATCGCGTAGTCCATCCCGTAGACGCCGACGCGCTGCCCGCGCAGCCGCTCGGCGAGCCACTCTCCCGGACGGTCGGCGAAGACCTGGTCGGCGATCTGGGAGTCGCCGTGCTCGCCCACGTAGCGTGCCTCGCCCGGGAAGACGATCGACGGCTCGCCCTCGCGCGGGACGAGCACGTACGCGTAGCGGTGAACGATCTGGAAGCCGGAGAGGTACGTCACGGCCCCCTCGAAGCCCGTGTACTCCGAGCCGCAGACGAGCGCCGAGTCGAGCCCGTCCCGCTCGAGGGCCCGCCGGACGTTCTCGTGCCTTCGCGTCAGCTCTGCGTCCACGCCGCCTCCACTCCCTTCACGAGCGCCCAGATCGACTCGTTCAACGGCGTCGGGACGGCGTGCTCGCGGCCGAAGCGGACGATGCCGCCGTTGAGATAGTCGATCTCCGTCTGCCGCCGCGCCTCGACGTCCTGGAGCATCGACGCCTTGTGGTCGTACGCGACCTCCTTCTGCGCCGCGTGGTCGATCAGGTCCTCGGGATCGGCGTCCAGCTCGATGCCCTGCGCCGCCGCCACCGCCTTCCCCTCGGCGACGAGTCCGGAGACGAGCGCGCGCAGGTCGGGCCGCTCGCAGACGCGGCCGTGCGTGAGGCCGGTGAGCGCGCCGACCGGGTTCGTCGACGCGTTGAAGATCACCTTCCGCCACTGCGGCCCGCGCGCGTCCGCGACCGCGCGCGTCGGCATGCCGGCGCGCGTGCACGCGTCGGCCAGGCGCTCGACGGCGGCCGGCGGCGTCCGCTCGTCGTACGGGCCGAGGGTCGTGTCGCCCTTCACGTCCCACTGCACGTGACCCGGCTCGAGGAGCTTTCCGGCCGGGAACGTCGTGCCGCGGATCACGCGTTCGACGTGCCGCGCCAGCGCCTCCTCGTTGCCGAGCCCGTTCTGGACTGTGGCGACGCAGCCGTCCGGGAACGCGTGCGCGGTCGCGGCGATCGCCGGCTCCGTGTGCATCGCCTTCGTCGCGACGATCCCGAAGTCGCACGGCGGCAGCTGCGCGGGGTCGCTGGTCGCGCGTGGGCGGCCGACGACGTCCCCGGCGCCGGAGAGGCGGAGGCCGTTGCGATTGATCGCGGCCACGTGCAGCTCGTTGAGGTCGAACGCCCAGGCCTCGACGTCGTCGAGCAGCGAGAGGTTGGCCGCGAAGAGCGAGCCCACGGCGCCGGTCCCGACGATCGCCACCCTCATTCGGAGTAGCCCGCCTCCCGCGCCTTGACGAGCCGGTAGATCGCCGTGTGCAAGGGCACCGGGATTCCGAGCCGCCGGGCCTCGCGCACGAGCGAGCCGTTGATCAGCTCGAGTTCCGTGGGGCGGCGCGCCTCGACGTCCTCGAGCATCGACGGGTAGTGGCGGTGGCCGCGACGCGTGGCGAGGACGTTCATCTCCCACGGATCGTCGTGCAACTGGACGCCCGCTGCGGCGGCAACCGCCTCGCCCTCGTCGACGAGGTCGCGGACGAGGTGCCCGAGGTCGGAGAGCTGCTCGATCTGCGCGAAGTGGAAGTCGTGCGGCAGGCCCGTGAGCGCGGCGACGCCGTTCACGGTCGCGTTGAAGACGAGCTTCGACCACTGGGCCGGCCGCAGGTCGGGGAACGCCTCCGCCTTCAGCCCACCGTCCTCGATCAGCTCCGCGACCCGCTGCGCGTCCGCCTCGGTCGTGCCGCGATAGGGGCCGATCCAGGTGGCCGTGTCGAGCACGTACTCGACGTGCGCGTCCCCGTGCCGCGTCCCGCTCATGAACGTGACGGCGGAGAGCAGCGGCCAGTCGCCGTGTCCGGCCACGACCTCCTCGGCGCCCAGGCCGTTCTGGATCGTCATCACCGTCGCGGCCGGCAGGCGTCCCTCGAGGCGCGCCGCGAGCGGCTCGAGGTCGGTCGCCTTGCAGGCGAGGATCGCGAGGCCGGCCTCCGGCAGCGCCGCGGGATCCGCGGTCGCCTCGACCGACGCGACGAACTCCGCCCGGCCGGAGACGCGCAGCCCCTGCTCCCGCAGCGCGGCCGCGTGCTCCTCCCGCCGCGTCAGCACGGCCACCTCCGCCACCTGCGCGAGGTGCGCGGCGAGGAGGGAGCCGATGGCGCCGGCTCCCGCTACGACGACTTTCGTCACGCGGGGACCGCGGCCGCCTGCGTCTCGCGCTCGAGCGCCGGGATCACGTGCTCGGCGAACAGCTCCTGTGCCTTGATCGCCTTCCAGTGCTCGACGCCGCCGGGATTGGTCGTGATCGCGATCTCGGTCAGCCCCTCGCAGACCTCGATCGTCTCGCGGATGCGCTGGATCACGTCCTCGGGCGTCCCGACCCAGACGATGTCGCCGGCGATCATCTCGTCGTAGGGCGTCGCGGCGAGCTTCTCCATGATTCCGCTGGCGTAGAAGCCGTAGCCGGCGGCGTTCAGCGCGTCGGCCGGCGGAACGGGATGGTCGGTCAGCGGCGACGCGTTCCCCGCGAGGAAGCCGCGCATGTGCCTCTCCGCCTCGCGCCTGGCGAGGTCGGCGTCCTCGTCGACGTAGCAGGCGTGGATCCAGACGATGTCGGGAGTCGTCCCGTACTCGGCGCACTTCGCGCGGTAGAGGTCGAGCTGCTCCTTCAGCGCCGCGTACGGGAGCAGCGGCGGGACGGCGACCGCCCAGCCGTGCTTGGCGGCGAGGTCGTACGTGCGGTCGGAGGTGCCGCCGAGGACGACGCGGAACCTGTGCCCGCTGAACGGGATCACCTGGCTGTCGTCGACGTTCCAGTACTCGCCGTGGAAGGTGACGACGTCCTTGTGCAGCGCCTCGATGAAGAGGTCCAGCGCCTCCTCGTAGCGCGGCCGCGAGGTCTCGTCGAGCGGCATCCCGGCCGGCCGCGGGATCCAACCGTGACCGCGGCCGACGCCGAACTCGTAGCGGCCGCCGGTGAGCAGCGAGAACTCGTGGATCATCGCGGCCAGGACGAGCGGGTTGTGGTAGGGGAGGATGTGGAGCATCGTCCGGAACTTGATGCGGCGCGTGCGCGCGGCGGCCATCCCGAAGAGGCCGAAGACGTTGGCGGACGCCGAGAACTTCGGGAAGAAGAGGTGCTCGATCGCGGCGTAGGCGTCGTAGCCCAGCCGGTCGGCGTTCTCGATCTGCTCGAGCACCTCGCCGTAGAGCCGGTCGTACGACTTCCCCGGCCAGCTCTGGAGCTCGCTGTAGATGCTGAATCTCATGTGGGAGCCCTCGCTTTCTGGAGGTCGGCCACGACGCGCCGCCGTGGCAGGGACAGCTCGCGGCCGCCGGTGAGGCCGCTCGGGCGGAGGACGAGGACGACCGCCATCAAGACGCCGACGACGATCTCCGCGGTCCCGGTCGGCACGGTCAGCTGCCAGCCGAGGACGTCGACGCCGTTCGTCGCCGCCGAGAAGAAGGAGTAGAGGCCGTTGAGGGCGAGCGCGCCGACGACGGCGCCGAGCAGGCTGCCCGAGCCCCCGACGACGAGCATCGCGAGCGTGATGAACGTGAGCTCGAGGGAGAGATTGCTCGCCTGCAGCGGCTGCAGGTGGATGTAGAGCCCACCCGCGAGCCCTGCGAGGGCGCCCGAGAGCGCGAAGGCGAGCAGGCGCTGGCGGTGGACGGAGATGCCCGCCGCAGCAGCCGCCGCCGAGTCCTCGCGCGTCGCCCGCAGCATCCGCCCGAAGCGGCTGCGCTGGTAGAGGAAGGCGAGGCCGATGCAGATCAGCGCGCCGATCGTCGCCTGCCAGATCCCCGTCGTCGACGGCACCGAGGAGAACGCGTTCTCGGCGGGGCCGAGCGACTGGTCGTAGTTGAGGACGTTGTTCACGATCTCGAGCACCGCGAAGGTGGCGATGCCGGCGGCGAGGCCGGAGAGGCGCATCAACGGCAGCCCGACCACGAGCGCCGCGACGAGACCGACACCGGCCGCGAGGCCGAGCGACGCGACGTTCCCGACGGTCGCCGTGAGCAGGAAGTGGGTGAGCCCCGGCATGACGATCGTCTTCTGCCGCTCGGGGACGGTGAGGACGCCCGCCGTCCACGCGCCGAGCGCGACGAAGCTGATGTGCCCGAACGAGAGGACGCCCGAGTTGCCGATGAACAGGTAGAGCGCGACGACGATCGCGACCTTGACGAGGGTGTCGAGGAAATAGGCCTGGAGGTAGCTCGAGACCTCGAGGCCTAGCAGCGCCGTCGCGAGCACGAGCACGACCGGCGCGAGCAGCTCGGGTAACCGCCGGACGCTCTTCATACGCGCTCGACCGCCCCGGTGGCGCGGGTGAAGAGGCCGTTCGGCCGGAGGAGCAGGACGACGATCACGGCCGCGAACAGGAACGCGGGCAGGTACTGGCTCTGATTCGAGGGCAGCACGCCGCCCAGGATCCCGCTGGCGAAGCCGATCGCGAAGCCTCCGAGCGTGGCCGGGATCGGGCGGTTCAGGCCGCCGAGGACGACGCCCGCGAGCACGAGGATCGTGTCCTGCAGCCCGAACGAGTACGTGACCTGGATCTCGGTCGCCGAGAGCATCACGGCGGCGACGGCGGCGAACGCGCCGGAGATCAGCACGGCGCCCGCGATCACGCGATTGGCGCGGACGCCGAGCAGCCGGGCGGTGCGGAAGTCGAGCGCGGCGGCGCGCATGTGCAGCCCGAGCGGCGTCCGTGTGAGCAGGAGCTGGAGAACGGCGAGGCAGAAGACCGCCGTCGCGACGGCGATCACCGCGATCTTCTTGATCTCGACGCCGCCGATGTCCCACGGCGCGTTGAGCTCGGCGAGCGACCCGGCGCTCTTGCCGTACGCCCCGAAGGCGAGCAGCGCGACGTTCTGGAGGAGGAACGCGATGGCGAAGGTGGCGACGAGCATCACCGCCGGCGAGTGCGTGCGCAGCGGCCGGAAGACGAGCCGGTCCATCAGCACCGAGAGCGCGAGCACCACGCCGAAGCAGAAGAGAATCGAGACCCAGTTCGGCAGGCCCCACTGCGCGCCGTAGGCGAGGGCGAAGCCGCCCGCCATGATCAGCTGCCCGTAGGCGAAGTTGACGAGACGGAGCACTCCGAAGACGAGACCGATCCCGACGGCCATCAGCGCGTAGACACCGCCGAGCGCGAGCCCGTTCGCGATCGTCGGCCATGTGAGATTGAGGAATGCCAGCGTCATGCGAGGTAGGCCGCCACGAGCCGTTCGGTGTCGCTCGCGTCATCGGGGCCGAGCGTGAGCCGGAGCTCGCCGTTCGCGAGCACGTAGGAGCGGTCGGCGAAGGCGACCGTCCGCTGCGCCCGCTGCTCGACGAGCAGGACGGCGAGGCCCGACTCGCGGATCCGCCCCAGCGCCTCGAACACGACGTCCACGATCTTCGGCGCCAGCCCGAGCGACGGCTCGTCGAGGAGGAGCACGTCCGGCTCGGCGACCAGCGCGCGGCCGATCGCGAGCTGCTGCTGCTGGCCCCCCGAGAGCGCTCCCGCGTGGCGCCGCCGGAACTCCTGCAGCATCGGGAACAGCCCGTACGCACGGGCCAGCCCGGAGCCGCTCGCTCGCGAGCGGCGGGCAGCCAGACCGAGGCGGAGATTCTCCTCCACGGTCAGCTCGCCGAAGATGCGGCGGCCCTCGGGGACGAGCGCGACGCCGCCGCGCGCGACGTCCTCCGGGCGGCGGCCCACGAGCGACCTCCCGTCGTGGCGGACGTCTCCGCCCGACACGGGGGCGGTGCCCATGACCGCGTGCAGCGTCGAGGACTTGCCGGCGCCGTTCGGGCCGATCAGGCCGACGATCTCGCCCGCCTGCACCTCGAGCGAGAGGCCGCGCACAGCCTCGACCGCGCCGTACCGGACGGAGAGACCCTCGACCGCGAGCGTGGTCACTCGGCCTCCGCGGCCGCGCTCTCGCCGAGGTAGGCGGCGGCGACGCCGAGGTCGGCGCGGATCTCCTGCGGCGTCCCCTCGGCGAGCGTCGTCCCCTGGTCGAGCACGTGGATGCGCTCGGAGACCTCGAGCACGAGCGCGATGTTGTGGTCGACGAGCAGGACGCCGGCGCCCCTCTCGCGGACGGTGCTGATCGCCTCGGCGAAGCGCGGCACCTCGGCCTCCGACAGCCCCGCCGCCGGCTCGTCCAGCAGCACGAAGCGCGGCTCCGTCGCAAGCGCGCGGGCCACGCCGAGCCGCCGCTCGTCGCCGTGGGCGAGTGATCCTGCCGGCTGGTCCGCGTCCGCGGCGAGCCCGAGCAGTGCGAGCAGCTCCTCCGCGCGTCGAGCTGCAGCTCGGGCCGAGGTCCCCACGCCGAGCGCGGCCACCTCGACGTTCTCCCGCACCGAGAGGCCGCCGAAGGCGTGGCTGTGCTGGAACGTCCGCGCGAGCCCGCGGCGTCCCCGCCGGTAGGCCGGCCAGCGCGTCACGTCCCGCTCCTCGAGCAGCACCCGGCCGCTCGTCGGCCGGTCGAAGCCGCTGAGGACGTTGACGAGCGTCGACTTCCCCGCGCCGTTCGGGCCGATCAGGCCTACGACCTCGCCCTGCTGCACCTCGAGCGAGACGTCGCGAAGCGCCTCGACGCCCGCGAACGAGCGCGACACGGAGGAGGCCCGGAGCGATCCTCCGGGCCTCCTGGTCCGCTGGTCGACCGCCGCCAAGCCCTAGTAGGAGCTCGGGATCTTCGGCACCTTCTTCGCCACGACCGTCCCCTTCTCGACGGGCCTGTTGTTGTTGATCTCGATCACGCGGTAGGCCCGGCCGAAGACCGAGTGCAGCTTCGAGGAGAAGCTCACCTTGCCCGAGATGGTCGAGACGTCGTGGAACTTCTCCATCACCGCGGCGAGCTTCGAGCCGACGAGCGATCCGTGCGCCCGCTTGATCGCCGTGACGAGGCCGTCGATCGCGGCCGGCCCGGTGACGAAGCCGCCGGTCGCTGCGTGGATCTGCTTGGCGAGCCTGTTGACGGCCCGATTCGGGTCGTGCCCGAATGCGTTCGCGTACGTGACGAACCAGTAGTTCGTGACCTTCGGGCTCTTCGGCAGCCAGTAGTTCCCGTCGCCGGCCCACGAGTTGAGGACGGGCGTTTTGTCGCCCGCCGTCCGCAGGTCGGTGATGAACGGGCCGAGTGCCTGGTACGCGCCGGCCGTCGAGGTGACGATCACGGCCCCCTTGTGCTGCTCGATCGTGCTTGCGGCGTTGTTGTAGTTCGTCGAGCCTTGCTGCAGCGCCGGGTCCTGGTAGCTCGTCTGCGTGACGATCTTGCCGCCGAGCTGCGTGAAGCGGGCCTTGAACGCGGCGACCACGGCCTCGAAGTAGACGATCGTCGTGTCCGTTGCGAGGTCCGCCGTCTTCCAGCCCTTGTTCCACGCCAGCTGCGCCATCGCCGAGCCCTCGTCCTGCGCCGCGTTGCCGAAGCTGAAGGCGAGCTTGCCCGCCGCGCCGAACTTCTTCGGCCCCATCTGGTCGGTGCCGATGCACGGCGCGATCGTCAGCAGGTGGTGCGTGAGGGACTCCTGCACGACCGGCGTCGCGAGGTTGACGTCGCACGTCGTGAAGATGACGTTCGCGCCCTTGGAGATCAGCCTGTCGGCGCAGGCCTTCGAGTCCGTCACGTCGTCGCCCTGGGTGTTGCAGGGCACGATCTCGAGCTTCCGCCCGTTCACGCCGCCCTTCTTGTCCAGCTGCGCGACGCGGATGTCGGCGGCGGCGAGCGCCGGCCCGTCGAACGGCGCCATCGGGCCGCCCGAGCTTCCGTCGTACGCCCAGCCGATGACGATCGGCTTCTTCGCCGCCGTGCCGTGCGTTCGAGCCGCCGCGGTCGCGGCGAGGACGAGCGCCGCAGCGGCCACGATGACGAGCGCCCAGCGCGCCCGCTTCCTTCCGGTCATGTGTCTCCTCTCCGGTGCACGGTGTTCGCCGTGACCCTCCGTTCCGACCAGCACTGAAGAAATGCCTCGCGACCCCGGAGCGCGAGCTCGGCCGCGTCGAGATCCCAGAGCGAGTCCGGGTACGCGCTGCCGAAGGCGCCGTTGTCGGAGAAGACTTCGAGGTCGTAGTAGCCGTCCCAACCCATGTCTTCTAAGACGTCGAGAATCGCCGGCAGGTCGGCGACGCCGTCGCCGGGAAGGACGCGGTCGGCCCAGCCGCGCGTCGGCTCGCGCCAGTCGCAGACGTGCACGCCCGCGATCAGGCCGGCGTGGCACTCGATCTCGTCGTAGAGGTCCGGGGTGTTCCACAGATGCCAGACGTCGAACTGGATGCCGACGGCGTCCGAGCCGACCTCCTCGACGAACGCGGCAGCGTCGCCGAGCGTGTTCAGGATCGACCAGCTCTCGATCCCGTCGCGCTGGAACGGCTCGACTGCGAGTCGCAGCCCGAGCCGCTCCGCCTCGCGCGCAACCTCGCGTACGCCGGCCACCGCCGTCTCCCGGTCCCCGGGCCCGCTGAAGCAGAGCACCGCCGCAGGCGAGAACGGCGCGAGCGCCTCGAGGGAGCGAAGCAGCGCGTCAACCCGTTCGCGGGCGGCCTCCGGGCCCGGCAGCAACGGCAGCGGATGCACGGACGGGACCGTGGGGACGGCCGTCGCCGCGCCGAGGCCGCTGGCCCGGAACGCCTCGAGGCAGCCCTCGCCGAGCTTCAGCTCCCAGATCCCGATCGCGTCGACTCCGGCCGCGGCATAGGCGCGCACGTCGTCCGCGAAGCTCGCGGTGAGCGTGCTCACCTGCGAGATCGAGAACGCCGGCAGCTGCTGCCCATCCCTCGACACCCGTCGGCCGTGATCGTGTCACGGGTTTGACATGTGATCAAGTGTGGTTCAGGGTCGCCTCGTGAGTCCCTCGACCCTCCCGCAGGACGGCGGCGCGGTGCGCCACAGGACGATGGCCGAGGCCGCGCTGGAACGGCTGCGCGACGCGATCATCCTCGGTGAGCTGACGCCGGGGACACCGCTCCGGCTCGAGGACCTCGCGCGTTGGCTCGGCATGAGCATCTCGCCGATCCGGGAGGCTGTCCGGCAGCTGGAGGCGCTCGGGCTGGCCGAGCACGTCCCGCACCACGGAGCGAAGGTGATGGGGCTCGACGTGGAGGAGCTGCGCGAGCTGTTCTCGGTGCGGCTCGCGCTCGAGACGCTCGCGCTGCGACGGGCGGCGGAGCTGTTCGGGCCGGCCGACGAGGCGGCGGCGCAGGCACGCCTCGAGGAGCTCGACGCGGCGCGGCGACGCGGCGACGTGCGGGCGGCGGTGGGCGCGCATTCGGCGTTCCACTTCACGCTCTACGAGGCCGGGCGCTCGGCCTGGCTCGTGCGGCTGATCCGGCCTGCGTGGGACAGCTGCGAGCGCTACCGGCCGGTGCTGCTCGGGGAGCAGGGCGAGCTGCAGGAGCGCCACCGGCAGCTCGACGCCGACCTGCTCGCCGCCTGCGCCGGCCACGATCCGGAGCGGGCGGCCGCCGCCTTCCGCGACCACCTGGAGCTGGCGACGAGCATCTTCTCCGTCGAGCTCGCCGGACGCTCGATCTTCGCCTTCTAGAACCGCCCGAGCAGCCCGCGCGCCTTCGCCACCGCGCGCTGGCCGAGCGGCGGCTCGAGCAGCTTCTGCGCGACGAGCGTCCCCGAGCCGCCGCCGAGACCGGGACCGGGCCACGTGCTCGCGCCGATCTGCCACAGCCGCTCCACCGGTGTCGCGTGGCCGGGGCTGCGCGGGAACGGTCGCCAGAGGAAGTTCTGGTCGAGCGCCAGCGCGCCTCCGTACGGGTCGCCGTGGCGCAGGTTGACGTTCGCGCGCTCGAGGTCGTGCGGCCCGAGCGCGACGCGCTCGAGGATCGACGACTCGAGGTTCGGGATGTGGTGCGCGAGCCGCGCCTGGATCCGGTCGGCGTAGCGCTCGCGCAGCTCGTCCGTCCACTGGGCCGAGCCGACGTCGAGCTCTCCGGCGGCGTCGCCCTTCACGCGCCACGGCAGCTCCTGCAGCTGGATCCAGAGGATGCCGCGGCCGGCGGGCGCGCGCGACGGGTCGATCGTGAGCGGCTGCCCTGCGACGATCGTCGCCTCCGCCGGGAGCAGCCCGCGGTCGGCCTCGTTGACCGCGCGCGAGACGCCGTCGAGGCCGGAAGTGACGTGCACCACCGCGGTCCGTGCGAGCCGCTCGTCCCCCGTCCAGTGCGGCGGCTCGGACAGCGCGTAGTGGATCTGCATCTCGGCCCGGCCGTAGCGGAAGCGGCGCGCTCCGTCGACGACCGGCTCCGGCACGTCGGCGTCCGCGAGCAGCCGCTCGTAGAGCTGCGTCGGCGTCACGCTCGCGATGACTGCCCGCTCGGCCTCGACCGTCTCGCCGTCCGTCAGCCGCACGCCGACCGCGCGCCCGTTGCGGACGAGCACCCGCTCCACGTCCCGGTCGGTCTCGCACGTGCCGCCCCGGTCCCGGATCAGCCGGACGAGCGCCTCCGCGAGCTTCGCGCCGCCGCCGCGCGGGATCGGCAGCCCGCCCTCCTGCAGCGCGACGGCGATCACCTGCGTCATGAAGCCCGACGTCGCCTGGTCGGGGCCGAGCCCGGTATGGAGCACCCACGGCGCGAGGACGCCGTACGCCCGCTCGGAGGCGAACGTCGTCTCGAGCCAGTCGCGGCTCGACTGCAGCACCTCGCCCAGGAAGGCCGCGGCGCCCGCACGGCCCAGCCGCCGCACCGCCTTCGCGGCGAGCGCAAGGCCGCCCGGCGACCAGAGCTCCGTGCCGAGGACGTCGAAGGCCAGGTCGGCGTTCGGGAGGAAGCGCTCGAGCGCATCGGCCCACTCCGGCCCCAGCTCCTCCGCGTTCGCCTCCGGCGTTCGCAGCAGGAAGGCGGCGCCGCCGTCGGGAAATACCGTGCCTGTCGGGCTGTCGGTGTTCAGGTACTCGAGGCCCCGCTCGGAGAGCTCGTCGCCGAGGATCCCATGCGCCGCGCCGCCGACCCAGAGCGGGTGCCACGCGCTGAACGTGTCGTGGAGGAAGCCCGGCGCCGTCAGCTCCTCCGTCCTGATCGCGCCGCCGAACCAGGCGCTTCGCTCCAGTACGCAGACGCGCCAGCCGCCGCGCGCGAGCAGCGCCGCACAGGCGAGCGAGTTGACGCCGCTGCCGACGACGACCGCGTCGAACCCCTCGCCCTCAGCCATTCGCGAGCTTCCGGAACTCCTCGTCGGTGACGAGCCCGCGCTTGCGCGCGCCGAGCTCCTTCACCTTCGCGAGCAGCTCGGCCCGGCGCTCCCCCGGAACGTCGAGCCCCAGCTCCTCCGCCTTGATCCGGATCGAGTCGAGGCCGCTCTTCTTGCCGAGCACGATCGCGCGCTCGGCGCCGACGAGCTCGGACGAGTACGGCTCGATCGACGGCGGGTCGTGGAACTGCGAGGCGACCGCACCCGACTCGCGCCGGAACAGGGTCTCACCCGTCAACGGCTTCCACGGCGGGAGCTCGTAGCCCGACAGCTCCTGCACCCGCGCCGCGACCTCGCGGATCCGGTCGAGCCGCAGCCGCGACTCGACGCCGTAGAGCCCGCGCAGCGAGAGCGCGATCTCCCCGAGGTCGGCGTTGCCCGCCCGCTCGCCCATCCCGTTGATCGTGCCGTGGATCCAGCTCGCGCCGGCGCGCACGGCGGCCACGGCCGAGGCCGTGGCGAGGCCGAAGTCGTCGTGGCCGTGGAAGTGCACGGGCACGCCCGGCCCGACCGTCTCCACCGTGCGGCCGACGAGGTCGGCGACCGCCTCCGGCGAGGCGATGCCGAGCGTGTCGACGACGACGACCTCGCGCGCCCCCGCCTCGACCGCGCTCGCGTACGCGCGCTCGTAGAAGCCGGGGTCGGCGCGCGTCGAGTCGACGCCGAAGAACGCGGCGCGGATCCCGTGCTCGGCCGCGAACCGTATCGCGCCGGCGATCCGGCCCAGCATCGTCTCGCGGTCGACGCCGAGCGCGTCGAGCTTCAGGTCGGAGATCGGCGACTCGATCACCGAGGCCTCGACGCCGAGCTCGACGAGCAGCTCGAGGTCGGCGGGGACGGCGCGGGAGAACCCCCACACCTCCGCGCCGAGCCCTGCTCCCGCGATCAGCTCGACGGCGCGGCGGTCGTCGTCGGAGACGCGCGGGAAACCGGCCTCGATCCGCTCGATCCCCAGCTCGTCGAGCAGGCGCGCGATCTCGAGCTTGTCCTCGGGCGAGAGGACGACGCCGACCGTCTGCTCGCCGTCGCGCAGCGTCGTGTCGTAGAAGCCGACGGAGCCGCCGACGGCATGGGCGTCGTTGAGCGATCCCGTCCAGATCAGGTCGGACATCGCACGACTCCGTCCGGGAACGGCGAGAGCTTCTCGAGCCCATCCGCCGTTACGCGGAAGTTGTCCTCGACGCGCAGCCCGCCGCCGGCCGGCCAGTAGCAGCCGGGCTCGACCGCGAGCACCAGCCCGGCCTCGAACTCGCCGCCGCCCGCCTGGTGCGGGTAGGGCGGCTCGTGCGCCCGCGCGCCGACGCCGTGGCAGACCGGGTGCGTCGGCTGGCCGGGATAGCCGAGCGCCGCGAGCCGCTCCCGGATCCCGCGGTCGAGGTCTGCCATCGAGGCGCCCGGCCGGACGAAGTCGAGCGCCCACGCGTACACCTCCAGCAGGCCGTGCTCGAGCTCGGCGTATTCCGGCTTCAGCCCGCCGACGACGAGGTTCTTCGTGTGGTCGGCCCAGTAGCCGTCGGCGCAGACCCAGATCTCGAACAGGACAGGCTCGCCCTCGACGACCGGCAGGTCGCCGGTGGCGGTGAACGTCTTGATCCCGCGGCCGGCCCAGACGAGCGAGAACGGCAGCGCGAGCTCGACCTTCCCGCGCCAACCGGTGCCCTCGCCGTGGACGTAGCCCTGCCAGAGCGCCGCGGCCTCCGACTCCTTCATCCCCACGCGCAGCTCGTTGCGGACCTGCTCCATCGCCGCCGCCGCGATCTCGTTCGCCAGCCGCAGGCGCTCCAGCTCCTGATCCGTCTTGACCGATCGCGCTCCGACGAGGAGCGGCGTCGCGTCGGCCGCCTCCGGAAACGCGTCGAACCACGCCTTCGTGAACGTCGTGGGCTCGCCGACCATGCGGTCGGAAGCCTGCGTCCCCAGCGAGAGCTCGAGCCCCACCCGCTCGTAGGCGCGCGCCGCCTCGACCGCCGCGTCGAGCGTCCGCGCGAAGGGGGGCCGCGGGTCTCCGGGGTCGTAGCCGCGGACGAGGCGCACCTCCTGCGCCCACGCCGTCCGCGCCGCGTCCTCCTCGGACGCCTCGATCGTGATCAGCACGGGCTCGCCCCGGCGCGGGAAGACGCACGCGTCGTACCCCTTCATGCCCCAGAAGTTCGTCAGGTAGAGGACGTTGTCGGGCGCGCGGACGACGAGCGCCTCGAGGCCCGCCTCCTCCATCCGCGCGCGGACGCGCTCGAGCTTGGCGTCGTCCCGCGGCCAGTTCACGCGTCGCCCCAGGGGCGAATGCGCGGCGGCGCGGGCTCGCCGTGGCCCTCCTGCCACGAGATCACCGGAGTGCGCAGGACCCCGATTCGCTCGATCTCCGCCTCGATCACGTCTCCGGGCCTGAGATAGAGCCGCTTGCGCTCCTCCTCGGACTTGAAGCCGGCGACGCCCGCGACGGTGCCCGTCGAGAGCACGTCGCCCGCGCTGTAGCCGAGCGCCGAGAAGTTGCTCAGGATCTCCGGGATCGTCACGCTCATCCGGCTCGAGCTCGACTCCTGGCGGGTCTCGCCGTTGACGCGCAGCTCCATCGCGAGGTCGTGCGGGTCCGGGATCTCGTCGGGGGTGACGATCCACGGCCCGAGCGGGCAGAACGTGTCGATCGCCTTGCAGAAGCTGAAGACGCCGCTGAGCATCTCGCCGCGCTGGATGTCCCGGGCCGTGATGTCGTTGAAGATCACGTAGCCGCCGATGTAGTCCGCCGCCTCCTCCGGGCCGAACCACTTCCCGGATCTCCCGAGCACCACAGCCAGCTCGAGCTCGTAGTCGAGCTCCTCGGTCAGGTGCTCCGGATAGATGACCGGCTCGTCGGGGCCGACGATCGCGTCGGCGTTCTGGAAGAAGTTGATCCACGGCGCGATGCGGTGCGACCAGTCGACATTCCTCGACTCCTCCTCGTGCTCGCGGAAGTTGCCCGCGGTGTGGAAGAACTTCCTCGGGATGATCGGCGCCTCGAGCTTCGCCTCGGCGAGGGGCGTGTGGCGTTCGCTCTCGCCGGCGCCGCCGAGCTCGAAGTACTCGCGCATCGAGTGGACGCGCAGCTCGACGATCTCGTCCCCCTCGACGCGACCGACCTTGCCGCCGTTGTAGGTGACGAGCTTCACGCGAGCCCGCAGACCTTCGCCGCGACCCGCGCGTACGCCTCCGCCGTCTTCACGAGCCCGTCGATCTCGAGGTTCTCGCCGAGCTCGACGTCCATCAGCCCGGTCGAGGTGCCGTAGTTGACGGTGGGGACGCCGTAGCGGGTGAGCGCCGACGCGTCGCTGAACCAGCGCGTCACGTCGCGGCCGGGCCGCTCGCCCCACACCTCCTCGTGCGCCTCGTCGATCGCCTGAACGAGCTCGTGCCCCTCCTCGATCTCGGCGCCCGGCGCGGTCACGTAGACCTCGCCGTCGACGGCGTAGTTCGGGAATCGCCCGGCGAGGCCGCGCACCATCTCGAGCACCTCGCGCCGCGCCGTCCCCATCGGCTTCGTCGGCGGCACCCGGACGTCGAGGAAGAGGTCGGTGTGGTGCGGCGTCCGCGAGACGCGCCAGCCGAAGCCGCCCTCGATCGCGCCGACGTTGACGATCGCCTTCGCGCCGCGGTACCCGTTCTCCGGGTCGTCCTCCCAGTGCGGGACCCACTCGAGCACCGCGCCCAGCACCTCGCGCGCGCGGAGGATCGAGTTCCGGTCGCGCCGGCCCTCGCTGAACGCCGTGTGGACGAAGTCGCCGTGGACGCGAATCCGCAGCCAGAGCGCGCCGAAGTGGCCGAGCACGACCTTGCCCTCGGTCGGCTCGCCGAGCAGGCACATGTCGGCGACGCCGCCGTGCGAGACGAGGTACCGCGTGCCGGCGGCGTAGCCGCGGTACTGCGCCCCCTGCGCGTCGCCCTGCTGCGTCTTCTCGATCTCGCCGCAGACGGCCGCGATCAGGAGGTCGCCGCGCAGGCGAGCTCCGGCCTCCTGCAGCGCGCGCACGGCCTCGACGTAGCAAGCGAGCGCGCCCTTCATGTTCGAGATGCCGAGCCCGTAGAGGCGCCCGTCCTGCTCGAACGCCTGCGGCTGAAAGCCCGCGACCGACCGCAGCCACGGCTCGCGGCCGGAGTACGACGTGTCCATGTGGCCGTTGAGCATCAGCGACTTGCCGCCCCCCGCGCCCGTCCAGATCCCGAGCGCGTTCGCGCGGCCGTCCTCGACCTGCTGCCACTGGACTTGCAGCCCCAGCTCCTCGTAGAGCTCGACCATCAGCCGCGCCATGCCCTCCTCGTCGCCGGTGAAGCTGTGGACGCCGATCATCCGCGAGGCGGTATCGACGAGACGCTCCCGGTCGACGGCGATCTTCACTCGACCGGAAGCCCGGCCTCCTGCCAGGCCTCGAACCCGCCGACGAGAACGGGGATGGCGCCGGTCCGCGCGCGCTCGTCCGCGGAACGGGGGTCGACGAGCAGGATCTCGTCGGCCGCCGCCGCCTCGGCGGGCGTGTGACGGACGATGCGGGTGCGAGCCTCGGCGAGCATCGCGTCTATCCGCGCACGTGCGGGAGCACCTTCTCGCCGAAGAGGCGAATCTGTTCCCGTCGGTTCTCCCCCCACAGCTCGAGCATGACGTGCGTGCAGCCCGCCGCGCGGTACTCCTCGATCGCGGCGATGCAGTTGTCGGGCGTGCCGGCGATCGGGCGGCACTTGTCGAGCAGCGCGTCGGTGACCTCCGCCTTGGCCGCGAGGCGGCCGCCCTGTTCCATCGCCTCGGCGACCGGCCGGATCTCGTCCTGCTCGATGCCCGCGAGCTCGAGCAGCGTGTCGGCGGCGCCCTGGATGTTCTGCACCTTGTTCGCCAGGTACATCCCGGCGATCTCGCGAGCGCCGTCGCGGCCGGCATCGCGGTCCGACTCGTGGATCGAGGCGACGACCGTGCAGCCGAGGTCGATCTCGGAGCCCCCAATGGTTCGCCCGCCGGGCGTCGACGGCTTCGCCGTCGACGCTCCCAGCGTCACGTTCCCGCGCGTGTAGCGGACGAAGTCGGGCGTCGTGATCGACGGCGTCAGGCAGCCGTCCGCGATCTCGCCCGCAAGCTGCTGCATCTTCGGCGCCGTCGCGGCGACGTAGACCGGAGGCACCTCGCGCGGCCCGTGCGCGTCGGCCGCGAGCGCGGGGACGTCCGCGCTCCACGTGTCGCCGTCGTAGTCGAACCGCTCGCCGGAGAGCACGCCGCGCGCGATCGTGACCGCGTCGCGCATCGGCCCGAGCGTCTTCTTCGTCTGCGTCTTGGTGTTGTTGAGGAAGATCTTCGACGTCCCGAAGCCGAGGATGAACCGGCCCGGCCCCGCCGCTTCCTGCACGACGCGCGCGTCCATCGCCGCCTGCACGGGATGCCGCGTCGACGCGGCGATGATCCCCCAGCCGATCGCCAGCCGCTCCGTCTCGCGCGCCATCAGCGCGGCGACGCCCGTCGAGGAGCGCGCCTCCATCCCGTGCTTGCGCCACCACGGGTACGCCTCGGCGAGCCAGATCGTGTCCATTCCCGCCTCGTCCATGGCGCGCGCCGACGCGAGCATCTCGTCGAGCGGCTCCATCGTGAGCTGCATGACGCCGATGCGGAAGCCGGCCGCCAAGTCAGTCTTCGGTGGAGGTCGTCGGCCCCTCGGGCTCGGGCTCGTACGCCTCTGGCGAACCGGGGCTGACCCCCTCCTCGGCACCGTGCGTCGCAGGTGCGCCGCCGCTGCCGGCAGCCTCCTGCACCTGCGCGTCGAGGGCGCCGAGCACGTGCTGCACCTGCTGGTTGACGATCGGCTGGAGGACGCGCTGCCCCATCGACCCGACCGGGCCCGCGATCTTCACGTCGGCCGACCAGGCCATCGCGGTGCCGTCGCCGGCCTCGGCGAGGGTGAACGACGTCTCCATGCTCAGCATCGCGCCGACGCCGTTGCCCTTGACCGCGAGCTTCGCGAACTCGGGCTCGCGCTCCTCGACCTTCTCCATGTCGACCTTCATCTTCAGGCCGCCGAGGCCGAGCGGGATCTTGACGTTCGCGGTCCAGCGCCGGTCGTCGTGGATGTCGAAGCTCTCGACCCCGGGCATCGTCTTCGCCATCGACTCCGGGTCGTTCAGCACCTTCCACACCGTCGCGCGCGGGGCGGCGAAGGTGCGCTCTCCCGAGACGTTCATGCGCGCCCCTCCTGCAGCAGCCGCCAGACGCGCTGGTACGGGTTGTGGCTATCGGTGACGATCTGCCCCGTCGCGTCCTGGATCGCCGCGCAGATGGCGTGGATGCCGGCGCCGCCGCCCTCGCCCATGCCCTTCGTCCCGAGCGGCGTGAACGGCGACGGGCTCTCGATCGCGCCGGTCGCGAGCGGCGGCATGTCGAGCGCGTGCGGCACGTGGTAGTCGTAGAAGTTGGGCGTGAGCAGGTTGCCCTCCTCGTCGTATTCGTAGGTCTCGTGGATCGCGGCGCCGATCGCCTGCGCCGTCGCGCCCATCACCTGGCCCT
Organism: Gaiellaceae bacterium; assembly: GCA_039583515.1. Lineage (GTDB taxonomy): Bacteria > Actinomycetota > Thermoleophilia > Gaiellales > Gaiellaceae > Palsa-739. Next base: position 43,741 of record JAVKST010000003.1, read on the forward strand.
CGACGATCTGGGGGTTGATCCGCTTGCCGCAGTCGTCCACCGCCGCGTAGTCGACGAGCTCGTACCAGCCGGTCTCCGGGTCGATCTCCACGACGGCACAATGGATCTGCGCCGCGTAGGTGAGCGTGAGGTTGCCGAACTTCGTCTCGACGTCCGGCACCTGGAAGGGCGGCCGGTAGACGTAGCGGCAGTTGAGCGTGACGTCGAGATCCTCGGGGAGCCCGGCGTTGTTCGCGTTGATGATCGCGCCGCAGGCCATGAACGGCAGGAACGCGTCGGGGTCGTCCCTGATCCGGACGCCGCCGTCCGCGAGCTCGAGCGCCTCGACCGGAACACCGCCGAACACGGCCGACGCGAGCCGCTTGATCTCGCCGGCGAGCAGCTCCGTCGCGCCCTTCACCGCGCTCAGGCCGGTGACGGCGAACTGGCTCGCGTACGTCCCGGAGAAGCCGGCGTGCGAGTTCCAGTAGCTGTCGTGGCCGGCGCGCACATGCACGTCGTCGACGGAGCACTCGAGGATGTCCGCCACGACCTGCGCCGCCGTCGTCTCGTGGCCCTGGCCCTGCGGCGTCGTGCCGAGGGTGACGACGATCTCGCCGAAGATGTCGAGCTTGACCGTCGCGACCTCGTTGTTGCCGGAGAACTGGAGCTCGGGGTTGATCATCCGCGACTGGCCGAAGTTGTTCGTGCCGGAGTCGAGCGTCGAGCCGATCCCGAAGCCGAGCACCCTGCCGCGCGCGGCAGCTTCGGCGCGCCGCTCCTCGAGCCGGTCGTAGCCGGCGAGCTCGAGCGCGATGTCGAGCATCCGGGCGTAGTCGCCGGAGTCGTAGACGCAGCCGTTCGGCGTCTCGTACGGCATCTCGTCGGCGCGGACGTAGTTCTTCTTCCGCACCTCGACCGGGTCGAGCCCGAGCTCGTGCGCGACGACGTCGATGACGCGCTCGGTGAACCAGAGGTGCTGCATCCGCGAGTAGCCGCGGTTGGGCGAGACGGGCGCCTTGTTCGTCGCCACCTGCGTGAACTCCAGCTCGATGTGGCGCCAGCGGTACATGCCGGGCGTCACCTGCGCCCAGATCACGCCGCCGAGCGGCTCGTAGCGGAGCCACGCGCCGGCGTCGTCGAGCGCTTTGGTGCGGAAACCCAGCAGAGTCCCGTCCGACTTCACTGCGACCTCGGTGTCGTGGAACCAGCGTTCGTTGCCGTGCGACATCGAGAGGTGGAAGTCGGTGCGCCACTCCGTCCACTGGATCGGCCGGTTGAGCTTGCGGGCGAGCAGGCAGCAGGCGACCAGCTGCGGGTGGGACGTGATCTTGTTGCCGAAGCCCCCGCCGATGTCCTGCGTGACGAAGCGCAGCTTGTCGAGGCCGACGCGCATCGCCGGGCCCATCATGATCGCGGCGAAGCCGGGGAACTGGTTGTTGGTGTGGATCGTCCACTGGCCGACGCCGCGGTTGAACTCGACGACGGCGCCGTCGCACTCGAGCGGCGTCGAGTTGAAGCGGTGGAAGTGGAGCTCGGGGATCCGCACGACGCGGTCGGCCTCGGCGAACGCGGAGTCGACGTCGCCCCACGAGTAGAGGCCCGTCCACATCAGATTCGAGCCGGCGTCGTCGTGGAGCACCGGCGCCTCGCCGTCGAGCGCGCGGCGCGCGTCGACGAGCGCCGGCAGCGGCTCGTAGTCCACCTCCACGAGCTCCGACGCGTCCCGAGCCAGCTCTCGCGTCTCGGCGACGACGGCGACGACCGGCTCGCCGACGTAGCGCACCTTGCCGACCGCGAGGGCGTAGTCCTTGAGGTGCGCCCCCGGCGGCGTCGAGAGCTGGAAGAACGGCTCGGTCAGCGAGGCCACCTCCTCGCCCGTCAGGGTGCCGTAGACGGCGGGGAGCGCCTCGGCGGCGGAGACGTCGACGCGCGTGATGTGCCCATGCGCGTACGGCGAGCGGACGAAGTGGAGGTAGCCCATGCCGTGGCGCTTGACGTCGTCGACGAAGACGCCCTCGCCCTGCAGCAGCCGCTTGTCCTCCTTCCGCGCGACGCTCTGGCCGCCCCAGCCCTTCTGCACCTCGACCGGTGCCGGCGCGACGGTGGTCGTCGTCTCGCTCGCTGTATTGCCGACTTCGGCGTCGGCAAAGCCGACGCCTCCGCCTTTGGCTGCTCCGTCCAGCCTACGCATCTGCCACCGACTTGACCGCCTCGAAGATGTTCCAGTAGCCGGTGCAGCGGCAGATGTTGCCCTGCAGCGCCTTCCTGATCTCCTCGTCGGACGGGCTCGCGTTCTCGCGCAGGAGCGCGGTCGCCGACATCAGCATCCCGGGCGTGCAGTAGCCGCACTGGAGCGCGTGGTGCTCGTTGAACGCCTGCTGCAGCGGCGTCAGCTCGCCGTCCTCCGCCAGTCCCTCGACGGTCTCGAGCGCGCCGCCGTTGGCCTGGACGGCGAGGAGCATGCAGCTCTTGACGAGCACGCCGTCGAGGATCACGGAGCACGCGCCGCAGTTGCCGGTGTCGCAGCCGACGTGGCTGCCGGTCAGGTCGAGGTCGTCGCGCAGGAAGTGGATCAGCAGCTTGCGCGGCTCGACGTCGCGCTCGTATGTCGTCCCGTTGACGTTGACCGCGATCTCCATCAGCGGTCGGTTGCCTGTCGCGCCGCGCGCTCTGCCAGCACCTCCGCCAGGCGGGCACGGTAGGCGCTCGAAGCGTGGACGTCGGAGGGCGGCATCAGCCCCGCCGCGCGCACGGCGTCGCGCACCGCGTCCGTCGAGCCGGCGCTGACGAGCACCGGCACCGCGTCGACGCAGCCGAGCGCGACGCGCACCGAGCCGTCGAGGCTCGCCGCGGCGTTCGCGATGCACGTCCCGTCGGCCCCGAGCGTGACGGCCGCGAAGCCGTCGTTCCGGCCCGCCGGGATCGTGATCCGCGTCAACAGCTCGCCCGGCCCGACCGCCGTGAGGTAGACGCCGAGGAAGAACTCCTCCGCCGGCACCTCGCGCTCGCCGCTCTGACTCGCGATCGTCATCCGGGCGCCGATCGCCACCATCAGCGGCGGCAGGTGGTTCGTCGGGTCATTGGAGCAGACGTTGCCGCCGATCGTCCCGCGGTTGCGCACCTGGACGTCCGCGATCGTCGCGCACACCTCGCCGAGGATCGGCCGCGCCCGCGCCTCGGCCGAGCGGACGATGTCGGAGTACGTCGTCATCGCGCCGATCGTGAGCGTCCCGTCGCCCGCGAGCTCGATCCCGCGCAGCTCGTCGAGGCCGTTGAGGTCAACGAGCATGTCCGGCGAAGCCGCCCGCGCCTTCATCACGTTGATCAGCGTCTGCCCCCCCGCGAGCGCGCGGGCCCCGTCGTTCGCTGCGAGGGCATCGAGCGCCTCCGCGATCGATGCCGGCTTCGCGTACTCGACCTCCCGCAGCAGCATCGCGCCGATCCTATATCGACGCGTGAATCCGGGCTTTCGCTTCCTTGAGCCGCCCGCCTGCGCGCCCCGCGCGGAGGGCGAGGATCTCCGCAAGCATCGAGAGCGCGGTCTCGGCCGGCGTTTCGGCGCCGATGTCGAGGCCGCACGGTCCCGCAATCCGGTCGAGCTCGCTCTCGTCCAGCCCCTGCTCGAGCAGCAAGCCGCGCCGGCGCTCCTGGTTGCGGCGCGAGCCGAGGGCGCCGACGTAGAACGCGTCCGTCCGCAGCGCGGCGGCGAGCAGCGGCAGGTCGAACTTGTCGTCGTGCGTGAGGACGACGACCGCGGTGTCGGCGCCGGGTCGCATGTGCGCGAGCGCCTCGTCCGGCCAGAGCGGCAGCAGCTCGTCCGCGCTCGGAATCCGTTCGCGCGTGAGGAAGCTCGCCCGCGCGTCGGCGACTGTCGTCCGCCAGCCGAGGAGCTTCGCGACGCGGCAGAGCGCCTCGGCCGTGTCGACGGCGCCGTAGACGAAGAGGCGCGGCGGCGGGGCGGCGACGTCGGCGAAGACCGTGCGGGATCCGACCTCGAGGACGTGACCGCGTCCGCGGCGGCGGGCCTCTCGCTCGAGCTCGGGATCGTGAAGCCGGTCGCCGACGCCGTCGCCGGCGACCACGGTCAGCGTCACCTCCGTCCGCTCCTCGTCGTCGAGCTCCTCGACGAAGACGTCGATCTCGCCGCCGCAGGGAAGCCCGACGCCGAAGGCCATCTCGTCCGTGATCCCGTACGTGACGAGGCGCGGCCCCGCGCCGCCGAGGACTTCGTGCGCCGCGAGGACGACGTCGCTCTCGACGCACCCGCCGGAGACCGAGCCGGCGATCTCTCCGCGCTCGCTCACCACGAGCTTCGAGCCGACCGGCCGCGGCGCCGAGCGACGGGTGGCGACGACGGTCGCGATCGCGACGCGCTCGCCCTGCGCGCGCCAGCGGTCGATGTCGGCGAGCAGCTCCCTCACAGGGGTCACTGTAACGTCGGGGGCGTGCCCGAGCACCGCGACCGCGAGCGGCTGCGCGCCACCTTCGAGGAGGTGGCGGAGCAGTACGACCGCGCGCGGCCGACGTATCCGGCGGCGGTGTTCGACGACCTCGCCGAGTTGGGCGGGGTGCCGGCCGACGGGCGGATCCTCGAGATCGGGCCGGGCACGGGGAAGGCGACGGTGGAGCTGGCGCGGCGCGGCTACGAGGTGACCGGCGTCGAGCTGGGGCCGGAGCTGGCGGCGGTCGCGCGGCGGAGCCTGGCGGCGTTCCCGCGCGCGGAGGTCGTCGTCGCCGATTTCGAGAGGTGGCAGCCGGCGCGGGCGGACTTCGACGCCGTGGTCGCATTCACCGCCTTCCACTGGATCGCGCCGGAGCTGCGCTACGCGAAGCCGGCGGCGCTGCTGCGCGCGGGAGGAGCGCTCGCGGTGGTCCACACACACCACGTCCTGAACGACGACCCACTCTGGGTCG
>JAVKST010000004.1:0-46043 GCA_039583515.1 Gaiellaceae bacterium
ACGGATGACCTCGATGCTCCCGCTCGCCAGGAGGGCATCGAAGGCACGCGGGAACTTCGCATCGCGATCATGGATCAAGAACCGCACCGGCCGATCGTGGTCGTCGAGCTCCATCAGGAGGTTGCGTGCCTGCTGCAGCATCCAAGCCGTGTCCGGCTTGCTCGTGATCGCGAAGTACTCGACGCGACGACTTCCGATAGAGATGAAGGCGAGTACATAAAGGCGGCGCAGCCAGACGGTGTCAACGGTGAAGAAGTCGCAGGCGAGGATGGAATCGCCATGCGCCCGCAGGAAGCTGCGCCAGGACTGCGCACCGCGCCGCGGCGCCGGTGGCAGGCCGGCGCTGGTGAGGACGTTGCGGACGGAGCTCGCCGAGACGCCGATGCCCAACTTGCGCAGTTCGCCGGCGATCCGCACGTAGCCCCAGCCTGAGTTCTCGCGGGCGAGGCGGAGGATCAGTTCGCGCACGTCCCGGCTGGTCGGCGGCCGGCCTGGACGGCGGTGCGGGTATGTCCAGCGGCGCGCGACAAGCCGGCGATGCCAGGAAAGCAGCGTCTCCGGCCGTACAGGGAACACGTTCCACGAGCGGCGCGGAAGCATCCGGCTGCACGCCGCGAGCAGGATCCGGTCGTGCATCTGGAAGCGCGGCCGCCGGACTTGGCGGCGAAGGATCGACAACTCGTGGCGGAGCACGAGAATCTCGAGCTCCTTCGCTCGATCCCTGCGGCCGGGGAGCACGACGAACTCCAGCAGACGGCAGCCGACGATGTACAGACCTGACACAAGGAAAGGCGACCTCCAGCAGACGGGGGATGCCGACGCTACCGGCATCTCAGCAGCCTCGCGCCTCACCTGATCGAGTATTTGCACCCCACTGCTCGACGAATCTGTCTCTCCGGAGAGGTCGTCGTGCCGGCTCGGCTCCTGAGCGCGAATCCTGGAAAGCGCCTCGACCCGTTACGCCCAGGGGTCTTCGGCCCACGGATACCGCTTCTCGGTAAGTGCATGCGTGTAGTGAACTTCGCGTGGGTCGAAGGTGAGCGCGCCGGGCGGGCTTGTGTATACGATCTCTTCGGCGATAGGTCCATATGCTGCGTTGAAGTGGTTGATCGATTTGACGACGATCAGCCGGTAGCTCGTGGGGTCGACGCCGAAGGCGCTGAAGAGCTCCGTGCCGAATGCTTGGTGGCGGATGCTGATGACAGTGATGTCGACGCCGCCGCAGTGGAGCAGTGCACTGGCGCCGCAGTTGACTTCGGCATGCCCGTCGGCTTGGGGCCAGAGCTGCACGAGGTTCTGTACGAGACCTTTCACTTGAACGTCCAGGTCTAGTGGATCGCCTGAGGTGCGGCCCATCTTGCCGCCGAGGCGCAGTGTCAACGTCGCGCCGACTCCCGCCGATCGAGCGAGCTGAACGGCGATTGGGTCCCAGATGGGTGCGAGTCCGGCGTTTTCGACGCCGCGTTCGAGCATCGCGCGAAGCATGAAGGTGGAGTCGCCTGGGGCACCGCCGCCGGCATTGTCAGACATGTCCGCGACAACGACGGGTTTGCCGGTCGGGGGTACCGAGAGGGCTTGGTCGAGGCCTTCTTCGAGTGTGAGGGTCGCCAGGGTGACTTGCTCGCGGAGCGCTGAGAATTCGCGACCCAGCTCCTCCGCAAGTGCCTTGGCCTGCGCTGGGTTGTCGTCGGTGACGACGAGCATGTTGGCTCCGAGTTCGGGCACGTCGGAGAAGGGGAAGCCGTGGGCGAGGGAGACGGAGAGGACGCCCGGCAGCTGTTCGCTCGCGGTCAGTCGCTGGTCGACGAAGTCGCGCATCGGCTGTTGGGTAGTTGGGTAGGCGCCGACCATTCGGCAGTCGAAGCTCGCCATTGTCGGGCAGACACGGTTCTCGGCCGCCGCGATCACGAGCTCTGCCACTTCCTTGGCCCTTTCCTCGGTGTCGGTGTGGGGGTACTCCTTGAAGGTTACGAGAACGTCTGCGAGTTCGAGCAGTTCCTTCGGTAGGTCGCAATGGCAGTCGAGTAGTGCTCCGACGAGTGTCTCTTGGCCGACGTGTTCGCGTATGCCGCGGAGGAGGTCGCTTTCGCAATCGTCGAAGCCGTCGGCGGCCATCGCTCCGTGCAGCGTCAGCAGCACGCCGTCAACTGCGCCTGCCGCGGCGAGGTCGTCGAGGAGTCGCTCACGGAGGGTGGTGTACGCGTTGCGTGAGGTCAGGCCGGCGGGAAGTGCGTACGCGTACGTTCCGTGGATGAGTTCGTAGCTGTGCGCGGCTGCGATCTCGGCGTAGGCGCGGAAGCTCGGGCCGAACGTGAGGGTATCGCGGCGTTCGGGGCGATCGGCCCCGCCGACGACTTCGTAGTCGTCCAGTCCGGTCGGGATCGGCGAGAAGACATTCGTCTCCGTTCCCAGTCCTGCTGCGAAGAGGCGTCTAGCCAGTGCTATGCCTCGTCGAGCGCCTTCTTCGGGAGGCGGGCATGCACGCCGACGGTCCCGTTTACGGCTTGTGTGATCTCGAGGTCGACGCAGATTGAGCAGAGGGCGTACGCGTCGAGTTCGGAAAGGTTTGTCAATTCGGTGATGAGCTCGATCATTGATGAGGTCGCTTGCTTTGCGGCGTTCTCTAGATCCGTGCCGAATCCGAGCGTGATCCAGGACGAGCTGGTTTCTGCACGTGGCAGCTCCAGTGAGGGCCGGTTGAGCGCTGTGAGCCGGAGGCGTGCCTCGGTGAAGCTGATTTCGAGTGCGGTGACGTCGACTTCGCCGTTGCCCTGCATCGCGTGACCGTCGCCGGCGTAGAAGAGCGCTCCCTCGTGCCAGATAGGTAAGTAGAGGGTCGAGCCGACGGTGAGGTCCTTCAGATCGATATTGCCGCCGTGGCGGCCGGGCGGGATGCTGTTGTGGGGCCCGTCTTCGGGTGGCGCGACCGCCATGAATCCGAGGAAGGGCGCGATTGGCAGAGCTACACCTGGCGCGACTTCGACAGTCATCCGGTCGAGGTCAAGCGTGTAGTGCCGTAGTTGTCCCTCGGGGAAGCGGTGGGGGAGCAGGCCAACGCCGACCGCACCCGGCACGATCAAGTTCGTGCCGTGCGGTGACGGCGTGAGTCGAAGGACGTCGACGCGGAGAACCTCGCCGGGCTTCGCTCCCCGGACTGCGATCGGGCCCGTCACGTCGTGCGGCCCACGCTCTGCAAGTGTGGCCGCCTTCGTCATCACGTCCTCGAGCGAGCTGAGTTCGTTGATCGCGTTGCCCCAGCCGCTCCAGGTCTCGATGCTGACTTCGTCGCCGGAGTCGATCGTGAGTACCGGCTCGTCCGTCCTGTCGATCAGGCCGAGCTGGACGGTCTTCTCGCTTGCAGTGAGCCAGTGGTGGCGCATCGGGGCCGCTACCAGTTGCGCAGAGGGGTGGTCGTCAGCTGTTCGCAGCCGGTCTGGGTGACGAGGATCATGTCCTCGGGGCAGGCCGTTCCGATCTGGCTGGGGACGACCATCGGCTCGAGGTAGAAGCACATGCCGGGTTCGAGCGGTTCGTTGTTTTGAGGCACGAACATCGGGTCCTCGGCGAGGTCGAGGCCGAAGCCGTGGCCGGTCGACCAGTCCCAGTCGGCCCAACCGCCAGCCGTGATCACGTCGCTCATGGCCTTCAGGACATCGTTGACCGTCGCGCCGGGCTTGGTCGCGTCTAGTCCGGCCTGATGGGCGTCGAGTGAGAGGTCGAGGATCGCCTTCACGTCGCCTGCTGCACTGCCCGCGACGGTGTTGCGCGCGTGGTCGGCGACGTAGCCGGCGAGGTGGAGATTCATGTCGAACTCCACAAGTTCGTCGGGGTTCACCTTCTTGCCTGGGAGCGGCGGGATGTTCTTCATGAAACTGCGCTGGCCTGCGACCGCGAAGAAGACGGTCATTGCCTCGGCCCCGGCACTGAAGGCCGCCTCGTAGGCCGCGGCGGCGATCTCGTTTTCGCTCACGCCCGGGGCAGTTGCGGCGATCGCGGCTTCCATCGTGGCGGTGGCGATGGCGGCGAGTTCGCGGATCTTCGCGATCTCGCCGTCGCTCTTGATCCGCCGCAGACGCTTGAGAATGTGGGCCGCGGGCGTCAGGCGCGCTCCGAGCTTCTCCTGCAGGTCGAGGAAGACCGGCGCCGGGATGTTCAGATCAGAGAGACCGATCCGGCCGCCGTCGCTGATCTCGGAGAGCGCTTCGAGTGCGAAGTCGACCAGGGTTAGGCGTGTGCCGGTGGAGGTCGGGTGGGGGAGAGGGCGCACATCGCGCAGATAGGTGGTCTGGATGTTCGAGTGCATCGGCTCGCCGTGGAGAACCGCGTTGGTGACGAGTACCGGCTCACCGCTGCGGCCGAGTATCACCCACGACTGGCCGAGCAGGCCGACGAAGCCACTCAGATAACGGACGTTGCTCTTGAGGAACTGGTCTCCGTAGACGAGGAGCGCGTCGAGCTCGGCTTCTTCCAGCATCGCCTGGGCGGCGGCGACTCGACGTTGGAACTCGGCGATCGGAAAGTCGAGCTCGAGCCAGGGCTCGCGGTCCTCGAACGTGTAGGGGACGCGTGCCGGAACATCGACCGCCAGCTTCGTTCCTGTCTCCGTCCCGCTACCCACGAGAGGTTCGGAGGTTAAACCTTTCGCTGCCTGGCGGTCAAGCGCGGCGCCTTCGCCTTCGTTCCAGCCAACTCGGAGAAGTCGCCGATATGCCGCTGCATTCGTTCGCGCGCCGTGTCGGGGTCTCGCGCAGCGATCGGCTCGAAGACCCAGCCGAGCGGCGCCGAGGCGGCGATCATCTGCTCGCGCGAGCTCGGATAATCGATAAGTCGGTCGAGGCTGCCGAGCATTCCGCGCACGAACGCTGCGGCGGCGGCGTTGCGGGAGGCATCGGCAACGAGCGTGTGGAAGCGGACGTCCATGGCGAGCGCTTGCTGCCAGTGCTCGGGCGAAGGCTGGGCGGCGAGCCATTCCCACGTCGAGACGACCTCCGAGATCGCCTTCAGCTCGGCCTTCGTGGCACGCTCAGCCGCCCACGCCGCGGTGTTGCCTTCGATCACGCGGCGGATCTCGACCATGTCGGCGATCGGCACATCGGTTTCCATCAAGAGGTGCAGGGGCTCAGTCAGCTCATCGCCGCTGAGCGCACGGACGAACGCACCGCCGCGCGAGCCGCGGCGGAGGGAGACGAGCCCGGAGCGCTCGAGGACGCGCAGTGCCTCGAGGACGGCGTTGCGACTGACCTCGAACTCGCCAGCGAGCTCGACCGCGGATGGAAGGCGGTCTCCCGGCTTGAGCCGGCCATCGGCGATCGCCGAGCGGACCTGGTTCACCACGGCGTCGTACGTGCGTACCGCCCGGGCGGGCTGGAACATCGCCAGCTTCGGCTCGAGTTTCGCGGTGTCCGCGCTACCGCCGGGCGCGGTCATGGCGTGAGTGCGGCGTTCCAGCCCGCGGTGTCGAGGAACTGGCGGAAGCGCACAGCCCTACCTTCGCGCACGGTCCAGACGTGGACGAACGGAACGTCGAGCGTTCGGCGGCTCTCCTTCCCAACGCCGCGGTACCTGCCGAGAACGACCACCTCATCGCCGCCGGCGATGAACTCGTCGGGCTGGGCCGTGAATCCGTCCCACCAGTCGCGATCCAGTGGATCGAAAATGTTGCGTCTCACTTCTCCGATCCCGTGATAGGTGCCGCCGTGCGGAAGTCCCTGCGCCTGCTCCCAGACGATCGCCGGATCCAAGTCGGCGAGGACGGCATCGATGTCGTCGCGCTCGAACGACTCGTACGACTCCTGGGCAATCTGCAGGGGCGATCGCTGCGCGGCCAGGTTAGGACTCATCACGAACCTCCGTCTTCCAGCGGCTGGTCACGGCGGGAACGACTGCGGGCGACGCTATGCGCATCCGCGACCAGTAAGCGCAAAGGGCATACGTTTCTACTATCAGGCCCCCGGCACAGAGGCGTCAAGCCCTCAGTTCGTTTCGCCGGGGTCTTGACCTTCCAATGGTGGAAAGGTAGAACCTTCCCGTGGTGCGTCGGGTTACCCCGTTTGGCATCCCTCTGGAACTCGGAGGTTCCGCTGCTGATGCGGTCGCCAGGACGCGCTCTGGCATCCCGCCTGAGGAGGTAGACACGTGAACGGCTTCTCACGCCGTCGCCGCAGCATCGCGCTGGCGGCCGCGCTCCTGTTGTGCGTGACCCTCGGGGCGGCGAAGGCTGCAAGTGCGCGCTCCGGGGCTTCCGCCCGTGCCGCCGCAGCGAAATCGGTCGTCTGGGATCTGCCAGAGGGAGAGCCCGGCTCGCTCGACCCGGCGCTGTCGGGGGCGAGTTCCTCGACAGAGCCCGGCTCCAACATGTGCGAGGCGCTCACCCGCTATACCAGCGCCGGCAAGCTCGTCCCCTGGCTCGCGTCCTCGTATCGACAGCCGAACGCGAAGACGCTGGTCTTCACGATCCGCTCCGGCATCAAGTTCTGGGACGGCAAGCCGCTTACGCCCGCCGACGTCGTCTACAGCCTCAAACGCCAGCTGAACCCCAAGCTCGGCGGCACGTGGACAGCGCCGTGGTTCCTCAGCGTCGGCTCGGTCAAGCAAACCGGCGCGCACCAGGTGACGATTCACTTCAAGTCGCCCGACGCCGTCTTCGTCGAGATCATGTCGACGAGCGCCGGACAGATCAGCGAAGCGTCCTACGTAAAGGCGAAGGGGAAGCAGTACGGGACCTCCGCCGGCGGCCTCATGTGCACCGGCCCGTTCGAGTTCTCCAAATGGACGCCGGGACAGAGCATCGTCATGAAGGCGAATCCGAACTACTGGAACAAGGCGCACGCGGCCAAGGTCGGGACCCTCACCTTCGACTTTGTCACCGACCCGAACACGCTCTCGAACGCCCTCAAGTCGGGACAGATCGACGGTACCTACGAGGTGCCGGTCAGCTCGGTCGGCACCCTGAAGTCCAGCAGCGCCGGCTCGGTGCACCTGAGCCGCAGCGTGGCGATGGAGATCCTCACCTTCACGCAGAAGGCCGGACCGATCCGGAATGAAAAGGTGCGCAAGGCGCTGACGATCGCGATCAACCGCAGCGAGATCGCGAAGTCGGTCTACCACGGCGCCGCCGCGCCGGTCTGGTCGATCGTGATGCCAACGCTCTGGAGCTACGGCAAGAGCATCTTCGGCAAGACATACCACGCACTCCCGGGCTCTCGCGTCGACCCCTCCGGCGCCAAGGCGCTCGTCAAATCAGCCGGCGCGAGCGCGACGAAGACAATCACCCTGCTCGTCAGTTCGGCGAACGCCACCGACCAAGAGATCGCCACCTACATCCAGTCCGTCGCAGGCCAGATCGGTCTCCATGTCAAGGTCGTGACTGCGCCTCCTGGCCGGTACATCCAGGTGCTCTTCGACCCGAAGCAGCGAAACGGCTACGACATGCTTCTGAACGAGGGAGCGTGGGACATCCTCGACCCGATCGAGCCGCTCATGTTCGTCGCTGTCCCGGGCTCGATCCTCGACACGAGCGGGTTCAACAACCCGACCGTGCTCGGGCTGATCGGCAAGGCTCAGGGCACCACAAACCTGACGAAGCGGGCTCAGCTGCTCGACAAGGCGACGAAGATCTACCAGGGCAAGTTCTTCGGTGAGATGCTCGTCGCGAACCCGTCCGAGCGGCTGTTCGAGAACAAGCGAATCTCGGGTGCGCCGACCTCGCCGCTGGGATATCTCTACACGCCATGGGCGGCGTCGCTCCGAGCGAAGTAGGCGCACAGAGATGACGTGGTAGCGCTTCGGGTCTTCGCGCGCCACGTCGCCGGGCTAGCGGTCACCGTGTGGGCGTCGACGATCATTATCTTCGGCGCCCTCGCGGTCGCCCCCGGTAGCCCGATCGCCTTCCTGAGCGGCGGACGAGCGCTTTCGCCAGCGGAGAAGGCCGCGCTCAACTCGTACTACCACCTCCACGACCCGCTCTGGCAGCGCTACTGGGACTGGCTCAAGGCACTGCTGCAAGGCAACCTCGGCACGTCCATCGCCTTTCACGAGCCGGTCAGCACCGTGCTGATGCCCCGGCTCGAAACGACGCTATTCCTCGTCGCCTATGCAGGCCTTCTGATCATCGTCGGCGGCGTCGCCCTCGGCACCCTCGCCGCCACTTCCCGCCGCGCCCTCGACAGCGTCATCACCGCCCTGACAACGGTCGGCCTAGCCACCCCGGCCTTCGTTGCGGCCGTCGGCCTCACTCTGGTCTTCGCGGTGCATCTGAACTGGTTTCCGGTCTTCGGCTCCGGCAGCGGCTTCGGCGGCCGGATCGTCCACCTGACACTCCCGGCGGTCTCACTCGCGCTCGGCGGTGTTGCCCTGATCGCCCGCATCACGCGCGCCTCGATGCGCACCGAACTCGCCTCCGAGCATGTGGAGACCGCACGAAGCCGCGGTCTCTCCGAAGCGCGAGTCGTGCGCCGCCACGCGTTGCGGAACGCGCTCATCCCGGTAACCACCGCCAGCGGACTGACCATTGGAGCCCTGCTCGCGGGAACCACCGTCGTCGAAACCGCGTTCGGCGTCAGCGGCGGCGGATCACTACTCGTTCAATCCGTGCAAACCAAGGACTTTCCGGTCGTGCAAGCAGCGTGCCTGCTGCTCGTCATCTCGTTCGCCGTCATCAACAGCAGCATCGACCTTCTCTACGGCTGGATCGACCCCCGCGTCCGCCGCGCAGCCACATGAAGTCGATCGGACGCAGATGAGCATCCCGGCGAGCGTCCCGCCGCCGGCGCTCAGGAGACACTGGGCAACCAATCTCGCCCGCCGTTCGATCGCGGAGCCGGGCCTGCTGCTCCCCGGCATCGTCGTCGCGCTGATCGTCCTCTGCTGCGCGCTCGCGCCATGGGTCGCCCCCTACGACCCGAACAACGTCGATCTCGCCAACGTCAACAGCGGCTCCTCGGCAGCGCATCTCCTCGGAACGGATGCGGTTGGACGCGACCTCCTCTCCCGCCTCATCTACGGCGGCAGAACGACCTTGCTCGTCCCGCTCCTGGTCACCCTCGGCGCGGGCATCGCCGGAACCGCGTTCGCGCTCACCTCCGCCTGGTTCGGAGGCTGGCTGGACTATCTGATCGCTCGCGGCTTCGACATCCTGTTCGCCTTCCCGGGGATCCTGCTCGCGATCCTCGCCACCGCCGTCATGGGACCGGGGCTGGCGACCATGACCCTTGCGCTCGTGATCGCATACACGCCGTATGTCGGGCGAATCGTGCGCTCCGAGGCGATCCGGCAGCGGAACCTCCCCTACGTCTCGGCTGCATCCCTGCAAGGAGGCTCGAGCGCTGGGATCTGGACGCGCCACCTCCTGCCGAACGTCGCTCCGATCGTCAACGCCCAGCTCACGCTCGCCTACGCCTATTCGCTCCTCGATGCAGCGGCGCTCTCGTTCCTGGGGCTGGGGATCCAGCCGCCGACCCCGGACTGGGGCGTCATGGTCTCCGAAGGAGAGCCCGGCCTCACGAGCGGGCACCCGCAGGAGTCGCTCTACGCCGGGGCGCTCATCGTCATCGTCGTCGTCGCGGTCAGCATCATCGGCAACCGCCTTGCCGACCGAGCGGAGGTGGGCCTTTGAGCTCCGTCTCTTCGCCCGAGCCGCTGCTGCGAGTCCGAGACCTCAAGCTCGAGCTCGTCACGCGAGCAGGGTTACGCCGCATCCTCGCGGACGTCGCCTTCGACATCGGACGCGGCGAAGCGCTCGGGCTGGTCGGTGAATCCGGCAGCGGCAAGTCCATGACCGCGCGCAGCCTGATTCGGCTGCTTCCCCCCGGTGCGCGACTCAGCGGCACGGTCGATCTCGACTCGACGAACGTTCTCACGCTGGGCGACCGCGCCTTGCAGCGGCTGCGAGGCGGTCGAGTCGGAATGGTCTTCCAGGATCCGCATGCGCACATCAACCCGGTGCACACGATCGGCGACTTCCTGACCGAGGGGATGATCGCTGTCCAGGGGCTGAGCAGGAGCCGCGCGAACCGGCGCGCGCGCGAGCTGCTCGAACTCGTTCACATCGACGCGCCAGCCGCTCGGCTGCGTCAGTTCCCGCATGAGCTCTCCGGCGGAATGTTGCAGCGGGTGATGATCGCCGCCGCGATAGCCGGCGAGCCCGATCTACTCATCGCCGACGAGCCGACGACCGCGCTCGACGTAACGACCCAATCCGACGTGATGGCGACGCTCCTCGAGCTGCGTGCGGAGCGCGAGATGGCCCTCCTCTTCATTACGCACGACCTCGAGCTGGCCGCCGCCACCTGCGACCGCACCGCAGTCATCTATGCCGGCCGGATCGTCGAGGAACGGCCTTCAAGCATTCTCCACCGCGACCCGCGACATCCCTACACGATCGGGCTCCTGCGCGCGCGCCCGCAGATCGGCGGCCGAAGGGCGCTCGCCCAGCTGGAGGGACGTGCGGCCGACTCGGTACTGGAGATCGGCTGCGCCTTCGCTCCACGATGCACATTCGCGATCGACCTCTGCCGGACGAAGACACCCATCCAGACGAGCCTTGTCGACGGCCGCGTGTTCTGCCACCGGAGCGACGAGATCGCAGCCGGCGGGACCGGGGGCGGCAAGGTCTTCCAGGATCTCGACCTGCTCAATGCCCCGTCGTCGCCTGAGGAGCGTCCGGTCCTCGAGGCGACTCAACTCCGCAAGGTGTACCGCGGCAGGAGGCAGGGGCGTGACCGAGTCGCCGTAGAAGGGATCTCGCTCACCCTGGATCGCGGCGCCGCGCTCGGCATCGTCGGTGAATCGGGTTCCGGCAAGACCACGGTCGCGAAAATGCTCGTGGGCCTCGAGCCACCGACCGAGGGGGCGGTGACATTCCCTGGCGGCATCGATGTCGCGGGGCGCCGGCGCGAAGGGCGAAAGCAGCGCGCTCGCCAGATCCAACTCGTCTTCCAGAACCCGTACACCTCACTCGACCCTCGCCAGACGATCGGGGCGGCGCTCGCCGAGGCGCTACGAATCCATTTCGCCTACTCCCGCGAGGAGCGCGAGCGGCGAGTCCTCGACCTGCTGGACAGCGTTGGACTCGATCCCGGCCTCGCGAACCGCCCCCCGCGCCATCTCTCCGGCGGGCAACGCCAACGAGCCGCGATCGCGCGTGCGCTGGCGACCGAGCCGACGACGCTCGTCCTCGACGAGGCGGTCTCCGCGCTCGACATCTCCGTCCAGGCGCAGGTCCTGAACCTGCTCAATCGTCTGCGCCGCGAGACGAACACTGCACTGATCTTCATCTCTCACGACCTCGCCGCCGTAGCGCAGGTCACCGACTACATCTACGTCATGCACCAAGGCGCCGTCGTCGAGCACGGGCCCACCGATCGGGTGCTGACGAACCCGACCGCACCCGAAACGCAGGCCCTCATCGACGCGATCCCGCGGGAGGGCTGGGCGCCTCGCCATCTCTTCACCACCGACTCAGCACTCCCGAGCCAGCCCGAAAGGAGTAGCGCGTGAGCTACAGACATACGTTCCGCCCTCAGCTCGTCGAGATCGAGGACACGACACTCGAGGTCTGGGAGGCAGGCGAAGGACCGGTCACCTTCGTCGCAAGCCATCCCTACCGGGACGCCAGCGGCGTCTATCCAGCCGGTCACCTCACCGACGCACTCGCCAGCATCGGCCGCACCTTCTGGATCTGCGGCCGCGACGTCGGCGGCTCCTCACCCGAACCCGACGACGACAAGCTGACAATGCACCAACTCGCCGACGACACCGAGCAGGCCCGGCAGGCGCTCGGCATCGAACAATGGATTCCCGCCGGCACCTCGACAGGCGGCGTCACCGCCCTGTTCGTCGCCCTCAACCACCCGCAGGCGGTCCAGGCGCTCGTTCTGATCGGCTGTGGTCCCTCGTGGCGCTTCAGCCAGGAGCCCTACTCCATCTACAACCCGAAGAACCCCGTCTTCATGCGGCTCGCGCGCCTGCAAGAGGAGGACAACGGCGGGGACGTCTGGCGGCGCGCGATGCTCGAAGCCAGCGTTCACAACCAGGCCGCCGTGGACACGTTGATGCAGGACGTCGCCATCCACCGCCGCCGCCTGGACGCAATCGGACGAGAGATCATCGACGCCCAATGGGACGACACGCCTCGACTTGGCGAGATCAACGTCCCGACGCTCGTCGTCAACGGACGGTACGACTGGCAGTCTGGGTCGCTGCATCCCGCCTTCGAGCTCGTCGAAGGAATCGCCACCTCCCAGCTCGCGCTCCTCAACCAGAGCGGCCACATGCCCTACACCGAAGAGCCGGAGGAGTTCGAGTACGCGGTGCGCCATTGGGTCGGGCATTGGGTGCTGTCGTCGAAAGCCACCGTGCTCTCCAGGTAGGTGGTCGGCGGCACCTGCGTGTCTCCGGATGGGAGTCGAAGAGTGGCTCCCGATTGCATGAATCGAGGAGGACGCCCTAAGGTGAAGCGATGGTCAAGGGTGCCGGACAGCCGCCAGAGATCTATGTCCGGAGCGACTATGAGTTCCTCGAGCCTGGCCGCCCGAAGGTCGCCTATGAATCCGACCTTTAGCCCTGAGCAGCTGGCTCGGCTGAGCCCGATGATCGTGCAGAAGAGGAAAGCGCTGGCCACGCATCGCGCGAGGGTGAGGGCAGAGCAGGGCATCGACATCGGGCCGCCGTGGACGATCACTTGGCCGGACGGCGGCGAGACCACGGTCGGAACCGAGGTTTGTGCCGCCGACGCCTGAAGCCACCGGCCATCGGTCGAAGTGGGCGCGCGATCGCCGCTGCCGGAGCGGCACGGCGAGGGGCGGAGGCAAATCTGGAGGATCCGAACGCGGCGGCCGTGCGCCCGCGTAAACGGATTACGCTCTCGTGGTGCGGAAGGTCTACAAAACTGGCGGATTCGAGGACCTGGCCGGCTACGCCCGCGGCGTTCGAATCGATCAGTTGATCGCGGTGAGTGCCACCGCCGCGACGGATGAGTCAGGTCAAGCACGTTTTCCAGGGGATGTCTACGCCCAGACGAAGGCGGCGTTCGAGCAAGCGCTAGCTGCCGTGGAGGCGCTTGGCGGTGATCTCGGCGGCGTGCTGCGGACACGCATGTACCTCGTCGTGGGCTGCGAGTGGACGCGCGCAGTCGAGGCTCACCGGGAGCTCTTCGGCGACGTGAGCCCAGCGAACACAACGTTCTATGTCGCCGGCTTCATTCCGGAGGGCGTACTCGTCGAGGTCGAACTTGACGCGGTTGTCTCAGCTTAGGTCGGTGATCAGCGTTGGAGGGGGCGAGTCGACACAGAGCAATGTGAGCGGCTTCTTGCTGCTCGCATTGCGGAAGAGGTGCGGGCGTTCGGCCGAGTAGTAGGCGCTGTCGCCAGCTTCTAGCTCCCGCGGTTCGGCGCCTTCCACTTCGAGATTCAATGTCCCCTCGATGACATGGACGAACTCCTCTCCCCGGTGTTTGCCATATTCGGCCAGCTCGGCGCCGGGCTCGAACTCGAGGAGCATCGGGAGCATGGTCCCTCGGGTGCTCGAGGTGAGCATGAAGACGTCGATGCCCTCCGCGGGCGAGTGAATCAGCTGTCGACCGTGTCCGCGGATGAGGTCGAGCTCCTCCGCTTCCGCGCCGCCGAGTAGCTCGTCGAAGCTGATCTTGTAGAACTCGGCCAGGCGGGTAAGTCGGCCGATCGTGATGTCGCTCTTGCCGAGTTCGACCAGCGACAGGAACGACGGCGAGATCGCCGTTGAGTGCGCAACGCCGGCGAGCGAGAGGCCGCGTGCCTTGCGGATATCGCGGAGTCGCTGACCGAGGCTCGTCTCGTTACTGGCAGATACGGCGGGAGGCGCTTCAGGTGCCTTCTTGCTAGGACTCACGGTCGGGGAATATACGCCCTCGGGATGCGATCGTTCGCACGCGGAGGTGACGTCGTCGAGCCCGCCGCCTCAGCTGCCGTTGGCGCTTGACAGTCCGCGCTGACTGCGTCCAGTATACAAGAGGGTGTCGAATTTATTCGAGCGCAGAGTCGATGTGGCCGTCATCGGCGCGGGAATCACGGGACTCTCGGTCGCTTGGCATCTTCTTCAGCGCGGTGTCGGCTCGGTCGTGGTCCTGGAGCGAACCGGGATAGGCGCAGAAGCGTCCGGGGTGCAGCCAGGCGGAGTCCGCCATCAGTGGAGCACCAGGGTGAGCTGCGAGCTCGCGACCGAGTCGGTCGCGTTCTATGAGCAAATCGACAAGAACCTCGAGCCGAGCGGGAAGCCGAAGCTCGACCGCTGCGGCTATATCTTCGTCGCAGATAGCGAGGACGAGCTTGCCGGGCTCGATGCGAACGTTCGCCTCCAGAACGATCTGGGGATTCCCTCACTGCTCGTCACGGCGAACGAGGCTGCCGAGCTCGTCCCCGGCCTCCTGACCGACGGGATCGTAGGTGCTGCCTATTGCGGGATTGACGGCTACTTCGACAAGCCGCAGGCCGTTGTCGAAGGCTTCGCCGCAGCGGCCCAACGCGCCGGCGCCACCGTCGAGCTTGCCGAGGTCGCCGGCCTCGCCCCGGATGGAAATGGGTGGCACCTCTCGCTCGCCACCGGAAGCGAGCTGACCGGCGGTCAGGTAGTTGTCGCCGCAGGCTATGGGTCACCGTCCCTACTCCGGCCGCTCGGGGTTGAGCTGCCGATCGAGAAGGAGGCCCGCTACCTGTTCTTCAGCGAGCCGATCCGGGAGCGGCTGCTGGAGCCGTTGGTGGTTGCGTCCGAGCGCCGCTTCGCTGCCAAGCAGTTGGCCAACGGTCGTGTGCTGGCCAGCGATCTGGATGCCGGCGGCGACCCTGAGTCGGGCGCGCAGCATTGGCGGGAGAACGTCTCGGAGGGCATTCGCTCTCTCCTGCCCGCGCTGGAGTTCGTGTCTTTCCCCATCCTGGTGGAGGGGTTCTACGACATCACCCCCGATCACCAGCCGATCCTGGGCCCGGTGCCCGGTCTCGACGGGTTGTGGCTGGCCACAGGCTTCAGCGGGCACGGATTCATGATCGCTCCGGCGGTCGGTCGGCTCGTCGCCGACGCCGTGTGCGGCCGGGGCATCGATCCTCTTACGCGCGAGCTTTCGATCGAACGTTTCAGCGGGGAGCTGGCGCGCGAGCGCCAGATCGTCTAGGGAAGGCGGCACGAAATGCCGAATGTCCTGATCTACGCCGACACCGTGCGCACACCTGAGCTGCGGCAGGAGATTCCACATGCAGTCACTGATGTGCTCCTCTACGGCGAGACGGAGGGGCGCCGCTTCGCGGTAGTGCGCTCGCTCGAGGTGGCCCGCATGAGGGAAATCGACGGCCTCGAGGTCATCCCAGAGGAAGAGCTCGGTCTCGACGATCTCCAGGCGGACGGGATGTCGGTAGCGGAGGCCCATCTCGAGCTCGCACTTCGCGCCTGTCGCCGATTCGAACTCGATCGAGCGGTGATCCCTCCGGGCTTTCCGACCGAACTTGCCGATTACCTTCGTGCGGCGGGCGTCGAGCTCACCGTCGAGCGTGACCTGTTCGAGTATCGCCGCCGCAAGAAGACGTCCACGCAGGTCGAAGGAATACGGCGCGCGCAACGAGCCGCCGACGCGGCAAGCGCCGCGATCGCCGAGGTACTGCGCGGCGCGCAGATCAGCGGCGATCGTGTTCTCTTCGAGGGCAAGCCGCTGACCTCTGAACGCCTAAAGGCGGCCGCCAGCGCGGCCGTCACGGCCAGCGGCTGCAGCGCCGAAGACTTCATCGTCGCCCACGGCGCGCAGACCTGCATCGGCCACCACCACGGGTCGGGGGAGATCGCACCCGGCGAGCCGATAACCGTGGACATCTGGCCGCGAGACGCGGCGACAGCCTGCTACACCGACATGACGCGCACCTTCGTCGCCGGTGAAGTGGACGACGAGTTGCGCGAGTATCACCGGCTCTGCGAGGCAGCCCTCGAGCAGGCGCTTGAAGCTATCCGTCCCGGCGTTCTCGCAAGCGAGGTGTACCGCGTCGCGGCGGAGGTCTTCGAGGAAGCCGGCCAGCCGACTCTTCTGTCGAAGAAGCCCGGAACGGTCCTCGACGAAGGCTTCTTCCACAGGCTGGGGCACGGAGTGGGTCTCGAAGTACACGAGCCGCCGTATCTCTCGCCCGCGGGCGAGGAGATTGTCGCCGGCGATGTCCTCGCGGTGGAGCCCGGCTGCTACCGGCAAGGGTTCGGGGGTGTTCGTCTCGAGGACACCGTCCTCGTTACCGACGATGGGGTCGAGGTCTTCGGCAGCCATCCGTACGAGCTCGAGCCGTGAGGCGCCACGGCTCGCCCGAGGGTCGGTGCGACCCGCTCGGGTGCCGTGCTTTGCAGCTAGCTGATCCTCTCGACGCGCACCCACAATCGAACGGCACCCGAACGTTAGGAGACACGAATGTCGCCATCCTGGAGGCCGCTTCCGATTCACCGGCCCTACCGGATCATGATCGCAGGCTCTGCACTCGAGAGTTTCTTCGCGACACCTCCTGAGGAAAAGGCCGAGAAGGCGATGCGGCGGTTCAAGCAGCTTCTCGCCGAGTGGGAGGAGTTGGGAGCACGTGTAGTCGCATCGATGTGCGACGACGTGTTTCAAGTGGGGCCGACCGAATCGCCTCGGTGGGCCTGGTATCTCCTCTTCGACGTCGACGATCTCGACGTTGCGGCCGCGATGGTCCAGGCGACACGCGAAGAGGTCGACGGCGTTCGAGCCGACCAGTACTTCAGATTCGAGCTCCGCATCGGCAGGCCCTTCTGGGCCCGCGAGGAAGCAGCGCACGATGTCCCGGCGCCGGCTGAGGCGTAAAAAAGAAGGCGCATTCGCCCTTCCGCTACCAGCTGTCGCGCAGAGAGGCGGGACACGCAAGCGAAAACAGCGGAGGGCCCTGCCTCTTCTTGACGTGCCCCGCGCATACAGTATAGTCGGCGCACATCCAGTATTTGAGTCGCAGCGTCCGGAGGCGCGGGTGCCGTTCGAGGAGCGGGCTTCTGGTGCTTCCGGGGGCGGACGCCCGAGCTTAGGGAGGGTCACGATGGTGCATCCCCTGCGTGTAGGCGAGTCGACCTGGCGAATGCTCTTCGTCGGAGTCCTCGCACTCCTCTGCGTCACGGCCTGCGGCTCTGCCAGCGCCAGCGGCAAGAGCCCGGCGGCCGCGGCCAGCACTGCCGCGGAGCCGAGCGTCAAGTCGATCGTCTGGGCGGAGCCGGCCGCGAACGCGCCAAACTGCATCTTCCAGCTCGGTCCGCTGACCTGCTCGACCGTCGCAAACGCGAACTCGTTCCAGGCATTGATGTTCCGGCCGCTGTACTGGCTCGGCAAGAACGGAGGCGCCGGCATCGACGAGAGCTTGTCGATCGCGAAGCTCCCGGTCTTCAGCCACCACAACAAGGTCGTCACGATCAAGCTGAAGCCGTACCGCTGGTCGAACGGGAGCCCCGTAACAGCTCGCGACGCCGTGTTCATGTACAACCTGGTCAAGGCGAACAAGACGGACTGGGAGCAGTACTCGCCTGGCAGCTTCCCGGACACAGTCGTTTCGGCCACCGCGGTGAACGCGTCGACACTCCGGCTGAAACTGAACAAGAGCTGGAACCCGACCTGGTTCCTCAACACGCAGCTTGCCCAGCTCGAAGCGTGGCCGATCGCTTGGGATATCAAGGCGTTCCCCTCTGGCGTGACCGCCACCTCCGGGACGCTTCCCGCCAAGCCGAAGTCACTTCCTGACTCGACGGCTGCGGGTGCGCGCGCCGTGGCGAAGTTCCTCGAGGCGCAGGCGAAGAACACCGCCGACTACGTGAAGAGTCCGCTCTGGAGCATCGTCGACGGCCCGTGGAAGCTCAAGGCGTTCACGAACACCGGGCTCGTGCGCTTCACGCGGAATCCGAAGTACAGCGGGCCGAGCAAGAACCATGCGAAGACGTTCAGTGAAGTGCCCTTCACGAGCGAGTCCGCCGCGTTCAATCAGCTTCTTTCCTCGCGCGGGAGCAACAGCGTCTCGAGCCAGAACTCATCGGACCAGTTGAGTGTCGGCTACATCCCTCCTGCAGATCTCAGCCAGGGATCTCGTGTCACTCAGAATGGGTACAAGCTGTTAACCCAGTACGGACTGGGCTTCGACTTCTTCGTAATCAACATGCAGCACAAGACCGTTGGTCCGATCCTGCGACAGCTGTACATCCGGCAGGCGCTACAGCATCTCGTCGACCAGCCGCACTGGATCAAGGCGTTCATGGGCGGAGTGGGCGTCCCCGTCTACGGACCTGTACCGCTCAAGCCGACGAACAAGTATCTCGGGAACCACAAGCTCAAGAACCCGTACCCATTCAGCATTTCGGCGGCTTCCAGTCTGCTGAAGTCGCATGGCTGGGACGTCCATCCGGGAGGGACGACGACATGCGCTAATCCCGCGAAGTGCGGGAATGGCATCAAAAGGGGTGCAGCATTGAAGTTCAGTCTCCTCTACGCATCCGGCGACACCGCGATGCAGGAGGAGATCTCCTCGCTCGCCTCCAATGCGAACAAGGTCGGTATCTCGCTTCAGCTCTCCTCCGGGCCGTTCTCGGAGGTGACCGGCGCAGTCGTTCCGATCTGCCATCCCGGTAATGCCTCGACTCACTGCGCCTGGGAAATGCTCGACTGGGGCGGCTGGTACTACAACGCCTACCCGAGCGGCGAGCAGCTGTTCGCCACAGGAGCCAACGGCAATTACGGGGGGTGGAGCAACAAGACGACGAACGCGCTCATCCATCGCGTGGAGGTCGCGCCGGCGTCGCAGTCGACGAGTGCGCTCTACGCGTACGACAAGAACATTGCGGGCAATCTGCCCGGAATGATCTTCATGCCCTTCCCGGCCACGCGAGTCGCGGCGGCAACCGGTCTGAGCGGCTACAAGCCGAACTCGTTCGGCCTGCTCGACCCCGAGGACTGGTAGGCAGAGCTGGTGGCCGCCAGTCGCCCAGACCGCTCGCCCGACCACAAGGGTGGCGTGGGCGAGCCGGTAGAGCCAGCCGACCTGAGCTCCCTGGTGGAGCTCAGGTCGGTGCAGCTTTCCGAAGATGGAAAGCTGATCGCCGCTGTCGCGGTCCGGTTGCCGCAGGAGACGAACCGAGTCGAGCGGAGACTCGTCACGGGACTTGTCGACCGCGGAGTCGTAGGTGAGGCCGCTCTGCCCGCCCCGGGTGTGAGCGAGGAGCTGCCGCGGTGGGAACCGGTCAGTGGCGAAGCTGACCGTCCTCGTCTCGCGGCGGTTCGATCGGACGGCAGGACGTGGCGTCTCGTGCTCCGGCAGGTCGATGGTGATGGTGCCCTCGAGGAAAGCGAGGTCGAGCTGGCGCGCTGGGACGATCCCGTCAGCCAGCTGGACTGGTCGCCGGACGGGCGCTGGCTCCTCGCCGTTGTCCGCGAGCAGCAAGACCGAGCTCGTGCTGAACTGCCGGAGGATCGCAGGCCGCCGCTGCACCTGACGCGGCTGCGCTACCGCTACGACGGCCTCGGCTACACGTTCAACCGGCCGCAGCAGGCATTCCTGATCCCTGTCGGCGGAGGCCCTTCGCGGAAACTGAGTCGCGGCGGCTACGACGACTATGACTTCTCCTGGCATCCGGACGCCGGCGCCGTCGTCTTCGTCTCGCAACGCCATGAGGGGGCCGACCGGACGCTTCTGAATGATGTCTTTGTTCAGAGCCTCGACGACTCCGAGCCGCGGCAGATCACGAGAACGGAATGCCACTACGGACAGCCCCGCTTCTCTCCCGAGGGGGCGAAGCTCGCCGCGACGCTCGTCGACGTTTCCCACTTTCCCTCGACGAACGATCTCGTCGTCCTCGATGCGAGCGATGGCACGACCCTCTTGCACCTGGGGGAGCTGGATCGCGACTGCAATCGGCCCGACACCGACGGCGAGGGCCTGATCTGGGCGGACAACGAAACGATTCTCACTCTCGTCGAGGATGAAGGCAGGATTTGCGCGCTCGCGGCTCACACGGACGAGTCCGCATGGACCGAGCGCATCGTCGATGGAGACCGATGGGTCACTTCGCTCGCCGCATCCCCGGACGGAACACTCGCGTATGTCGCTTCGTCGCCGACCGAGCCGGACGCGCTCATCGTGCGTCGACGTGATGGGGAAGAGGAGGTGATCTTCGCCCCGAGCGAGGGCTATCGCGAGAGTCACGACCTGCGGGAACCGGTTCACGAGATCATCGAGTCCGAGCCCGGCGTGCACGTAGACAGCTGGCTCATGCTGCCGAACCCGGGACGGTGGCCGGCGCCCTATCCGCTGCTGGTCTCGATGCAAGGCGGTGGCAGCCAGTACGGGTACCACTGGTCGCACGAGTCCCAGACTCTGTGCGGAGCCGGCTTCGCCGTCCTCTACATGAACGCCCGCGGGTCAGGTGGATACGGCAAGGCCTGGTACCGCGCAGTGTGCGGGCCGAACGCCGCTTCGCCGGCCGCCGGCTGGGGCGAGGATGACATCTCCGACATGCTCGCAGTCGTCGATGCGACGCTCGAGAGAAACGAGAACCTAGACCCGGAACGAGTCGGTGTGCTCGGGGGCTCCTACGGCGCGCTCTGCGTCACGTGGATGCTCGAGCGGAGCGACCGCTTCCGTGCAGGCTGGGCTGAACGCGGCCCCTATAACCTGTACAGCCTCGCCGGCACAAACGACGAGTCGCCCTGGTTCTTCACCCAATACCTCGGCTGCAATCAAGTTGAGGATCCCGCCGCCTATTGGACGAGTTCACCGCTTCGGCGAGTCGCTGAAATCACCGCTCCGCTGATGATCGTCCACTCGGAGAACGACCTCCGCTGTCCGATCCAGCAGGCAGAAGAGCTCTTCATGGCGCTGAAGGTCCTCGACCGCCCGGTCGAGTTCATTCGCTTTCCGGGGGAGGGGCATTCGCTCACGCGAACCGGCAGCCCGGCGCATCGACTCCAACGGCTCGAGTTGCTCGTGGAGTGGTTCAGCCGCTGGCTGAAGCAGCGGCACGCAGAAGCGAGTGGGGCCGAAGGACTCGGTGTACCAGCCTCCGAGGCCGATGCCGCGGGTGTCGCCGGATGAGGCGGTGACTCGAGCGACGCTCTCGCTCGACCGGCTCGAGGACCAGTTCCTCCGCTGCTACTACGCGGCACGACCGTTCGAGGCGCGGCAGCTGGGGCTCGAGTACGCCCACACGCTTCTTCCTTTGATCGACCAGGAGCAGATCGAGGATCTCGAGAGGAGGCTCGAGGGAGTCCAGCGGCAGCTGAAAGGTCTCGACGTCGCTGCGCTGAGCGAGGACCAGCGTCTCAGTTGCCGGCTCATGGAGGAGATCGCCGGCTACGAGCGGTCGCGGCTCGAGGCCGCGCCGCAGCGCTATGTCGTGAGCCCGCTGCCGGAGGCTGGACTCACAGCGCAGCTCCTCGTCCTTCTCCCGTATTCGAGCCCAGGGACGTCGGAGGCGCGAGACGCCTTTCGCGAGGCCTGTCGCGCCATCCCGTCCCTCCTGGACGAGAGCCTGCTTGCGCTCGGCGAAGGCCGCTCTCGCGGCCAGACCCCCGTTCGTCACCTCGTCCTGCGCGCGATCGGCCAGATCCGGCAGTACCTCAGTCTCTCACCGGAGCACGATCCGTACCGCCTTGCGGCACTTGGCGCGGCAGCCGGCGGCGATGCTCTCGGGGACGACCTGGGTGCTCTCGTGCAGTCGGAGATCCGTCCCGCCTTCCAACGCTATGTCGAGAGTCTCCGTGGAGACGTGTTGCCGCTCGCACGTAGCGCCGAGCGCGTCGGCCTCAACTGGATCCCCGACGGCGAGGAGTACTACGCGAACGCGGTGCGGCGCTATACGACACTCGATCTCACCGCCGCTGCCGTCCACGAGATCGGACTCGCGCTCGTCGAGCAACTCCGTCGGGAGATGGAGCAAGCGGGGACGGACGCGGGGTTACCGGGCAACTTCGCCCGACTGTGTGCTCAGATGCGCGACGATCCTGCGCTCTACTACGACGACGGGGCGCAGATGCTCGCCCGCGCGCGCCAGGCTCTCGGCAGAGCGGAGGCAGCGGTCCCGCGCTGGATCACCGAACCGCCAGGCGTGGCTTGTGAAGTGCGCGAGATGGATCCGCTCGAGGCCAGGAACGGAGTTCTCGGCAAGTACCAGCCGGGGCCCCTCGACGGGTCGCGTCCAGCGTATTACTGGCTGAACACGGCCGACGCGCGCAAACAACCGGTCTATGAGACCGCGGCTCTGACGCACCATGAATCCGTTCCGGGCCACCACATCGAGTCGGCCAAGACGCTCGAGGCGTCGAATGCGTCGCAGTTGCGACGGCTTCTGCGAGTGTTGCCCTTCTACGAGGGGTGGTGCCTCTACATGGAGCGGTTCACGGACGAGCTGGGCCTCTACGACGACCCGTTCTCCCGCCTTGGAATGTTCTCGTTCGCCCTCTGGCGCTCCTGCCGGCTTGTGGTCGACACCGGCATCCACCAGCTTGGTTGGTCGCGAGGCAAGGCGATCTGCTACATGTGGGGGAACACCGCATTGACGCGCCGCAACATCGCAAACGAGGTCGACCGCTACATCGCTCATCCCGGATCCGCAGTCGGATACATGGTCGGATGCCTCGCCATCCAGGAGATCCGTGACCAGCTCGACGTCGACTGCGCCGACAGCGGGGCGAGCAGGACGTTCCACACCAATCTGCTCAGTCACGGCCAACTGACTCTCGGTCGCCTGGGAGAGGCGATGGGTGTGCCGGAGCCACTGGAGATCCGGGAGCCGGTCTCACCGTGAACTCCGCGTACCGGGGCGACGGGGAATGATGCGCTTCCTGCTCAGACGGACCGGCCAGGCGGTGGCGGTCGTCTTCGTCGTCGTTCTCCTCGTGTTCATCCTCGCGCACCTCCTGCCCGGAGGGCCACGCGCGATGCTGGGCCTGCAGGCCAACCCCGTGACCGTCAAGCAGTTCTACGCCGCGAATGGCTACAACGACTCCCTCCCCGTGCAGTTCGGCAAGTACCTCTGGCGGCTCGCTCACGGGAATCTCGGATTCTCCTATCACTACAACGCCGGTGTCGGAACCCTTCTTGTCCAGACGCTGCCGCGCTCTGCGCTTCTCGTCGGGCTCGCCTACGCGCTCGGTCTCCTGATCGCGCTACCCATCGGCGTCCTGCAGGCGGCCCGCCGCGGCAAGCTCATCGACCACGCGCTCACTGCCGGTGCGCTCGTCGTCTACTCGATGCCTGCCTTTTGGCTCGGGCTCGTGCTGATCATCGTCTTCGCCATCGATCTCAACTGGTTTCCGGCCGAGGCCCCGCAAGGACAAACGGTCGGGGCGGTTCTCTCGCAACCGAACGCACTCGTGCTGCCGGCGCTCACCCTGGCGGCAGGAACGGTCGTGGTCTTCAGTCGCTACATGAGGTCATCGATGCTCGAAGCCCTCGTTCAGGACTACATCCGCACTGCCCGTGGCAAGGGGATAGGCGAGCGCCGCGTCATATGGCGCCATGCGCTTCGCAACGCGATCTTGCCGACGATAACCCTCGTGGGATTGAGCCTCCCATTCATCCTCTCCGGCGCCATCGTCATCGAGCAGCTGTTCAACTATCCCGGCATGGGATTGTTGTTCTGGAACGCGGCCACCGTCCACGACTATCCTGTATTGCTCGGCTTCACGCTCGTAGTGGGCGTGGCCGCGGTGGCCGGATCGCTTCTGGCAGACATTCTCTATGGCATCGCCGATCCACGACTGCGCGTAGGACGGTCGTCGTAAGCGTGGAGATCAGCGGGAGACGATCTCCTAAGACGTTCTTTGTACGCGAGGCGCGACCGAAGCGCTTGCGCGAGAGTACGTGGAAGACGTTCATCAGCAGTCCCGTGGCCTTGCTAGGGACGAGCGTCGTTCTCCTCGTCGTCTTGTTCTCGTACGTTGGGCCGCTGCTGTATCCAACCGACCAGATCCACACGAACCTGGCGCAGGTGCGTCTCCTGCCAAGCGCCAGATTCCCAGTCGGGACGGACGATCTCGGCTACAACGTGCTCGGCCGGCTGATGGCGGGCGGGCGCGCGTCGATCGATGTCGGGATCGCAGCCGCGCTGCTCGCCAGCGCGGTGGGAACGCTATATGGGGCTATCTCCGGGTTCGTCGGCGGAGCCGTCGACGCGATCATGATGCGGGTCGTCGACGCCTTGATTGCCGTCCCCGCTCTTCTGCTTCTGCTTCTGCTCGCGAGCATGTTTACGCCGACTCTTTTCGTCATGATCGTGGCGATAGCCCTCATCTCCTGGGTCATTCCCGCTCGTCTGGTGAGAGGCGAGACGATGGCGCTTCGTTCGCGAGAGTTCATCGAAGCCTCGGTCGGAGCAGGCGCCGGGATGTGGCGGGTCATCTTCAAACACGTCATTCCCAACGTCGCCGGGGTCGTCGTGGTCCAGGCGACTTTCCAGGTTGCGGATGCGATCCTCCTGCTCGCGGCGCTCAGCTTCCTCGGCCTTGGGCCGCCGCCGCCCGCGACGAACTGGGGCAGCATGCTCAATCAAGGGCTCAACTACGCGTACGCGAACGACTGGTGGCTCATCTATCCAGCCGGGATCGCGATCATCATCACCGTCGTCGCCTTCAACCTGCTCGGTGACGCGCTGCGGGATTCGCTCGAGGTGCGACTGCAGCGGCGATGAGGCCGGCTTCGAGGTCGCTCAGGTCTGTCCCGCGTACGAGGAGGCAGCCGTGTCCTCTACGGCGGGGACGAGGGGGAAATGGCAGGTCGCGTGATGTTCCTCGCCGAACCGGCTGAACTCCGGAGCGATCTCGGCACAGACGTCCTGCGCCCGCGGGCAGCGTGTGCGAAAACGGCAGCCTGAAGGAGGCGTGACCGCCGATGGCAGCTCGCCTCTGACGCTCGGCTTGCGGTGGCGGCGCGCCTCGGCGGGAACCGGTCGTGGGATCGCGTCCAGAAGTCCGCGCGTGTACGGGTGTGCGGGCCGCTCGTAGACGTCAACGGCTCTTCCGATCTCGACGATCTCGCCAAGGTACATGACGCCGATCCGGTCCGAGAGGAAGCGGATCACCGCCAGGTCGTGTGAGATGACGACCGAGGTCAGCGTGTGGCGCTCCTGCAGGGCCTTCATCAGGTTCAGCACCTGAGCCTGGATTGAGACATCGAGAGCCGAAACCGGCTCGTCTGCGACGAGCAACCGCGGATTCAGCATCAGCGCGCGGGCCAGCCCGACTCGCTGCCGCTGCCCGCCCGAGAGCTCGTGTGGGAAGAGGTCCAGCACCCGCTCCGACAGTCCAACCTCGCCGAGAAGCTCTCGGATCCTGTTCTGGCGGTCCGCCCGCTTCCCAACGCGCTGGATAGCGAGCGGCTCCCCCAGAATCGCCTGGATACGCATTCGCGGATCGAGCGACGCGAACGGATCCTGGAACATCAGCTGGCGGTACCTTCGCGAGGTCCGCAGGCGCGAGCCGCGCAGTGCCGTCACGTCCTCGTCGCCGAAGCGGATTACGCCGGACGTCGGTCTCTGCAGTCCGACGATCAGACGCCCGAGGGTCGTCTTTCCGCAGCCCGACTCGCCGACCAGGCCGAAGGTCTCGCCGGCGGAAACGGTGAGTGACACTCCAGATACCGCCTTGACCGATTGCCCCACACCGCCATAGAGCGAACCGCCGATGCTGAGTGGGAACTCTTTGACAAGTTCGTCGACCACCAGCAGTGGCTCCCCCTCGGATTCGGCCGAATCGAGTGTCGCAGCCCGTTGCTCACGCAGCGGAGACGTCGCCAGCTCTCCCGGGCCATCGATCGGGTTGAAGCAGGCAGCGAGGTGGGTGCCGCTGCCAGTCAGCATCGGGTCCTCGCGCGCGCAGACCTCGGTCGCGAAGCTGCACCGCGGGCGGAATCGACAGCCAGTGATCGGCTCCGCCAGACTAGGCGGCAGCCCCTGAATGCTCGCCAGTGGCCGCTCCGGGTCGTGATCGAGCCGAGGGATCGACTGGAGGAGCGCGCGCGTATATGGATGGCGCATCCTCGAAAACAGGGTTGCGGTGTCGGCAACCTCGACGATTCGCCCTGCGTACATGACGGCTACACGATCTGTGTGGCCGGCAATCACGCCCATGTCGTGGGTGATCAACACGACCGCCATTCGAAAATTCGCGCGCAGATCATCGAGCAACTCGAGTATCTGGGCCTGAATCGTCACGTCCAGCGCCGTCGTCGGCTCATCGGCAAGCAGGACGGCCGGCTCGCACGCCAGCGCGATGGCGATCATCACACGTTGCCGGAGCCCGCCGGAGAGCTCGTGAGGATAGGAGTCGAGCCGCTCGCGCGGACGCGGAAGGCGCACGAGGTCGAGGACTTCGAGAGTCCGCTTCCTCGCAGCCGCACGGGATAGGCCGAGGTGAAGGCGAAGCGGCTCGGCGACCTGCTCGCGGATGGTCATCGTCGGGTTCAGCGAGGTCATCGGCTCCTGGTAGATCATCCCGACGGCCTTCCCCCGAAGGCGGCGCATCGCCCGCATGTTCAGCGTTGTCAGCTCCGTCCCGGCAACGCGGATGCTGCCTCCGGCAATCCTTCCGCCGACGGGAAGCAACCGCATGATCGACAGTCCCGTCGTCGTCTTCCCGCAGCCCGATTCGCCGACCAGTCCCAGGCACTCGCCTTCATCGACGGCGAAGCTGACACCGTCCACCGCCCGCACCGTCGCCGCGCGCAGACGAAACTCCACCCGAAGATCCGTGACCTCGAGCGCTTGTGTCATGACGTGGGTGGGCGATCGGTTTGCGGTGTAATGAGCGTGGCTTCGGACCTATCTCAGACGCGGGCGGTGCGGGCCCCGCCTCCTGTATGCACTAGAGGCGTGTCCATTATACTGGCGGCCCGGCGGCCCGGAGTCGGCCGCTTCGGGCTACATATTCGGATTCGAGGTGAGGCGCGACGAGCTGCCGTACCCGTGCAACGCCGCCAGCAGTCCCCAAGGAAAGGACTCAGTCGCAAGTGAGCAGCATCATCGACTACGTCGAAGGTAACCGAGACGGCCTGGCGCAGCTGCTCAGCGAGCTCGTAGCGATCCCAACTGTCTTCCCGTCGGCCGGATACGAGGAGATCGTGGCGAGGCTCGAGGCCGATTTCTCGCGTGCCGGCGCGCAAACGACGCGGATCACCGCTCCGAGGGAGCGGGTCGAAGCGCTCGGGCTGACGTATCCACGTCCCAACCTGGTCGCTCGGCTCGGTAGCGGAAGAAGTCCGGTGCTGTTGATTGGCACTCATATGGACGTCGTCGAAGCCGGCGATCCTGCGGAGTGGACTCATCCTCCTTTCTCGGGCGAAGTCGTCGACGGTAATGTCTGGGGCAGGGGCAGCTGTGACGCCAAGTCGGCTCTTGCCGCGCAGGTGTATGCCGCGCGCGCGATCGTCGAGACGGGTCACACCCTCGCCGGCACGCTTCTGCTTGCTGCCTCGGTGGACGACGAAGGTGGCTATGACGGGTTGAATTGGCCGGGCATGGCGTTCGTGGCGGAGGAGGGACTCGCCAGTTGTGGCTTTCCCCGGCCGGATATGGTGATCAATGGAGAGGCTTCCGGGCTCGAACGGATATGCGGGTCGTTCAAAGGCCGGCTCATCCTCGAGATCACGGTGCTGGGGGAGACCGCGCACGCCTCGACTCCTCACGGGACGAACGCGATCGAGCACGCCCTTCTGCTCGTCGACCGGCTGAAGAGCCTTCCGCTGGCCGAGCATCCCGTGCAGGGGGCGGAGACGCTGATGGTGTGCTCCATTGATGGAGGAGCATCGCGCTACGGAGATGTCCCCGACTCTTGTCGAGTCGGAATCGACGTGCGCGTCGTGCCTCCTGGCGGCACCGCCGCCGTCCACGAGAACATTCGCGCTGTCATCGACGAATTGTCGCTCCAGCAGCCCGGATTCCGCGTAGGCGAGATTCGGCATCTGAGCGAGCGGGAGCCGGTTGAGATCGCAAGAGATCACGCCCTCGTGAAGGCGCTCGAATCGGCGGCACGAGACGTCGGGATCGGCGCGGAATACGCCTCGATCCTCGGAAGCGGCGACCTCCAGGGGTTCCTCGAGAGGGATGTGGCCGGCGTCACCTACGGTCCCGGGTCGATCTCGCGGGTTCACCGACCCGACGAGTTCGTCGAGATCCATGCGTTGGTCAAACAGACGCAAATCTATGCACTCGCAGCCCTGACGCTCTGTCAGGGCGAGGCGACGGCCTGAGTCTCCCGCTCCGCCGGACATCGCACGCCGTCATCGGACAACCGTGGTGCGAGCCGCACCGGCTTGCCATCCTTCCAGACGGCCTCGACCCGCAGAAGAGCGTCGATGTCGTCCAGTGGGTTTCCCCGCACCGCCACGATGTCCGCGAACTTCCCAGCCTCGAGTGTGCCGAGCCGGCCGTCGACGCGGGCTGCGCGGGCAGGCTCACGCGTCGCCGCTGCCAGGGCGAGCTCAGGAGCCAGCCCGTTCTGGATCATCAGTCTCAGCTCCTCGACCAACGCGATACGCCCTCGATGCATCTCTGCGCCGATCGGGCCGTGCCGCTCCGGAAGGTTGTCGACGCCCGCGATGATCGGGATTCCGAGTTCGACCGCTCGCCGGAAAGCGGGGTGGTGATGCTTCCGAGCCTCGGTCGCGTTCGTCAGCAAGTACTCGGAGAAGACGCCATCGTCCAGTTCGTCGGGGTTCCAAGCGTCGGTCACAGCGAGATTCGGGCAGAAGAAGCTCCGATTGTCCGCCATGGCATCGAGACCACCTCCGTCTTGGAGGACAAAGCCGTGCTCGATCGTGTCTGCGCCGGCGGAGGCCGCGATCCCGATGGAGTCGTCTCCCATGGCATGGATGGCAACAGGCTTGTTCCACTTGTGCGCCTCGTCGATGGCTGCGCGAAGCTCGCCTTCCGTGCACGTCATGTAGTCCATGTTGTCCGCGCGCCAGGGAATCCCACCGGTCGCCATGATCTTGATTTGATCGACTCCTGCCTGGATTCGCTCACGCACACGGCGGCGGAACTCGTCTTCGCCCGCGGAGAGGATGCTCCACTTCACGTCGCCGGAGCAGAAGATCCTGGGACCTTCGATCCGATCGGTCTCGATCGCGTGGCGGAGACGCAGGTCGGTGTCGTACCGGTCGCCGAGCGCGCGAAGCGATGTGACGCCGCACCGCAGATTGTCCTGCGCTTTGCGAACCGCGCGCAGAACATAACTGGCTTCGCTCTCGTGCTCGAAAGCCGCTTCATGCGGCGGCACCACTGCGCCGAGATGAATATGGGCGTCCCAGAGCCCTGGGATCAGATGCGCGCCGTCGAGCTCCACCCGCCGTGCACGCCGGCTGCGTGGGCTCCGCTCGAGCTCGTCCGCCGGGCCGACGTCGACGATGAGGCGGTCGTCGATGAGGATCGCGGCATCGTCGAGCGCCTGAGCACCCGTGCCATCAACGACGCTGCAGTGCGTGAGAAGCGTGGCCAAGTTCAGCCTCCTCGAGGTTGCGGGAGCGACGCGCTAGACAAGCGCTCCATGGCCAGGGGTCGATCGACGGACGCGCAGTCCACCACGCCCGCTTCTTCCCTTAGCGCCTGCGATATATTGCGCATCCCGTCCAGAGAACTGTAACGCGGGAAGACCTCGGCGCAGCTGGAATCGGACGCGTGCTCGACCTCGAGCCGCGGGATTAGGAGTTGCCCGTGCCCTGCGTCGTGGCTGCGAACAGCAGGAATAGGTGGTCGCGGACTTGAGCTCGTAGACCGTGGTCCGGCCTGGCGAGCGCCTTGCCGGAGGCCGGGGGAACGTACGCCGGGTTTCAGCCCAACTGCCGCCGCAAGCACCCAACCGGGTGACGCTCGGCAGCACTCGCGCGGGTTCTCGCGCGCAAGCCTCAGCACCAATTCTCGGATCTCCGGCGACAGCGGCTACTCGCCCTGGCGTTTGACGCCACTTCCGTCGCACGAGTGCCTGATGCCAGCCCAGCAGCGTCCGCGGCGTCACCAGCAGCAAACTCCGCTGCGGCGAGGAACGTGAACGGCTGCGGCGGCAAGCAGCGCCCGGTCAGCCATCCCGAGCTTCGGCCGCCCTACCTGCCTGCGCAGGATCTGAAGCTCGTGCCGCAACACCAGCAGCTCAACATCTTTCACGTCCAGACCGCGACGGCTACGAACCAGCGCGCCCAGCAGAGCCCGCACGGCGAGGTAGAGGAAGGAGAAGGCCATGCCGCCGATCCTCCCAACCTCCTCCCGCTACCGCAGCGCGACCGATATTGGCGCCCCTCACGCCCCCGCGGACGACGAGACATTCATTTGCGGGCTGCAGGCGGGCGGAGGTACGGCCTGGCTCGGGGGAGAGGCGCGGACGGACGGGCGCCCTTGAGCTGATCCGACATCTGTGGTAGAAGCGGCCAAGATACGGCAACAGATGTCGGTAGCTATTCCGAGCACGAGCCGTTAGCTTCCGACGCATCGGCAGAGCGAGCTCGACGATGAGGAGGAGCATGATGTCGGTGGCTGGTGGAGTGGCGGAGGGCCCGACCGCCTCAGGCGCTGAACACGGAGCGCGACTGAAGGAGAATGCGCTCAACCTCGGCAGTAGCGTGATCATCGGTCTGGCCTCGGCGGCGCCGACCGCGTCGATTGCGCTGACGCTTGCGGCGATCGTTGCGGCGACCGGGTACGCGAGCCCGATCGAGGTGATTCTTTGCGCGGTGCCGATGCTGGGGATTGCGGTCGCTTACCGGCGCCTGAACATGTGGCACGTCAACTGCGGCGGGACCTACATGTGGGCGGGACGGGCGATCTCGCCCTACTTCGGCTTCATGGTCGGTTGGGTGATCATCCTCGCCTATTTCATCGGGGCGATGTCGATCGTGCTGCCGATCGGCACCTACGCCGTCCAGCTCTTCCACAACAGCTACCAGAATTCGGCGATTGCGCAGGCGATCATCGACACGGTCGCGCTCGCGTTCATCACCTTCATCGCCTACATCGGTATCCGTGCCACTGCCCGGCTGCAGTGGCTCCTCATTGCGATCGAATACGCGGGGATCCTGCTGCTCGCGGGCTTCGCGCTGCACGCGGTCTTCTCCGGGAAAGCGTCCGCTGCCTCGTTCCACGGTTCGTGGTTTTCGTTCTCGACGCTCGGCGGCTGGGGAGGCTTCATCAGCGGCGCCCTGATCGCGGTCTACATGTACAGCGGCTGGGACACCTCGATCCTCGTGAACGAGGAAACCGAGAATTCGCGCACGAACCCCGGCACGGCGGTGATCCTCTCGGTACTCGGCCTGGCCGTCCTGTTCGCGTTCTTCATCTTCGCCTTCCAGGGGGCGCTGAGCTCGAAGGCGCTCCAGGGGCACGGCGAGAACGCGCTGTTTGTGATCGGCGGCATATACGCCGGCTCCTGGCTGGCGAAGTGGGTGATTCTGGCGGTGATGCTGTCGGCGGTCGGCTCGGTGCTCGCCTGCATCGTGTCGGGCGCTCGGGTCACGTTCGCGATGGCATACGACCGGGTACTGCCGCCTCTCTTCGCGCGCACGCACCGCGACCACAAGACGCCCTACATGGCGACCTTCCTCGGCTCGGCGATCGCTCTCGCCGCGCTTTGGGCGTACTCGGCGGGTTCGTCGGGGGTCCAGGATTTGTTCGACACGCTCGTCAGCCTGGTCGGGCTGTTGTTTGCGCTCTTCTATGCGGCGACCGGGATCGCGATGGCCGTCTACTACCGCAATCTGTCGCTACGGACGGCCCGCAATGCGGTCGAGTTCATGATCCTGCCGGCCGGATCGGCGATCTTCTTGCTCTATGTCTCCTGGAAGTCGATCCCCGGCCTCGGCGGCTGGGGCGGCAAGAACATGATCTATCTCTACGTCTTGCTCGGGATCGGCCTCTTGGTGATGGTGTACTCGAAGCTGCGCGTACGCTCAGCGTTCTTCGACCTGCCCCGCGAGGCTCATGATGGGAGCCTCGGGGCGGAGGTGGTCGAAACAGCCGGGGCGAACTGAGTGGCGCCCGAGGTTCGTGCGGAGCGGGTCACCACACACCCGCTCGACTCGCTCACGACCGCAGAACTCGCCCGTGCGGTCGAACTGCTGCGGGCGGACGAGCGGTGGCCGCTGCGCGGACGCCTCGTCGAGTTGACGCTGCACGAGCCAGAAAAGGCCCTTGTGCTCGCCTGGTCGCCTGGTGCGCCCCTGGTGCGGGAGGCGTATGCAATCGTGCACGATCCCGAGACCGGCGCTGCGGCGGAGGTCCTCGTCTCGCTCACCGACGGCCGCGTGAGCTCGTGGACACCGCGGCCGGGCGTCCAGGCGGCAATCACGCCGGAGGAGTTCCTGGAATGCGAGCGCGTCGTCCGGGCCGACGAAGGGTTCAGAGCCGCGCTCTCGCGGCGCGGGGTGGAGGACACTGAACGAGTCGTGATCGAGGCGTGGGGTATCGGCGGGCTCGCCCCGGAGCGCCACCAGGGGCGCCGACTCGCTTGGACACCCTGTTGGGTGCGTCCCGACGACCAGGACAATCCGTACGCGAAGCCGATCGAGGGGCTGTTCGCGATCGTCGACCTGAACGAGATGACCGTGCTCGAGATCGAGGATCATGGCGTCGTCCCGTTCCCCACCGAGCAGGGCCGTTACTTCCCGGAGGATCTCCGTCTTCGAGACGACGTGAAGCCGTTCGAGGCGGTGCAGCCGGAGGGGCCGAGCTTCGTCGTCGACGGCTGGGAGATCCGGTGGCAGAAATGGCGGCTCCGGCTCGGGTTCACGCCGCGCGAAGGGCTGATCGTCCACCAGGTCGGCTATGAGGACGAGTCGGGGCTGCGCCCCGTGCTGTACCGAGCCTCGATCGCCGAGTTGGTGGTGCCCTACGGCGATCCCGGCCCCGGCAACTACCGCAAGAACGCCTTCGACATCGGCGAGTACGGGCTCGGCCCGCTGACGAACTCGCTGGCGCTCGGTTGCGACTGTCTGGGCGAGATCTACTACTTCAACGTCGATCTGTGCGACGACCTGGGTCGGCCGTACACGATCCGCAACGCGATCTGCTTGCACGAAGAGGACGCCGGCCTGCTCTGGAAGCACTACGACGCGGCGACCGAGCGGGCCGAGGTCCGCCGGTCGCGACGGCTCGTCATCTCCTTCATCGCGACGCTCGCCAACTACGAGTACGCCTTCTACTGGTACCTGTACCAGGACGGGTCGATCGGCTTCGACGTGGCGCTAACGGGGATAGTGATCACGTCGGCGCTGGCAGCCGGCGAGACGCCGACGCACGGGACGCTCGTGGCGCCGGGCCTGTCGGCGCCCTACCACCAGCACTTCTTCACGCTCCGACTCGACCTAGACGTCGACGGAACCCGCAATAGCGTCTACGAGGTCGACACCGAGACCGACGCCGTCGACGAGCGCAATCCATACGGTGTCGCCTTCTCTCCGGTCGCGCGCCGGATCGAGAGGGAGAGCGGCAGACAGATCGATCAGTCGAAGGCGCGTTTTTGGAAGGTCGTGAACGAAGAGGCACGGAACGGACTCGGCGGCGCGACGGGCTATCGCCTAGTCCCGGGGCCGAACGTCTTGCCGTTCGCGGCAGGCAGCGCCGACGTGCTTCGCCGCGCCGGTTACCTCCGCAACCACCTTTGGGTAACACCGTATGCGCGGGCCGAGCGGTTTCCGGCAGGCGACTACCCCAACCAGTCGGACGGCAGCGAAGGACTGCCGGCCTGGACGCAGGCGGCTCGACGTACGGCCGACGCTGACATCGTCCTGTGGTACACGCTGGGAAGCCATCACATCACGCGACCCGAGGACTGGCCCGTGATGCCCGTCGAGCGGATCGGCTTCATGCTCAAGCCCGACGGGTTCTTCGACCGCAGCGCCGCGCTCGACGTTCCGCCGACCAAGGGCCACCATTGCCACGCGCCACACGGGGACCACGAGCCGAGCGCGTAGCCTCGCAGGCGCGGGCCGAGCTGGCGCCGCAGCGTCCTCTCGCGCAGGAGTCGGCCCAGCTCGCGGTGCAGGAGTTGGTCGACGCTCTCGCGGACCGGCTAGACCGCCACGTTCTCGTCGACGACTCGCAGCTCGCGCTGATCGCCTACAGCGCGCAGCGCGGCCAGATCGACGAAGTCAGGGTGAGCGCAATCCTGCGGCGAGCTGCATCGGCCGAGGTACGTCAGGCGTTGCTCGCGCAGGGGATTGCTTCGGCTACCGAGCCGATGCGGACGCGAGCCGAAGCGGCCTTGAAGATGGACTCCCGCCTCTGCGTGCCGATCCGAAGCAACGGGCAGCCGCTGGCATACCTGTGGATCCTCGACTCGGAGTCAACGCTTGCACCGTCAGCCATCGAGGCCGCGGCTGCGACAGCGGAGCGCATCGGCGGCCTGCTCGTGCGGGAGCGTCGCTTTCACGCCTTCCTCAGTGCACGCGAGCAGGACTTGGTCCGTCAGCTCCTGACCGGCGAAACCCACCTCGCCGCGGGAGCGGCGCGAGAACTGCACGAGCTCGAGCTCTTGCCTCTCGGCCGCCCCGTGGCCGCTGTGCTTGTGCGCGTCGTGCTCGACAACGAGAGTGCGGCAGTCGCGCCGCTCGCCGACGCAGCGCCGCAACTGGCTGCCGTGCGGCGACACGCGCCGAACGAGCGCCTGGCGGGCGCGGCGGTCTGCGGCGATTTGCTCCTCCTCGTCGCGAACGACGAACCGCGCCGACTCGCCGAGTTCGCGCAAGCGCTTCCAAGCATCGTTCGTCAGTTCGAGAGCGAGCGGGTCGTGGTCGGCTACGGCGAGCCGTCGCCACTGCCGCAGGCAACGGGCTCGCGGCGGCAGGCGGCCTACGCCCTCGAGCTTGCCCTGCGCCTGCCGTCACTCGGGAACGTCGTCGGCTGGCGCGACCTCGGCGTCTACCGGCTGCTGGAGACGTTCCGCCGAGGCGGACCGACGCGGGAGGCGCTTCACCCGGCGCTCGCCGAGCTCGAGCGAACGCGTGGTGGGGCGGTGCTAGTCGAGACGCTTTCCGTCTACCTCGAGCGAGGAGGGAGCGTCCAGGCGGCGGCGCGTCAGCTAGCCATCGATCGCACCACGCTCTACGGGCGGCTGCGCCGGATCGAACAGATCACCGGTGTCGACCTCTCCTCGGGGGAGGATCGGCTCGCGCTGCACCTGAGCCTGCGACTCCGCGCTCTCGCAGTCGACGAGGAATCAGGTCGGTGAACGGCCGCACGACCGCCTCGAGCCCAGACGTCTGCATCGTCGGCGGCGGGGTTGTGGGAATCTTCGCGGCCTATGCGCTGGCGCGGCGAGGTGCGAGCGTGCTGCTCCTCGAACGTGGCAAGGAGGTCGGCGGCGGCTGCTCGGGTGGGAGCGCAGGACTCGTCTGTCCGGGCCACTCCAGCCCGCTGCTAGCGAGGCCGCTCCTTCCGCTCGCGCGCCAAGCACTGAGGGCGCCACGTTCCTCCCTGGCGCGGCCGTACCCGCGTCGCGGAACCGGCCGCTGGTTCCTGTTGGCGGCCCGAGCTGCAGCCAGGCGGGACGAGCGCGGGGAGAGACTGCTCCGCGAGCTCGCCCGCGCCGGCGTCGAAGCGCTCGCCGAGCTCGCAGCGGATGGGCTGGAGTTCGACTTCCGGCGAAGCGGCGTGTTCGATCTTTACGAGACATCGGCCGCCGCGGCCCGCGGCGCCGCGGCTGCCGAAGCGAACCGAGCGGCGGGCCTGACGGTCCACGAGGTCGACGTCCGCGATGTGGTGCGAGCCGGGGCGTCAGCCAGCGCGGCGACCTGGTGCGCGGACGACGCGGTCGTCGATCCGGCCCGGCTCGTCGCAACACTGGCAGCGGAAGTCCGCCAGCTCGGCGGCACTATCCGCTGCGGGGTCGAGGCGCGGCTCAGGCGCCAGCGGAGGCGGGTAGCGGTCGAGGTCGACGGCGCACCTCTCGCCGCCGGGACGGTCGCGATCGCCGCCGGCGTGGCGACCGCCGCCCTCCTCCGGCCGACTGGCCTGAATATCCCGCTCGCCGCCGGTATCGGCTACCACGTCGAGCTGGCGGCGAGCGCTGGACGCCTTCCCGGGGCACCGGTCTACATCCACGACTCGGGTGTCGTTGTCACTCCCTACTCGGACAGGATCAGGGTTGCCGGCGGCTTCGACCTACGAGCTGCCTGGTATGGACACCCGCCCCGGCGCCGCATGTGGCGTGCTTCAAGCGCCATTCTCGGGGTGGCGCGGCGATACCTCGAGCTCGCGAACGGGGCGGAGACCCTTTGGTCAGGAGCTCGCCCCTGCACGCCGGACGGCTTGCCGCTGGTCGGGCGAGTTCCTGGAGTCGACGGCCTTGCGATCAGTACCGGGCACGGCCTGCTGGGTCTCACGCTCGCCCCGGCCAGTGCGCGCCAGCTCGTCGACCTCGTCGAGAGCCCCACTAACTGTGCGGAACCGGCGTTCTCGCCCGCACGCTTTCTCGGTCAGGCCGAGGACGACCAGCCGACTGATCCGGCTCTCGAAGTCTCGTGACGAGGAGGAGGATGCAGATGAACGACGTAAGAGAGGACTGGCGAAACCTCGTCGGCGGGAAGCTGGTTGACGCCGTAGACGGCGGTACGCGCGAAATCCTGAGCCCGGCCACCGAACAACCGATCGCACGCGTACCCGAGGCCACGGAAGAGGATGTCGAGCGGAGCGTCGCCGCGGCAACAGCCGCACTTCCGGAGTGGCTCGACACGACCCCGGCCGAGCGCGCCGACTTGCTCCTACGCCTCGCCGCGCTGGTCGAGGACAACACAGACGCGCTCGCGCGCACCGAGGCACGCAACGCCGGCAAGCCGTTCCAGATGGCTACCGACGAAATGCAGATCTGCGTCGACAACCTCCGCTTCTTCGCCGGTGCCGCCCGTGTGCTCGAGGGCAAGGCCGCCGGCGAATACCTGCGCGGCTACACCTCGATGCTCCGACGCGAGCCGGTCGGCGTCGTGGCGCAGATCGTCCCCTGGAACTACCCGCTGATGATGGCCGTCTGGAAGATCGGTCCCGCGATTGCTGCCGGCAACACGGTCGTGCTCAAGCCGGCGGAGCAGACGCCGCTCACGGCGTTGATGCTCGCCGAATTCGCCGGCGACCTTTTCCCCTCGGGTGTCCTGAACGTGATCACTGGCGACGGCGCGACCACCGGCCGGGCGCTCGTTCGTCATCCGCGGGTGGACATGATCGCCCTCACGGGAGGCGTCGACACAGGGCGGGAGGTAGCCGCCGAAGCCGGGCGAGCACTCAAGCGTCTCCACCTCGAACTCGGCGGCAAGGCGCCGGTCGTCGTCTTCGACGACGCCGATCTCGACGCAGTCGCCGAGACCGTTCGACTGATGGGCTACTGGAACTCCGGGCAGGAATGCGGGGCAGCCTGTCGCGTCATCGCCGCAGAACGCGTCTACGACGCGCTCCTCGACAAGCTAACCCCGGCAGTCGCGTCCATCAAATGGGGAGACCCGGAGGCGGACGGTGACATCGAGATGGGACCGGTCATCTCGCGCGAGCAGCAGGAACGAGTCTTCGGATTCCTCGAGCGCAGCACGGGAACAGTCCTCGTCGGCGGCAACGTCGACGCAACGACGAAAGGGTTCTTCGTCGAGCCGACGGTCTTGGTGGACGTTCAGCAAAGCGACGAGGTCGTCCAACGCGAGGTGTTTGGCCCTGTCGTGACGGTCCAGTCCTGCGGATCAGACGCCGAGGCGCTCGCGTGGGCCAACGACGTCGAGTACGGCCTTGCCGCATCCGTCTGGACACGCGACGTCGCACGCGCACATGACGTAATCCGGCGACTCCGCTTCGGGACCGTCTGGATCAACGACCATCTCCCGTTCGTCTCTGAGATGCCTTGGGGCGGCTTCAAACAGTCCGGACACGGCCACGACCTCTCCGCATACGCGCTCGAGGACTACACCCAGATCAAGCACGCAATGATCAAGTTCGCGTGAGGCGTTCACCGCTGAGTCGCATGTAGAGGGGTTGCTACCAGGGGCCTCCGTCATTCGTCACGGACATAGGGTCGATCGGCTCGCTGCGCCGCGGGTCGTAACTCTGTCGATAGCGAGCGCCTGCGCGAAGGTGTCGCTCGTAAAAGTCCTCGGCGTCGGGTCCGTCGCCGATCCGATAGATGTAGGCGTAGAAGTAGCGCAGAAGCTCGCTCGCATCCGTCGCCGCCCCAGTCGTCAATAGGCGTGCTCGTCGAGATGGTCGCGCAGCGCGTGGGGTGCATTAATCCGGTCGCGCCCTCGGAAGGGCCCGATTTGCACACGATCCTGTTTCTACACCCCACGCGTCCAGCGCAGTGGCGTGGCGGCGGGCCGTCGGTCGAGGAAACGGTCGCGACGATCGAGGGCGTGGCCGCAGGGCGGATCTCCGAGCGAGAGCTCGCAGAGTGGCTGCGACGGACTCGGCGGTAGCTCATGCCGAGATCGCGAGCGCGGACGCTTCCTCGTCGCGCTGGGTGAACCGAGCGACTTGTAGGTGCGCAGGCGGCGAGCGTGCATCGCGCGCAGGACGGGGACGTGGACGTCGGCGTAGTCGTAGATCCGCACGCTGGTCTTGCCGTCGTGGGTACGCATCAGCCGCCCTGCGGGGAAGGCGAGGAAGAGCGTGTCGAGCTGTGGGCAGTCGAAACCCTCCCCGAGGTACTGGCCGGTCGCAACAACGACGAGCGGATCGGAGGCGGCCGTGTTCTCGATCTGAGCCAAGAGGGCGGCGCGTGCGCGCTTCCCGAGTCCGCCTTCGAGCAGATACGGCGACGCCGTTGCTTTGTAACCGCTCGGTGAGCGCGTGGCAGTGCTGTTTCCACTGGCTTAGGACGAGGCAGCGCCTGCCTTCCGCGAGCGCGGCGATCACGTCGTCGCAGACGAGCGCGGTCCGCCGCTCGTCCTCGACGAGCAAGCGGAAAACCTCGTGGATGGGCATCTCGGCCGCGTCGGCGAATGCGAGCTCGGTCTTGCGCACGGCGAGCTCGAGATCGACTGCGCCGGCGGGGCTCTCACTGCTCGCGATGCGGTGGCGGATCGGTCAGCACTGCATGGTCACGATCTCCTGCAGCCCGTCGCGCCGGTACCGGGTGGCGGTGAGACCGAGGAAATGCCGGACGGGCGCCCGCCGGACGGCGG
The DNA here is from genome assembly GCA_039583515.1 of Gaiellaceae bacterium. Classification (GTDB taxonomy): domain Bacteria; phylum Actinomycetota; class Thermoleophilia; order Gaiellales; family Gaiellaceae; genus Palsa-739. The sequence continues at coordinate 39,105 of JAVKST010000004.1, forward strand.
CCTCGAACGAGAACGCCGGTAGACGATGGCACTCGTCGATCACGATCAGGCCGTAGTCGCCGAAGAACGCTTCGAGGTCATCGATCGCCTTGAGGCTCTGGATCATCGCCAGGTCGACGACGCCGATCAGCTTGCGTCTGCCGCCGCCGCGCTGGCCGATCTGCTTCGAGGGGAGGCCGAGCAGCGTCTGCAGCTGGCTGCGCCACTGGTCGAGCAGCGGCTTGCCGTGAGCGAGGATCAGCGTCGGCAGCTTGCGTTCCGCGATCAGGGCGCAGGCGATCACCGTCTTGTCGGTCCCAGGCGGCGCGACCAGCACGCCGTCATCGTGCGCGAGCATTGCGGCGGCCGCCGTCTCCTGCAGCGGCGTCAGCGCGCCGCGAAACTCGAACGGCCGGTGCGCGTGGGTTGGTCGGGGGTCGTCGGTGACGAGTCGGCTGCCGGCGCTCGCGACCGCCTCGTCGAGTTGGGACAGGAGACCGCGGGGCAGGTGAAGGTGGGTCAGATCCTCCTCGTAGTAGCGGATCAGCCGCGGTGTTTGGTGGGTGGAGAGCCGCAGCCGCTGCCGCTCGTAGAAGAGCGGGTTGTGGAGCGAGGCCAGGTGCTTGAGCTCGGCCAGCAGCGAGGGCGGCAGGTCGGCTCTGGCGATCGCGAGGTCGGCGCCGATCGTGCACCTGATCTTTGCCGGCAGGCGCTCGTCCGGCTGCCGCGTCGGCCGGCGCGGCGAGATCGCCGCGGCACCGACGGCGACGTCTTCGTGCTCGCCGAGCACATGCTCGAGCTGCTCGGGGTGTGAGCCGCTCGAGTGAGCTCAGGAAAAATGCCCACTGGTCGCGCCAGGGCTCGAGCGTGGCCGGATCGAGGAAGACGCCCGTTCCGGCCACGCGGCAGCGACCCTGCAAGGGAAGCGCGATCAGGTTCCCGAACCCCTTCGCCGGCAGGAAGTCCTGGTTCGGGAAGAGTCGGTCGTAGCTCGCGAGGTCGAGCTCGCCGCGCCGCCTCATGGCCGCGCGGAGCAGCAGTGCCCCGAGCCGCCGCGCGGCCGACGCCGCCACAGGAGCGGCGAAGAAGACCCAGACATGGGCGCCGCCGCCGGAGCGGCTTCGCTCCAGTGCCGCTGGAACTCGGTGCTCGTTGCTGGCGGCGAAGAGCGCGAGCGCGTCGAGCTGCCAGGTCCTCCCGTCGAGGTCGCAGGCGAGAAACCAGCAGCTGTCGTCTGTGAGCAGCGGGTAAACGCCGATCGACTCCCGGCCGCGCAGATGCCGCTCGATCACCTCGTCGCTCAACGGCAGGTAGGTCTTCGGGCCGTGACGGCTCCAGCCGCCTGAGACCGCGGGCGCGTAGCCGTTCTTTCCGGTGCGGGCGCTCTCCCAGCGGGCGGCGTAGACGTCGTCGCGGCCACGGAACAGGCGCCGCATGAGCGCGATCTTCTCGTCCGCCGAAGCCGGGGAGTTCGCGCCCGCAGGTGGCGGCTCCGGCTTGACCCGAGCGAGGATCGTCTGCGTCTGCTGAGTGAGCGAGAGCAGCGTTCGCAGCTGCCCGTTCTCTGCCCGAAGCCGTTCGAGCTCGCGCAGCGCCAGATCGAGCCGGTGTTGAAGGTCGCCTCCGGACATGGCTGCGCTGGCCGAGGACTGTAACGAGCCGGTCCGCCGACACTCGGGCGGGGCCGTCCGCTCCCGCCCCTACGGTTCGGGTGGTGGCAAAGACGGCTCGCAACGCTCCCTGCCTCTGCGGCAGCGCCCGCAAGTACAAGCACTGCTGCCGGCTCGAGGAGGAGCGGTTAGAGCGGCAGGCGCGCAACGAGGACCGCGTGGGCCGGTCGATCTCGGACTGGTCGGTCGAGCAGTTCGGCGACGAGCTCCCACGAGCATTCGAGGAGTTCCACCCCGAGAGCCGCCGGATCGGGGAGCGCGATTTCGCGCTCCTGCTCACCTGGTTCATCTCCGACCGAGCGCTGTCGGCCGGGGGCGGCACGCCGATCGAGCGCTACCTCGCCCGCCCCGATCTCGACCCGAACGAGCGCGAGGTCGCGGAGCGGATCGCCGCCGCCCGGCTCGGCCTCCACCGCGTGCGCACCGTCATTCCCGGCCGTTCGGTCGGGCTCGAAGACATCCTGACCGGCGCCTCGATCGTCGCCGCGAGTCAGTCGCTCTCGCGGGAGGTGGTCGGTTGGGATCTCGTCCTCTGCCGTGTGATGGCGGGCGAGCCCCCGACCCTGTGGGCGCCGGTGCTCGTCTACGCACCCGACGAGGAACCGGAGCTGCGCGCGGAGTTGGAACGGCTCGCCGGCGCGCACAGCTTGCCTCGGGATCCGGCTGGGCTCCAGAGGGTGTTCCGGCTCGCGAGCGGGCAGCTGCTTCGGTTCGTGCCGCCGAGCCGGCTCGTCGAGCCGAATTACTGCACGGCCGAGGGTGATCCCCTCCTCGCCGCACGAGCAGCCTGGTCGCTGCTCGATCCCGACGACGCCTTTCGGGTGCTGAACGCCCCGCCCGAGCTGCTCTGGGTGGGCGAGAGCGAGGACGAATCGGGCGAGTGCTTCCAGCTCACCGGCGACCGGGCAGAGCTACTTGCCCGGCGGCCGCCGCTGCCGCCGAACGCGGTCTTCTTCGAGAGCTCCTACAAGGGATTCCCGGACCGGATCGGGATCGGCACCTTCGTCCTCGACGGCCGCGAGCTCCGCTTCGACGCGATCTCCGAGCCGAGGCTCGTGCGGGCGATCGAGCTCGTGTCGGATCGCCTCGCGGGCAACGCGCAGCTGCTCGAGCGCGAGGTCGCACCGCTCAACCTCGACCGACCCGAGCAAGCAAAGGCGCTCGCTCCTGCCGATGCGGACGTGCTCGCGTCCGACTACCTGGAGCAGTATCTGCGTCGCTGGCTGGACGAGCCGCTCGAGCGACTCGAAGGGTTGACGCCGCGGGCCGCCACCGCCGTCCCGCGGCTGCATGGCGAGCTCGAGTTGCTGGTGCGTGCGATCGAAAACAGAGCCGCGCACGCCCGACGCGCCGGCGCGGCCTGGCCCGAGGTCGGTTGGCTCTGGCAGGAACTCGGCCTTCGCTCACGGTTCGCCGCCTAGCGCGAACCTCACGACGCCGCGCCCGCTTTCCTGGTGGAGGATTCGCGGTGGGAGGGGTCGACTCGTGAAAGGAGTTGACCTCAGCGATGGTGCAGCAAGGACAGACAATCGAACTCACGCGTCGCGGAGCCGATGGCGAGCGACTGTGGGCGTATCGCTACCGGACCGGCGGGCGCGGCTCCAAGCGCGTCCAGGACGGCGGATACGCCTCCGAGCAGGATGCGCGTGACGCGCTCGAGCGTGAGCTCGAGCGGCTTCGACGGGAGCGACGGATCTCGCGCAGGCTCACGCTCGCGGAGCTCGTGGAGACGTACCTGGCGCAGCACGACGTCCAACCGGTGACTATCGACAAGCTCCGCTACCTGCTCAGCAAGGCGACCGCCGTGTTCGGCGACCGCAAGGTCGGGGAGCTCACCTCGCGGGAGATCGCCGTTTGGCGGATGAAGCTGTCCCCGGGCTACCGGTTCGAGGCTGCGGCAAGTGCTCCACCGAGCGGTGGCGTGGGGGATGATCGACGTCAACCCGGCCAAAGTCGGCGTCGACAACCCGGTGCGACGGCGCAAGGAACAGCATCCCTTCGAGTCGTGGGCGGAACTGGAGGCGCTCGCCGCGGCGATTGGGCCGCGGTACGGGCCGATGATCCTGTTCGCGGCCGCGACCGGGCTGCGGCCGGCGGAATGGCTCGGACTCGAGAAGCGCGACGTCGACCGCAAGGAGCGGGTCGTCTATGTGCGCCGCTCGTTCACGCGGGGGGAGCTGAAGATCCCGAAGACGGAGGCGAGCACGCGCGCCGTGCCGCTGCAAGCCCGGGCGCTCGACGCGCTCGACCGGGTCAGGGACGGCCACGGCTCGCCGCTGCTGTTTCCGGGCGAGCGGGGCGGCTACCTCGACATCCACCACTTCCGACCCTTCCAGTGGCGACCGGCCCAGAAGGTGGCGGTAATCACGCCGCTTCGGCGGATCTCGATCTCCGGCACACCCTCGCGACCTTCGTCCTGCGTGCCGGCATCTCAACCTTCGACCTCTCCCGCTACATGGGCGCCAGCCTGACGATGATCGACCGCCACTACGACCACCTCGCCCGCGACGGACGCGAGCACGCGATCAAGCTTCTCGACGCGCTCAACGCGCCGTGGACGCTGGTGGACGCTGCGTGGACGCCGAAGACTTCCATCGGCGTCAGCCCTGAAGACGAAAACGATGGCTGAGCAGGCGGAATAGGGAAGCCCTCTGACGGACTCGAACCGTCGACCCCCTCCTTACCATATACTTGTGCACGCAACTAATGGCAACCGGTGGCAACGATTTTGGCTTGTGAGCCGTTTTCGGGCCCGAGTGATTTGCCACCGGTTGCCACCGTTTGCGTCCGCTCTGCTCCATAAATGCTCCATCCCCGGCGTCGAGATCGCTGATGCGGAGCGGGGTTGCGAGGTCCCTGGACGGCGGCACCAAAGCTTGAGCCCGTTCCTGCAAGGAGGGGGTCGAATCCGTGGGGACGGCTCGGCAGCCATCACAGGTCGGCCGCGCCAGCCGTCGCCTAGTTGCTCACCAGTTTGGTCTCGTGCCCGTCAGATCTTCGACGTGATCAGCCACGATCGCTTCGAGCCGGATGGAGTAATTCTTGACGAGTGCCTTCCAGCGCTTCAGCTGAGCAAGCCGCGCCGTTCCTTTCTTGTTGCCGTGAGCAATCTGGTTTCGCTTTTCGACGAGATCGTTGAGCGACTTTTTGAATGTGACGTTCGAGAACTTCTGCCAGCGCACGTCCCCGAGCGCCCAGGGAAGTCCGAGGTTGAAGAACAGCAGCTCGGTCTTCCGAACATCAGCGTTGTTTAGCCGCCGGCTCGTGTTGTCGAAGAGAACTTTCAGCTCCGCGGTGGCGGCGCCGGGCCAGACAAGCGGGGCAGTCTCCTCGTAGAGATCCTCGACGAATGCCTCCATCGCGGCGGCGAGCAGGACGATCCCGGCCCTCGTGACCGCCGCGCCCTTCCGTTCGATCGGACGGCCGACTCTCCCGCCGGTGATCAACCCGTGCGCCTCGATCAGCTCGTCGACGTCAGTGAGGCGGAGTTCAAGGTCAAGACGAGCTTGCGACGGCATGCAGCGAGCCTACTGCGACTCTTGGCTGCTGGTGCCTCCGGCGGGTGGGAAGCGCGAGCGGCTTCCGTTCGCGAGGTGTGAGCTGCCGGGTCGCTTCGAAGAGTTCGCCGAGTTGGCGTCCGACCTGGCTGCGTCGTGCTGCGTTGTACTTCCACTCGTGCGCGTAGATGCGCAGGGTGGTGTCGGGTTTGCGGTGGCCGAGGCGTCGCTGGATCTCGACGATCGAGGTGTCGAGCGCGATGAGCATGCTGGCGTGGCTGTGGCGGAGGTCGTGCAGGGTCGGCGCGGGGCGGTGATGCCGGCCTTCTTGACGGCTCGCTTGAGCGCTTCGCGGGCGACCTTCCGTTCGATGCCGCTGCCGTTGCGGCTGGCGAAGACGAACGCCTCGGGGTCGGTGTGGGTTCCGCGCTCGTGCGTGAGGGCGACGAGCCGCCGCATCAGTTGCGGCGGGATGTCGATTGCGCGGCGTGATTCTTCGGTCTTGAGGGCTGCGGGTGCCGTCGCGGCCGAGCTGGTACTCGACGCGGATCACGCAGTTCTCGACGTCGAGATCGCCGACGGCGAGTCCGAGCGCCTCGCCGATTCGCAGCCCGGTGGTGAACAGCAGTTCGAGGAGGCCGCGGTAGAGCGTGCACTCGCTGTTCGCGAGGACGGCGTGCATTTCGTCGAGGCTGAGGATGCGATGTGGTCGCGTGTCGTTCAGCTTCGGCCGCTCGCCGCGCTCGAGCTGACTGCACGGGTTGATCGGGATCGCGCCTCGCCGGGCGGCGTGCGAGAGGATGCGCGACAGCGAGCGCAGCGCCGTGTTCGCAGTCGAGCCGCGCAGCCCCTTGTCTTGCAGCACCACGATGAAGGCGGCGACGTCGTCGACGGTGATCCGATCGATCCGCCGTCTGCCGAAGTACGGGATCAGATGCTGGCGAAGCGCCCAGCTGTGAACCTCGCGCGTGCGGTCGCGGGTCGACTGCCGTTCCAGCCACTCGAGTGCGTACTCGGCGAAGCGCTCCGTGGTCGGTTCGATCCGCTCACCCCGACGGCGACGCAGCCGCAACTCGGCTCGCCGTGCCTCGGCGTCGTCGAGGCTGCCGTGCACGACTTCCCAGCGGCGTCGGCCGGTCGAGTCGAGGTAGGCGATCTCGTACGGCGGTCCGACGCGGCCACCAGCGTGCGGTCGGTAGTAGATGCCGGGGTGGCGGGCGACCGGCCGCCGCCGCGGGCGCGGGTTAGCCTTCGATTGCATCGGAGCTCAACCTCCGTTGCCGGCCCCGGGGCGCTTCCTCGCCGCCGGGGCATTTGTCTAGCGGGTCGACGACCTTAGCTCGACTCCGGAGGCACTTCCAGTTCGCGGCGATAGCCGTCGAGGCATATCCCGCACCATCAGCGACTTCCACCACCATGTCGCGAGCTCGGCCGAAGCGCCGAAACGGCCGACGTGCAGGAGCTTCGACCGTGCACGGGTGGGCCGGTCCGGACCGGCCGACAGAGCGGCCGACAGAACGGCCCCCAGGGCGGCCCCCGGCCACTGTGCGCCCGCAGCGCGAGTCTCGGCCGTTACGACGCGTTAGGTGAGATTGAGGGCGGCGATGAATTCGGCGATCGCGCCGACGGCGTCTTGCGCGAGTTGTGCCGGGTCTGCTCCCGGGTCGACGCGGCGGGCCTGGTTGACGTAGCTCTGGGCGGCGTAGCCGGTGGGGTCGCTGAATCTCGCCTCGATCTCGCGGAAGAGTGTGCGCGCGGCCTTGACGTCGTCTGCGAACTGACCGCCGGCGAGC
>JAVKST010000005.1:0-41740 GCA_039583515.1 Gaiellaceae bacterium
CAGCCGAGCACGTCTTCTACGGCGAGAACTCAACCGGCGTGGGCGGCGATGTTATGAGCGCCACCGCTCGCGCGGCAAGCTGCCCGCCCGCGAGCGGGTCGACCGGCTCGTCGATCCGGGCACCGCCTTCCTCGAGCTGAACGCGCTCGCGGCGTGGGACCTCTACGGAGGCGACGCGCCCGGCGCCGGCATCGTCACCGGCATCGGGGTCGTCGAGGGCCGCGAATGCGTGATCGTCGCCAACGACGCGACCGTCAAGGGCGGCTCCTACTTCCCGCTCACGGTGAAGAAGCACCTGCGTGCGCAGGAGGTCGCGGAGCAGAACCGGCTCCCGTGCATCTATCTCGTCGACTCCGGCGGCGCCTTCCTGCCGCTGCAGGCGGAGGTCTTCCCGGACCGGGACCATTTCGGCCGCATCTTCTTCAACCAGGCGCAGCTGTCGGCCGCGGGGATACCGCAGATCGCGGTCGTGATGGGCTCCTGCACCGCGGGCGGCGCGTATGTCCCCGCGATGAGCGACGAGACCGTGATCGTCCGGGGGACGGGCACCATCTTCATCGGCGGCCCGCCGCTCGTGAAGGCGGCGACCGGCCAGGAGGTGAGCGCGGAGGAGCTCGGCGGCGCGGACGTCCATACTCGCCGCTCCGGCGTCGCCGACCACTACGCCACGTCGGACGAGCACGCGCTCGCGATCGCGCGCGGCATCGTCCGCAATCTCCACGTCCGCCCCGCCGACCCGTGGGACGTGGCCGAGCCGGAGCCGCCGGCCCTCGACGCGTCCGACCTGTACGGCCTGATCCCGGAGGACTTCCGCCACCAGGTCGACCCGCGCGAGCTGATCGGCCGGATCGTCGACGGCTCGCGGCTGCAGGAGTTCAAGCAGCTCTACGGCGAGACGCTCGTGACGGGCTTCGCGCGGATCGAGGGTCACCCGGTCGGGATCCTCGCCAACAACGGCGTCCTCTTCGCGGAGTCGGCGCAGAAGGGGGCGCACTTCGTCGAGCTGTGCTGCAAGCGGCGGATCCCGCTCGTATTCCTCCAGAACATCACCGGGTTCATGGTCGGCGTCGAGTACGAGGCCGGCGGGATCGCCCGCGACGGCGCGAAGCTCGTGATGGCGGTCGCGAACGCGCAGGTGCCGAAGTTCACCGTCGTCACCGGCGGCTCGTTCGGCGCCGGCAACTACGCGATGTGCGGCCGTGCGTACGCGCCGCGCCAGCTCTGGATGTGGCCGAACGCCCGCATCTCGGTGATGGGCGGCGAGCAGGCGGCGACCGTCCTCTCGATCGTCGGCGTCGTCGACCAGGACGCGATCATGGCGAAGTACGAGGAGGAGGGGAACCCGTACTACTCCACGGCGCGGCTCTGGGACGACGGGATCATCGACCCGCTCGACACGCGGCGGGTGCTCGCGCTCGGGCTGGCGGCGGCGCGGCACGCACCCGTTCCCGAGACGACCTTCGGCGTCTTCCGGATGTGATCGGGCGATGGTGGCACGCATCTTGATCTGGAACCTGTACGAGTCGAAGACGACGCTCGAGGAGCTGCGCGAGCATCTGCCGCGCCTGCCGGAGGGCGACCTCTGGATCTCGAACGCGGCGCAGGACCGCTTCGGGCTGATCAGCTTCGGCGAGCAGCTGCCGGATCTCGAGGGCATTCAGGCGCTGCTCGGCGAGGAGCCCGTGGTCGCCGAAGAGTTCGACGTCGAGTGATGCGCGCCCGTGCGCCCGCGACCGCCGCGGCGGTTGCCGGTTGTGCACTCCTCGGGCTGTCCTTCTACGTCCTCCAGCGCTGGCTTGAGCAGGGACAGCTGTCGGACGTCCCGCTCTACGCGAACTACGCCGGGATCGTTCGGGCCGGCCAGGTCCCGTACCGCGACTTCGCCTTCGAGTACCCGCCGGCGGCGCTGCCAGCCATGCTCCTCCCCTCGTACCTGCCGTGGAGCTACGCGACCTCGTTCGCGGTTGCGATGGGCGTCTGCGGCGCAGGATGCCTCGGCGCCGCGGCGAGCGTCGTGCGGGGGGTCGGCGGGGGAGCGCTCCGCGCCTGGGCCGCTCTGCTGCTGATCGGCGTCTCGCCCCTCGTGCTCGGCTCGCTCTTCGACACGCGCTTCGACCTCTGGCCGGCGCTGCTCGCGGTCGCCGCGGTCGCCGGCCTCGTGCGCGAGCGGCCGGTCACGGCCGGAGCGCTGCTCGCGCTCGGCTTCGCCGCCAAGCTCTGGCCGGGCGTGCTGCTCCCGCTCGCCGTCGCGTACCTCTGGCGGCGGCGCGGGCGGCGTGCGGCCCTTCTCGGCGTCGCAGCGTTCGCCGTGGTGGCGGCGGCCTGCTTCGTGCCGTTCGCCGTTCTCTCGCCCGGCGGGCTGGAGGCGAGCCTGCGCGGCCAGCTCAGCCGGCCGCTGCAGGTGGAGAGCCTCGGTGCCGTCGCGCTGATGGCGGCGTCGCACCTGGGTATGCACCCGCTCTTCACGGTGTACGTCGACGGCAGCCAGGCGCTGAGCGGCGCCGGCACTCGCGTCGCGGCGGATCTCTCGACCGCATTCGAGCTGGCGTCCGTCGTGGCGGTCTGGATCCTCTTCTCGCTGCGGCGAAATGCCGACGCCGAGGCGCTCCTCGTCGCCGCCGCCGCCGCCGTCGCGGCGCTCGTCGCCTTCGCCAAGGTGCTCTCGCCGCAGTACCTGATCTGGCTCGTCCCACTCGTGCCGCTCGTGCGCGGCCGGCGGGGCGTGGTCGCCGGCGCGCTCCTGCTCGTCGCGCTCGGCCTCACGCAGACGTGGTTCCCGTGGAACTACTGGCCGCTCGCGCTCCGGTACGCCTCGCCGGGGTGGTGGTACCTGCTCGCCCGCGACCTCGCGCTCGTCGCGCTCGCCGCCGTCCTCGCATCGGAGCTCATGCCCGAACGAGATTCCGCAGGAAGAAGAGCAGGTTGGCGGGCCGCTCGGCGAGCCGCCGCATGAGGTAGCGGTACCACTGCGGCCCGAACGGCGTCGCGACGAGGACGTCGTAGCCGCGGCGGACGAGGTCGAGCTGCAGGCGCGGCCGGACGCCGTAGAGCATCTGGAACTGGAAGCGCTCCTTCGGAATCCCGTGCTCGCGCGTGAAGGCGACCGCGTGCTCGATCAGCGACTCGTCGTGCGTCGCGATCGCCGTGAAGCCTCGACCCGCGAGCGAAGCCTCCAGCAGCCGCACGTACGCGGCGTCGACCTCGCGCTTCTCCGGGTACGCGACCTCCGACGGCTCCAGGTACGCGCCCTTGACGATGCGGAGGTTGGGCGCGAGCGGGAGCAGACCGCGGAGGTCCTCGTCGCTGCGGCGGAGGTACGACTGCAGGACGGTGCCCACGTTGCCGTGGCCGGCCTCGCGGAGGCGGCGATAGATGCGGAGCGTCGCGTCGACGTGCGCCGACTCCTCCATGTCGATGCGCACGAAGTTGCCGACGCGCGCCGCGTGCTCGACCAGCTCGCCGACGTTGCGGTGCGCGAGCTCCTCGTCGATCGCCAGGCCCAGGTGCGTGAGCTTGAGCGCGAGGTTCGTCCGCAGCTCCTCGGCCGCGATCCGGTCGAGCACGTCTCGGTACGCCGCGACGACGGTGCGGGTCTCCGCCTGGTCGCGCACACCCTCGCCGAGAAGGGTCGTGTTCGTGAGCAGGCCGGTCTCGTTCAGTCGCCGCAGGACGGGCACCGCGTCGTCGAGGCTTTCGCCGGCGACGAAGCGGGCCGCGCCGAGCCGGAAGCCGTAGCGCTGGACGAGGCGCTGCAGCCGCGCGCTGTCGGCCGCGGCCAGGATGACCTTCCGGAGGAGGCTCACCCGCGCCAGGCCGCGACGATCGCCTCGACCTCCGCGCGCTCGGGGTCGCTCAGCCCGCGCAGCGGCGCACGCACCTCGGGCGCCACAGGGACGCCGCGCGCGGCGAGTGCCGTCTTGGACGCGGCGTGGAAGGGGAAGCGCTGGAGCGCCGCCCGCAGAGCCGCCGCCCGCTCCGCCGCCTCCGGCGTCTGGTGGCGGACGAGCGGGACGACCGCGTCGGGGAAGCTCGCCGCGAGCCCGGAGACGGTGCCGACGGCGCCGGCGTCGAGCCCCGGCAGCAGGAGCGCCTCGGCGCCGACGAACACGTCCAGCCCCTCGACGAGATACGGCTCGAGCCGCTCCCAGGGCGCGTCGGAGACCTTCATCCCGGCGAGGTTCGGAGTGCGTTCGCGTAGCCGCTCGATCACGGCGAGCGGGATCGCGTAGCCGCTTCGGGCCTCGAACTCGTAGAGGTAGAACGGCAGCGGCGCACACGCCCGCGCGGCCGCCTCAAAGTGCGCGAGCAGCTCTTGCTCGTCGAGCGGGAAGTACGGCGGCGCGATCACCGCGACGGCGTCGGCGCCCGTGGCCGCGGCATGCTCGGCGAGGGCGGCGGTGTCGCGCGTGCTCTGGGCGCCGCAGTGGACGGCGACCTGCAGCCGTCCGCGCGCGGACTCGACATACGACGCGGCGACCTCCCGCCGCTCCTCGGGCGTGAAGAGCATGCCTTCTCCGGTCGTCCCGAGCGCGAGGACGCCGTCCAGGCCGTGCCCGGCGAGGAAGTCGACGTACGGCCCGACCGCCGCCTGGTCGGACCTGCCGTCGCGTAGCGGCGTGACCGCGGCGGCGAGCGCTCCGCGCAGCATGGCGGGACTCTAAGCTCTCCGCCCGTGGCGGCGAACCTCCGTATCGAGCGCGACGGGGACGTCCTGCGCATCACGCTCGCGCGACCCGACCGGCGGAACGCCTTCGACGCGGCGGTGATCGGGGAGCTCGCGGAGGCCTTCGTCGACGTCGGCCGCGCCCGCGCGGTGGTGCTGGCCGGCGAGGGCCCGAGCTTCTCCGCCGGCGCCGACGTCGAGTGGATGCGCTCCTCCGCTGGGCTCTCCTACGAGGAGAACGTGGCGGACGCGAACGCGCTGCGCGCGATGCTCGAGGCGATCGACGGGTCTCCGGCGCCGGTCGTCGTCCGCGTCCAGGGGCACGCGCTCGGCGGCGGCGCCGGCCTCGTCGCCGCGGCGGACGTCGCCGTCGCGGCGCCGGACGCCGTCTTCGCGTTCTCCGAGGTCAAGCTCGGGATCATCCCCGCGGTCATCTCGCCGTTCGCGCTCGCGAAGATCGGCCCGAGCGCGGCGCGGCGCTACTTCGTCACGGGCGAGCGGTTCGACGCCGAGGCCGCCTTGCGAATCGGCCTCGTGCACGAGGTCGCGGAGGACCTCGACGCCGCCGTAGAGCGCGTCGTCGACGAGCTCCTCTCAGCCGGCCCACGCGCGGCACGCTGGGCGAAGCGGCTGGTGCGCGAGCGGCCGGACGGCCCCGAGACGGCGAGGTGGATCGCCGAGCGGCGGACGAGCGACGAGGGCCAGGAGGGCCTTCGCGCCTTCCTCGAGAAGCGGCCGCCGAGCTGGCGCTCGTAGCGGCGCTCCTACACCAGCGGACTAGGAGTCCGTTCGCTCGAGCGCGGACTGGAAGGTCGGTACTTCGGGCGCGAGCTCGTGCGCGGTCCGGAGGTGAAGCTCCGCCTCCTCTGCTCGCCCCGCAGTCCGCAGCAGAAGCGCGTAGTTGTAGTGCGCCTCGGGATCCTCGGGCCGCGCGTCGAGTGCGGCCCGATAGTGCTCCTCCGCTTCCTCGAGCTCGCCGCGCTGCTGCAGGAGGATGGCGAGGTTGTTGTGCGCCTCGCCGTAGCCCGGCCAGAGCCGCACCGCCTCCCGGTAGTGGAGCTCCGCGAGGGTCGGCTCGCCGCGGCTCTCGAGCGAGAGCGCGTAGTTGTAGTGGGCGGCGGGATCGGGGCGAACCCGCAGCGCCTCCTGATAATGGCGAGTCGCCGCCTCGAGGTCGCCGAGTCGCTCGAGGAGGATCGCGTAGTCGACATGGGTAGCCGCGTCGTCGGGCCGCAGCCGCTGCGCCGCCTCGTAGTGCTCGACGGCCAGCCCGTCGCCGCGTCCTCCGAGGAGGTTCGCATACGCGTGGTGCGCGTCCCCGTAGTCCGGACGCAGCCGCAACGCCTCCTCGAGATGCTCGAGCGACGCCTTCGCGTTCCCGCGGCCGGCGAGGAGGATCGCGTAGTTGTAGTGCGCCTCCGGATGCTCCGGGCGCACGCGCAGCGCCTCGCGGTAATGTTGGCCGGCGCCGGCCGCGTCGCCGCGCGCGCGCAGGAGGACAGCGAGGTTGACGTGTGCCTCCGGGTAGTCGGGCCGCAGCTCGAGCGCGCGGCGGTAACAGTCCGCCTCCTCCTCGCTCCATTCCCTCTCGGTACCGATCAGCGCGACACCGCGCAGGAACCAGTCCTCGGCGCCGAGCGCCTCCTCCGGCTTCCGCTCGAGCGCGGCCTCGTCGAAGCTCTCGAGCCGGTAGAGCGTCCGCTGCGGCAGCGCGTCGCCCTTCAGCTCATGGACGCCGGCCTCGCCGAACGCGTAGAGCGGCAGGTCGATCAGGTCGAGGACGCTCGCGGTGACGTAGAACTCATCGGCTTCGGCGCACGACTCGACCCTCTTCGCGACCACGTTCGCGCGCCCGATCCAGCCCTCGTCGCCGTCCATGCGCGTGCACTCGCCGAAGTGGCAGCCGAGCCGTAGCGACAGGAACGGCGCCTCGCGCTCCTCGACGAGCCGTGCGTTCGCGTCGCGCCAGCTCTCGCCCAGCTTCAGCCCGAACTGGGCAGCCGCGTCGGGCCGCTCGAACAGGAACATGTGGCCGTCGCCCGCCCACTCGCGGTAGAGGCAGCCGAACTGGCTCGCGAGCGACTCGGCGAGATAGCGGTACTCGCCCATCGTCGCCACCATCCGGTCGCGCGGCACGCTCGACCACGCGTCGCCGTGACTCTGGAGGTCGGCGAAGACGACGGCCAGGTGGCGCCCCATCTGTCCGACGACGATAATCCCTGGGCAGCCGAAGCGAAAGGAGCCGAGATGCCCAGGTACATGGTGGAGCGATCGCTGCCCGGTTTTACGAGCGACCAGCTTCCGGCAGCGGCGGGCGCTGCGAAGAGCGCGACGTCGCAGATGGCCGCCGAGGGGACGCCGGTCCGCTACCTGCGCTCGACCTTCGTCCCGTCGGAGCAGAAGTGCTACTGCCTGTTCGAGGGCGACTCGCCGAGCGACGTCGAGACGGCACAGGAGCGGGCGGGCCTGCCCTTCGAACGGATCTACGAGGCGGAGCTGATCACAGCCGACGACGTCTAGCGACAGTCGCGGCAGAGGCCGCTGATCTCGACGCGGTGGTCGGTGGCGACGAAGCCGTGCCGGCTCGCCGCCGCGGCGACCCAGCCGTCGAGGTCGCACTCCTGCAGCTCGACCACGCGGTGGCAGCGTTCGCAGAGCAGATGATGGTGGTGCTCGTCGCCGCACAGCCTGTAGCACTGCTCGCCGCCGTGGTGCGACAGGGCGTCGACGACCCCCTTCTCGCTCAGGAGCGCGAGGGTGCGGTAGACGGTGGCGAGCCCTGCGCCCGACCCCCGCTCCCGCAGGCGGCTCCAGAGCCGCTGGGCCGTGACGTCGTCGCGCTCGCGCGCGAGCTCCTCGAGCACCTCGAGCCGGCGCGGCGTCGCCCGGACGCCGTTGCGCGCGAGCAGCGCGGCGAGGTCTTGCGAGGCCGTGGTCACGCCGCATATCCTAGCTCCAATGCGATTGAGAATCGTTCTCCTTCTCGCTGGAGTCCTCCTCCTTCCGGCCTGCGGCGGCGGAAGCACGAAGGCCGGCGGACCTGTGAAGGTCGTCGCCGCCGAGAACGCCTACGGGAACATCGCCGAGCAGATCGGCGGTGCGGACGTCGCGGTGACGTCGATCCTCTCGGACCCGAACGCGGACCCGCACCTGTTCGAGCCCGGTACCGCCGGCGGGCTCGCGGTCGCCGGCGCGGCAGTCGCGATCCAGAACGGCCTCGGCTACGACGCATTCATGACGAAGCTCGAAGACGCCGCGCCCTCGAAGCGCCGGATCGTCGTCACGATGGCCGACGTCCTCGGCGTCCACGGCTCCGACGCAAACCCGCACCTCTGGTACGCCGTGCCCCGGCTCGACAGGATCGCGTCCGCGATCGCCGGCGCGCTCGCAGAGGCCGACCCGCCGCATGCGGTCGCCTACCGTAGCGGGCTTCACCGCTTCGAACGCTCCCTCGCCCCGCTGAGGCGGGAGGTGGCCGCCATCCGGTCGCGCTTCGCCGGCGCGCCCGTCGCGTACACCGAGCCCGTCCCCGGCTACCTCGTCGCGGCCGCCGGCCTGCGGAACCTCGGACCTGCCGCGTTCACGCGCGCGATCGAGGACGGGACCGAGCCGCCGCCCGCTGCGGTCGCCGCGGTCGATGCGTTGATCGCGAAGCACCGGATCCGCGCGCTCCTCTACAACGAGCAGACCGTCTCGCCGATCACGCGGTCGCTCGTCGCCAAGGCCGGCCGGGCCGGGATCGGCATCGCCCCGGTGACCGAGACGCTGCCGCCGCACCTGAGCTTCCAGCAGTGGCAGCTCGCCCAGGCGAGGCTGCTCGCGAGCGCTCTGGCGCGATGAGCGTCGTCGCCGCAGAAGGGCTCTCCCTCCGCTTCGGCGAGCGCGTGCTCTGGGAGGACCTGAGCTTCGAGCTGGAGCGCGGCGAGCTGCTCGCGGTGCTCGGCCCGAACGGGACGGGGAAGACGTCGCTCCTCCGCATCCTGCTCGGGCTGCTCGCGCCCTCCGGGGGCAGCGTCCGCATCGACGGCTGCCCGCCCCGCGAGCGCTGCGGCCGGATCGGCTACATCCCGCAGCAGCGGGTCTTCGACCGGGAGCTCGCGCTGCGCGGCCGCGACCTCGTTCGGCTCGGCCTCGACGGCCATCGCTGGGGGTTCGGCCGCCTCGACGAGGCGGGGCGCGAGCGGGTGGACGGCACGCTGGCGGAGGTGGGGGCGGCCGGATACGCCGACGCACCTGTCGGACGGCTCTCCGGCGGCGAGCAGCAGCGGCTGCGAGTCGCGCAGGCGCTCGTCTCCGACCCGGTGCTCCTGCTCGCGGACGAGCCGCTCCTCTCGCTCGACCTCGCGCACCAGCGCGGCGTCGTCGACCTGCTGGACGGGAGGCGCCGGGCGGCCGGGACTCCGGTCGTCTTCGTCACGCACGACGTCAACCCGGTGCTGCACAGCGTCGACCGCGTCCTCTATCTCGCACCCGGCCGTTGGGCGATCGGCTCGCCCGACGAGGTGATGACCTCCGAGACGCTCTCGCGCCTCTACGGGACGGACGTCGACGTGCTGCGCGTGCGCGGCCGCGTCGTCGTGGTCGGGACGCCGGACGACCAGCACGTCCACCACGTCGGGGAGCACGCGCACTGATGTTCACGGAGCTGCTCGCCCAGCATTTCGTGCACACCGCCCTCTGGGCGGGCGCCGTCGTCGCCGTCGTCTCGGGGACGATCGGCGTGTTCGTCGTCACCCGCGGGATGAGCTTCGCCGTCCACGCGATCTCGGAGCTCGGCTTCACGGGTGCCGCCGGCGCACTCGTGCTCGGCCTCGACCCGGTGCTCGGGATGTTCGCGGGCTCGCTCCTCGTCGGGCTCGTTCTCGGCGCGCTCTCCCTCCGCGGCCGCGAGCGGGACAGCGCGATCGGCGCCGTGCTGGCGTTCGGGCTCGGCGTCGGCGTCCTCTTCCTCTCGCTCTACCAGGGCTACGCCACCGAGGCGACGAACCTCCTCTTCGGCAGCATCGTCGGAGTCTCCGACGCGCAGCTGCGCGACCTCGCGATCGTCGCCGCGATCGTGCTCGCAGGCGTCGCCGTGCTCTACCGGCCGCTGCTCTTCTCGAGCGTCGACCCGGAGATCGCCGCCGCCCGCGGCGTGCCCCTGCGCGCGCTCTCGGTCGGGATCTTCCTCCTGCTCGCGCTGACGACGGCGGAGGCGATCCAGGTCGTCGGCGTCCTGCTCGTCCTCACGCTCGTGATCACGCCGGCTGCGGCGGCGCAGCGGCTGACCGGTCGGCCGGCGGTCGCGCTCCTCCTCAGCGTGGCGATCGCGCTCGTCTCGACGGAGGGCGGGATCCTCCTCTCGCTCGAGAAGCCGTGGCCGACGAGCTTCTTCATCTCCGCGATCTCGTTCGCCGCCTACCTGGCCGCCAGGCTGCTCGCAGCCGCACGCGAACGTCAGAAGCGCTTGACGCCGAGCGCGCCGCGGCGCGTGTGGGCGGTGAGGTAGCGGACGCCCTCCGGCCCGGCGACCAGCCCTCGCCGCGACCCCTTGTCGACGATCCGCGCCTCCCCAACGCCGAGCTCGCACGCCTCTCCGTCCACCGCGAGCGTCGCCGAGCCGGCAACGACGACGACGAGGACGTCCCGCTCCTCGTTCACGTGCTCCGGCGGCCCGTCGCCCGGCTGCCACTCGAGGAGCGTGGCGTTCAGGTCGGTGC
This sequence comes from Gaiellaceae bacterium, assembly GCA_039583515.1. Taxonomy (GTDB): domain Bacteria; phylum Actinomycetota; class Thermoleophilia; order Gaiellales; family Gaiellaceae; genus Palsa-739. Next base: position 10,363 of record JAVKST010000005.1, read on the forward strand.
TCGCCGCTCCCCAGACAGGGCCGCCGCTCACGCGACGGCGCGCATGTTCGCCTCGAGGTGCGCGACCTTCGACGTCCCCGGGATCGGGAGCATGACCGGCGAGCGGTCGAGCAGCCAGCGCACCTCGTCCGCCGGATCTCCGAGTCCCTCGCCCAAGGGCGACCACGGGAAGAAGCCGAGCCCGTCCCGCTCGCATGCGTCGAGCACCTCGCCGGATGTAAGCAGGCCGCGGTTGTACTCGTTCTGCACCGAGGCGATGGTCGTCACCGACTGCGCCGCCCGCAGCTGCGGGACCGAGACGTTCGAGAGCCCGATCAGCCGGATCTTGCCCTCCTGTCGCAGCTCCGCTCCTGCAGTCCGTAGCCCAGGCCGCCCTTGGTCGCGATCACGAGCCCGTCCGGATACGGGTGGAGGGCCTCGGCGATCAGCTCCTCGCTCCGCCCGGCGCCGTAGATGTCGGCCGTGTCGATCAGGTTGACGCCGAGCTCGAGCGCGCGGCGAAGCACGCGCTTTCCCTCCTCCGGCTCGTCGACGATCCGCATCGCACCGAACCCGAGCCGGCGAACCTCGAGCTCGCCGCCGAGCAGGAAGGGGTTCATGTCCCAGAGCCTAGTGCTGCAGCGAGGCGAGCAGCCGGCGCGTCACGTGCAGGCGCGTCTGCGTCGACGTGAAGGTCCCGCCCGCGTCGACCGTCACCCGATAGCCGCCGGGCCTGAGGCGGACCGGCGTCGCGAACGTCCCGGTCGGGCCGACCACCGGCCGGGCCACGACCCGCCACCCGCCGGGCCCCCACCGCCACACGCGGACGGGAGTGTCCGACCGCGGCTGGACGCTGCCGCGCAGAAGCGTCGGCCCGGCCGGCTCGACTCGCAGCCGCGGCGCGACGGCTACGGCCGCGGTCGTCGCGGTGTTACCGAGCAGGAGCCGGTATTCCACGTTCTGCAGCGGCGTCAGCGAGACCGTCGTAGTCCCGTGCACGTGTCGGATCGTGTGCCAGCCGGCGCCGCGGCGAGTCTGGAGCAGCGCCGGAACAGAGCCGGTCGCCTGCGCGCCGAAGCGCACGGTGCGCCCGTAGAGAACGCGCGGCGCGCTCGGTACAAGGCTCAGCCGGCCGATCGAGAACCACGTCGACTGCAGGTGCAGGGTGCGCGCCACGTCCTCGCCGCTCCAGCGCACGGTCGCGCCTGAGGAGAGACTGGCGACGACCTGCGAGACGCGGTAGCCGGCGTCGCGCACCAGGCGGACGCCGACGACGGAGCCGCCGGCGCCGAGTCGCGCGGCGAGGGTCTCCGGCGAGACCGCGACCGGCCCCCAGTCGTGGTGCGGCGAGTAGGCGTCGTACGGATCGGAGACCGAGCGCAGATACGGGAGCGCGGCGCCGTTCCAAGCGTCCTCCACCGACTCGGTGCGGCCGCCGGAGCTGGAGGAGTAGTACGTCCGCGCGACCTGGCCCTCCCATTTCAGCACCTCGCCGGTCGTGTCGTAGACCGCACGGTCGGAGCGCGGCCGCTCCGCGGCGACACCGCCGTAGACCTGATCGCGCGTGTCCGGCAGGAGGTCGTACGACGCATCGGGCCGCAGCTCGGAGACGGCGTAGGAGCGAGCGGCGACCGCCTGCGCCTCGAGCGCGGCGATGCCCCAGTGCGACGGCATCTCGGAGGGCACGACGCCGCGGATGTAGGAGTCGAGCGGGAGGTTGTCGACCACCGAGAGCGTCCTGCCCGCGCTGCGCGCGACGAGCTCTCCGTGGTAGGGGCGGCCGTCGAGCGCGAGCGGCGCTGCCGCGCAACGGAACTCCGCCACGCGGTGGAAGGCGTGGCCGCGGCCGCCGCGCCGCGGCGGCAGCACGAGCTTCGGCCCGATCCCGTACGTCCCGGCGCGCAGCGTCCACCAGCGCCCCCTACCGTCGCCGACCCGCATCGCCGCGGCGCAGCCGACCGTCGCGACCTGCTCGCCCTGGACGAGGAGGACGCGAACGCGCGGCTCGCCGAGGCGCGTGAGGCGCGTGCCCGGGTAGTAATGGCCCAGGATGCGCCGGTAGCTCCAGCCGTGGAGCGCGTAGCCATACGCTCCCCACTGGCTCATCCCGACACCGTGGCCCCAGCCGTGCCCGCTGATCAGGAGGACGGAGCTCGCGCGCGCGGTTGCGCCGGTCGCGGCCACGACCGTCACGACTACTCCGAGCGCTCCGGCGAACCTCAGCCGCACGGCTCCCCCACCTCCAGCTCACGCGTTGCTCCGACTGACGCGCCGAAGACTAGAGGCTCCCGAGCGGGGTCGCGCCGAAACCTAGACTCCGGCTCATGCGCCGTCTGCTGGTCGCAAACCGGGGAGAGATCGCGCTGCGCGTGTTCCGTGCGTGCCGCGCGGCCGGGATGGAGACGGTCGCGGTCGCGGCGCCGGACGACGCCGGCGCGCTCCACGCCGAGTCGGCCGACACGGTCGTCGCGATCGCCTCCTACCTCGATCCGGCCGAGCACGTGCGCGCCGCGCGCGAGGCCGGCGCGGACGCCGTCCATCCCGGGTACGGCTTCCTGTCCGAGAGCCCGACCCTCGCGGAGGCGGTTCTGGAGGCAGGGCTGACGTGGGTCGGCCCGCCGCCGGCGGCACTCCGCGGCGGGGGAGACAAGCTCGCGGCAAAGGAGACGGCGCGCGCGGCGGGTGTGCCCACTCTGCCCAGCGGCACGCCGGAGGAGGTCGGCTTCCCGCTGCTCGTGAAGGCCGCCGCCGGGGGCGGCGGGCGCGGCATGCGCGTCGTGCGCGAGCCCGGCGAGCTCGAGGACGCGCTCGCCGCCGCCCGACGGGAGGCGCAGGCGGCGTTCGGCGACGACACCGTCTTCTGCGAGCGCTACGTCGAGCGTCCGCGACACGTCGAGATCCAGATCCTCGCCGACCGGCAGGGCAACGTCGCGGCTCTGGGCGAACGGGACTGCTCCGTCCAGCGGCGCCACCAGAAGGTGCTCGAGGAGGCTCCCTCGCCCGCACTCGACCCGGAGCTGCGGGCGCGGATGAGCGACGCCGCGGTCGCCTTCGCCCGGGCGATCGGCTACGAGAGCGCCGGCACCGCCGAGTTCGTCCTGGACGGCCGCGACTTCTGGTTCCTCGAGCTCAACGCGCGCATCCAGGTGGAGCACCCGGTGACGGAGCTGGTCACAGGTGTCGACATCGTCGCCGAGCAGCTCCGCATCGCTGCGGGCGAGCCGCTGTCCCGGCAGGTGACGGACTGCTCCTTGCACGGTCATGCCGTGGAGGTGCGGCTCTACGCGGAGGACCCGCGGACGTTCCTGCCGCAAGCGGGACGGCTCGAGCGGCTACGGCTGCCGCAGGCGATCCGTGTCGACGCAGGAGTGCGCGAGGGCGACGAGATCGGCACGGCGTACGACCCGATGATCGCGAAGCTGATCGCGTACGGCGGGACGCGGGAGGAGGCGCTCGACCGTCTCGGCCGTGCGCTCCGCGAGACGGAGGTGGCCGGCGTCCCGACGAATCTCCCGTTCCTGCGCTGGCTCGTCGCGCATCCGCTCGTGCGCGCGGGACGCGTGACGACGGCGTTCCTCACGGAGCACCCGCCGCTCTCCGAACCGCCCGCGGCCGCTCCGGCGCCGGCGTGGGACGGCCCATGGCGGCTGAACCTCCCCCCGCCGCCGCCGCGACCCGCGCCGAACCTCGAGGCGGTGGGTGACGCCCACGGCGGTGCCGGCCGCGAGCAGTCGGCTCTCGTCGCGCCGATGCCGGGAACCGTCATCCGCGTGCTCGCCGCCCCGGGCACCCGCGTCGGGGCCCGCGAGCCGCTCGTCGTACTCGAGGCGATGAAGATGGAGACGCCGCTCGTCTCGCCGTACGACGCGACCGTACGCGCCGTCCACGTCGCCGAGGGCGACCGCGTCGCCGGCGGCGCCGTGCTGGTGGAGCTCGACGAGTGACGACCGTCGCGCTCGCCGCCGATCCGGACGACTTCCTGCGCGAGGCGGAGCCGCTCCTGCTCGCGGACGAGGCGCGGCACAACCTCATCCTCGGGATCGCCGGCGCGGTCCGCAACGGCTTCTACGAGGAGCACCGGCTCTGGCTCGTCCGCGACGGCGGGCGTCCCGTTGCAGCCGGCCTGCGGACGCCGCCGTACAACCTCGTCCTCGCGCGGCCGGAATCGGACGAGGCCCTCGCGGCGCTCGTCGAAGCGGTCGCCGGCGAGGAGCTGCCCGGCGTGGTCGGTGCGCTGCCCGAGGTCGAGCGCTTCGCCGCGCTCTACTCCGCGCGCACCCGCTCGCAGGCGCGGCGGAGGATGGGTCAGGGCGTGTACGCGCTCGGCGAGGTCGTGCTTCCGCCACAGCCGCCGGGAGCCGCGCGCAAGGCGAACGTCGACGACCGCGAAGCCGTCCTGCGCATGTGGATCGCGTTCGGCGAGGAGGCACTCCACGAGGACTCGCCGGCCCGTGAGCGCGCCGCCAGGACCCTCGACCAGCGGCTGAGCTCGCCGCGCCTCGGCGTGATGCTCTGGGAGGACGCGGGCGAGATCGTCTCGCTGGCCGGCTGGGGCGGCGAGACGCCGAACGGGATCCGCATCGGGCCGGTCTACACGCCGCCCGAGCTCCGCGGCCGCGGCTACGCGACGGCCCTGACCGCCGAGCTCTCCGGGCGGCTGCTCGACGGCGGCCTGTTCCCGGGCGGGCGCCGCTTCTGCTTCCTGTACACCGACCTCGCCAACCCGACCTCGAACGCGATCTACGAGCGGATCGGCTACCGCCGCGTCTGCGAGTCGGCGGAAATCGGCTTCGTAGACGCGGGCGCTTCCCCCGCTCGCTACTCAGCCGCCACGGCGTCTAGAAGAGTTTTTGGAGCTTCATCGCCGCGCCCATGTCGCCCTTGAGCTTGAGCTTGCCCGTCATGTAGGCGGCGGTCGGGTTCTGCTCGCCGGCGACGATCTTCTCGAAGACCTCCTGCGAGGTGCTGATCGTGACGTCCGCATCCTCCGCGCCCTGGTTCACGATCACGGTCCCGTTCGCGACCTTCACGGTCCACTGGCCGGCGCCGTCGATGTCGAACGCATACGAATGGTTCATCCCCTCCGTCTTCGACGCGTCGGCCCGCTGGGGCAGCGTGTCGAAGAACTCCTGGACGGTCTCGGCCATCTGGTCGCTCCTTGTCGGGTGCGGGGCGAGTCTACGCACGAAGCCGCTAGCATCGCGCCGCGATGAACACCTCCGTCGGGATCGCTCTGCCCGGACAGGAGCGCGCAGACGCCATCGCGCTTCCCGTCGCCCAGACGCCCGGCGGCGAGGGTGCGCGGATCGTCGACGAGAAGCTCGGCGGCCGGCTGGCCCGGCTCCGCGAGAGCGGAGAGCTGCGCGGCGAGCGGGGCGAGGCGCTTCTCCTCCACCTCGACGGCGAGCTCGATGCGCCCCGCCTCGTCGCCGCCGGTGTCGGTGCACGCGACGCCGTCGACGCCGACCAGCTGCGGACGGCGGCCGCGGCGGCCGCGACCGCGCTCTCCCGGGTCGGCGGAACGCTCGTCTGGCTGCTCGAAGAGACGCTGCCGGTGCCGTTGCCCGAGCAGGCGGCGGCGCTCGTCGAGGGGACGATCCTCGGCTCCTACTCGCCGGGCCGCTGGAAGGCGAAGGACGACTCGCGCGCGCCGGAGCGCATCGTGATCGGCCACTTCGAGGAGGCCGGGCTCCGCGAAGCGGTCGAACGCGCGGCGGTCGTCGCCGAGCGGGCGAACCGCGCGCGGGACCTCGTGAACATGCCGCCCAACGAGCTCACGCCGCAGGTGCTCGCGGAGCAGGCGGAAGTGCTCGCCGCCGAGCACGACCACCTGACGGCGGACGCGATGACGCCGGAGCAGTTGCGCGACCTCGGGATGGGCGCGCTCCTCGCCGTCGGCCAGGGCAGCCGGAACGAGCCGCGGCTGGTCGTGCTCCGCTACGAGCCGCCGCAGCCGACGCAACCGGACCTGCTGCTCGGCCTCGTCGGCAAGTCGATCACCTTCGACGCGGGCGGCCTCTCGCTCAAGCCGCCGTCCGGAATGGCGGACATGAAGGGCGACATGGCAGGGGGCGCCGGCACCTTGCACGGGATCGGGGCGCTCGCGGCGCTGGAGACGCCGGTGCGCGCGATCGCGCTGCTCGCGGCCGCCGAGAACCTCCCCGGCGGCGGCGCCTTCCGTCCCGGCGACATCCTGCGCGCCTCGAACGGCAAGACGATCGAGATCGTCAACACCGACGCCGAGGGGAGGCTCGTCCTCGCGGACGCGCTCTGGTACGCGCGGCGGGAGGGTGCGACCCACGTGCTCGACCTCGCGACGCTGACGGGCGCGATGGAGCTCGCACTCGGCGATCTCTACGGCGGCGTGTTCGCGAACGACGACGGGTGGCGCGACCGGATCGTCGAGGCGGGTAGCCGCAGCGGCGACCTCGCGTGGCCGTTCCCGCTCCACCCGCGCTACCGCCGTTACATCGACTCGGCGTTCGCGGACATGAAGAACGGCTCGTTCCTGAAGCAGGGATCGCCGGCGCTCGCGGCTGAGTTCCTCCACGAGTTCGCGGGAGACGGCCCGTGGGCGCACCTCGACATGGCGGGCCCGGGCTTCCTCGAGCGCACGCGCGGCGACTACCTGCGAGTTCCCGGCGGCACGGGCTACGGCGTACGGCTGATCGCCGAGCTCGGCAGGCTCCTGAGTTGAACTTCGACCTCAGCGAAGAGCAGGAGCTCGTTCGCCGCACGGTGCGCGACTTCGCGGAGAAGCGGGTCGCGCCGCTCGCGGAGGAGCTCGACTGCGAGGCGAGGTTCCCGTACGAGCTCGTCGCCGAGCTCGGCGAGCTCGGCCTGATGGGGCTGCCGGTGCCGGAGGAGTACGGCGGCGCAGGCGGCGACACCGTCTCCTACGCGACCGCGATCGAGGAGCTGACGCGCATCGACTCGTCGGTCGCGATCACCGTCGCGGCGCACACCTCGCTGGGGACGATGCCGATCCTCCTGTTCGGCAACGAGGAGCAGAAGCGGGAATGGCTGCCGCGCCTGGCCTCGGGCGAGGGACTGGCTGCCTTCGGCCTGACCGAGCCGGACGCCGGCTCCGACGCCGGCGCGACGCGCACCCGCGCCGAGCTTCGCGGCGGAGCGTGGGTGATCGACGGATCGAAGATCTTCATCACGAACGCCGGCACCGACATCAGCGCCTGCGTCACGATCACCGCGCGCACCGGCACCGGCGTAGGCTCGACGGAGCCGGCCGAGAGCGGAGGCGGCGGCTCCGCCGGCGCCGGAGCGGGGACAGCCGAGATTTCGAGCCTGATCGTCCCGAACGGGACGCCCGGGTACGAGATCTCGCCGCCGATGAAGAAGCTCGGCTGGCACGCCTCCGACACGCGGGAGCTCTCGTTCCGCGAGTGCGCCGTCCCCGAGGGGAACCTGCTCGGCGGGCGCGGACGCGGCTTCTCGCAGTTCATGGAGATCCTCGACGGCGGCCGCATCTCGGTCGCGGCGATGGGCGTCGGGCTCGCGCAGGGCGCGTACGACCTCGCCGCCTCGTACGCGCAGGAGCGTCACCAGTTCGGGAAGCCGATCGCGAGCTTCCAGGCGGTGCGCTTCCAGCTCGCCGACATGGCGACCGAGATCGAGGCGGGGCGGCAGCTCGTCCGCCGCGCCGCGTGGCTGAAGGACGAGGGGCGGCCGTTCGCGCTCGCCTCCGCGCAGGCCAAGCTCTACACCGGGCTCCTCTCCAACCGCGTCGTGAACGCGGCGCTCCAGATCCACGGCGGCTACGGCTTCATGGACGAGTTTGCGATCTCGCGGCTCTACCGCGACCAGAAGATCCTCGAGATCGGCGAGGGCACGAACGAGGTGCAGCGCATGGTCATCGCCCGCCAGCTGGGCCTGTAAGGGGCACAATCGGCGTGTGCTCCCGGTCGTCGCAGCGGCGGTCGCGGCCGTGCTGTTCGCGCAGGCGGTCCTCCGGCTGCGCAGGCGCGGCCGCGCAGACCTCGCCGGCTGGGACCGCGCCGCGCTCTTCGCCGCGGGTCTGGCTCTCAGCGTCTTCGCGCTCGTCGGCCCGCTCGACCGGATCGCGGACGACGACCTCCTCGCGGCGCACATGGGCCAGCACGTCCTCATCGGGGACCTCGGCCCGGCGCTGCTCGTCACTGCCGTGCGCGGGCCGCTGCTCGTCTTCCTCCTGCCGGCACCGGTGCTCGCGCCGCTCGCCCGCAGCCGCTGGCTGCGCGGCGTCCTGTCGGCGCTGCTGCGGCCGAGGGTCACCTTCGGCCTCTGGGCGGCCAACCTCGCGATCTGGCACGTGCCGCGGATCTACGACGCAGCGCTCGCGCACCAGGACCTGCACGACTTCGAGCACGTGTGCTGGACGGCGTGCGGCATCCTCGCCTGGACGCTGCTCGTCGACCCCGGCTCGCACCGGCGCCTCAGCGTCGGCGGCCGCGTCGCGCTGGCGGCGGCGATGTTAGCGGCCGGACAGGTGCTGACGGATGTGCTCGTCTTCTCCTTCACGCCGCTCTTCCCGTGGTACCACGGCGCCTACGGGATCTCGGCGCTGACCGACCAGCAGCTCTCCGGGATCGTGATGATGGTCGAGCAGCTCGCGACGCTGGCCACCTGCGTGGTGCTCCTCCTACGGCCGCGGATGCGCCGCAGCCAGGCGCGATCGCTCGTGGCCGCGTGAGCGTCACCGCGTTCAGCTTCGAACCGCTCTTCCTCGCCCTGGCCGTCGCTGCGGCAGGCCTCTACTGGCATGCCGCACGGCGGGAGCCGCCGCCGCGGTGGCGAGTCGTCGCGTTCGCGTCGGGGCTCTTCCTGATCGCGGCCTCGCTCGACTCGCCGCTCGAGACGATCGCGGCCCACTACCTGCTGCTGATCCACCTGCTCCAGAACGCGCTGATCGCGGACGTCGCGCCGCTGCTGGTGATGCTCGGGCTGACGCCGCCGATGCGGGAGCGGCTCGCCGGGCTCGGTCTCGGCCGGGTCCGCTCGCGATGGATCGTTCCGGCGTGGCTCGCCGCCTGGTACTGCACCCACCTCGCCGTCTTCTACGACTGGGCGCTGCGCACGGGCTGGGGACTGAACGTGGAGCACGCGATCCTGATCGCCGCCGGGCTCCTCTTCTGGTGGCCGATCGTGAGCGGCCGCCTCTCCCCCGCCGCCGGCCTCGCCTTTCTCGCGGTCGCCTTCGTCGGCTCGTCCTTCCTCGGCCTCGCGTACATCTTCTCGAGCAGCCCGTTCTACGCCTTCTACGAGCACGTGCCGCGCCTGTGGGGGCTCTCGCCCGCGCGGGACCAGAACCTCGGCGGGATCTTCATGAACGGCGAGCAGACACTCGTCTTCCTGCTCGCGATCGGCTGGTTCGTGTGGCGCCTGCTCGAGGAGGAGCAGGCGCGGGACGAGGTCGCCGTAACCGCTCCGGAGCCGCTTTCGGATACATAGCGGAGGCCGGTGGTAGCGTCGCGCCGTGCTGTTCACGCAGTTCGTCGACGACGACCTCGGCTGCGCCTCCTACCTCGTCGGCGACGAGACCGCGGGCGTCGCGGTCGCCGTCGACCCGCCGTTCGCGATCGAGGCGCTGCTCGAGGAGGCGGAACGACGGGAGCTCCGCATCGTGGGAGCCCTCGAGACGCACACGCACGCCGACCATGTCTCCGGCCACGGCCGCCTCGCGCTGGAGCACGGCGTGCCGATCCACGTGCACACGGCGGCGAAGGTCGCCTTTCCCCACGAGCCGCTGGAGGACGGGAGCGAGCTCGAGCTCGGCGACGTCGTCGTCCGTACGCTGCACACCCCCGGGCACCGGCCGGAGCACTGCGCCTTCGCGGTCGTCGACCGCTCGCGGGGCGACGCCCCTTGGCTGGTGCTCACGGGCGACTCGCTCTTCGTCGACGACGTCGCCCGGCCGGATCTCGCGGTCGAGGCGCAGGAGGGCGCGGAGGGGCTCTTCCACAGCCTGCGCCGGCTCGTCGAGCTCGGCGACGGCGTCGAGGTCTTCCCCGGGCACGTCGCGGGCTCCCTCTGCGGCGCCGCCATGAGCTCGAAGGCCTCGACGACGATCGGCTTCGAGCGCCGCTTCAACCACGCGCTGCTCGAGGACGAGGCGGGGTTCGTCGCCGCCGCGACCGGCACGCAGCCGCCGCGGCCGCCGAACATGGAGCGGATCGTCGAGCTGAACCGCGGCGAGCTCGTCGGGGCCCGGCCGCCGCTGCGGCAGGTGGACGCGGTGCTCGCAGAGGCCTGCGTGGTCGACGTGCGGCCGACGGAGGCGTACGCGGCCGGGCACCGGCTGGGTGCGATCGGGGTGCCCGTCTCCGGGTCGAGCTTCGCGACGAAGGCGGCGTTCGTCCTCCCGCCCGAGCGCACGCTCGTGATCGACGCGGCCGGCGAGGCGGAGGCACTGCAGGCGGCGCGCGCGCTGCACGCCGTTGCGATCTTCGACCTCGCGGGATGGCGCGAGGGCGGCGGCGACGAGCGCCTCGAGCCGGTCTCGCTCGAGGAGCTCGAGCGGCTGCTCGCGGACGAAACGGTCGAGCTGCTCGACGTACGGGAGAAGGACGAGCGCGACGGCGGTCACATCCCCGGCTCGCGGCACCTGCCGTACCGGACGGCGCGGGGCGCGGCCGAGGCGGGCCTGCTCGACGGGCGGCCGGTCGTGACGATCTGCGAGACCGGCGCACGAGCTGCGGTCGCCGCCAGCGTCCTGCGCGCGGCCGGCGTCGACGCCCGCCCGGTGCTGGACGGGGGCGTCGCCACGTGGCGCGCCAACGGTCACGAGACGACCGCCTTCCGCCGCTGCGGAACCTAGCTCCCACAAGCCGCTCGTTCGGCTTCAGCGGGCTTCGCGCGTCAGGAAGCTAGTCCAGGCGATCGACCGGGTAGCCCCAGGCCCGGAGCTTCGCGACGAGCTCGTCGCAGTGCGACCTGTCGCGCGTCAGCAGCGTCAGCTCGACGCCGGTGTGGCCGACCGGAACCCCGCCGGCCTCGCGCTGGTGCTCGACCTCGACGACGTTAACGCGCTCCTCGGCCAGCAGCCCGAGCAGCTTCGCGAGCTCCCCCGGACGGTCGGGCACGCGCGTCCTGACGACGAGGTAGCGGCCGCCGGCGGCGAGACCGCGCCGCATCACCTGCACCATGAGCGAGGCGTCGATGTTGCCGCCCGAGAGGACCGCGAGCACCGGCCCGCTCCCGCCGACCCGCCCCGCGACGATCGCCGCCACTCCAACGGCGCCGGCGCCCTCGACGACGAGCTTCGTCCGCTCCGCGAGGAGGAGGATCGCCTCCGCGATCTGCTCGTCCTCGACCGCGACGATCTCGTCGAGCGTCTCGTGGAGGATCGACATCGTCAGCTCGCCGGGCGTCTTGACGGCGATCCCGTCCGCGATCGTGTAGCCCGAGCCGCCGGCGAGCGTCCCGGACGCCTGCACGCCGACGATCCTCAACCCCGGCCGTACGGCACGCAGCGCGAGGGAGATTCCGGAAGCAAGACCTCCGCCGCCGATCGGGATCACCACCGTCTCGAGATCCTCGACCTGCTCGGCGATCTCCAGCCCGATCGTCCCCTGGCCGGCCATGACGAGCGGATCCTCGAACGGATGCACGAGAACACCGCCGCCCTCTTCGACGTACGCATGCGCCGCATCGAGCGCCTCTTCGATCGCAGGGCCTGTCAGCTCGATCTCCGCGCCGTAGCTGCGCGTCGCCTCGACCTTCGCCATCGGCGAGTCGTGGGGCATGAAGATCCGCGCGTGCGCGCCCAGCTCGCGCGCGACCCACGCCACCGCCTGACCGTGATTCCCCGCGCTCGCGGCCACGACGCCCGCCGCGCGCTGCTCCGCGTCGAGCGACGAGACCTTCACGTACGCGCCGCGGACCTTGAAGGAGCCGGTGCGCTGGAGGTTCTCGGCCTTCAGCTCGACGCGCCGGCCCGAGAGCCGCGAGAGCGTCTCGGAGGGGTAGACCGGCGTGACGCGCGCGACCCCGTCGAGCCGCTCGCGCGCGCGCTCGATCTCAGGAAGCCCGGGCGGGGCTTTCGTCGCCATCGTCGATCCTGAACACCTTCTCGAGTATCTCCCGCACCGCCGTCAGCGGGTCGAGCTCCCGCGCCTGGACCTCCGCGAGCAGCCGCCGTAGCTCGGCGTCGTCGGCGACCGCATGCTCGAGATGCCGCTTGGCGCGGCTCGACGCGACGGCGAACACCTCACGCGCGAGGTTCGTGCGGCGCCGCTCCTCCAGGCCGCCGCTCTGCTCGAGGAACGCACGATGCTCCTCGATCTTCTCCCACAGCTCCGGCACGTGCTCGCCGCGCACCGCCTCCGTCAGCACGATCGGCGGGTTCCACTCGCGGCCGCGGTCGAGGGCGAGGATGGAGCGCACCTCGTTGAGCATCGTCTTCGCCGCCGGATGGTCCATCTTGTTGATCGCGATCACGTCGGGAATCTCCATGATCCCCGCCTTCAACGCCTGCACGGAGTCGCCCGACCCCGGCATCAGCACGAGCAGCACCGTGTCGGCTATCCCGATCACCTCCACCTCGCTCTGCCCCGTGCCGACCGTTTCGAGGAAGAGGAGATCCTTCCCCGCCGCGTCGAGCACGAGCAGCGCCTGGAGCGTCGCCTCGGCCAGGCCGCCGAGGTGTCCGCGCGTCCCCATCGAGCGGATGAAGACCTCCGGGTCGAGGAAGTGGTCGCTGAGCCTGATCCGGTCCCCGAGCAGCGCACCCTGGGAAAACGGGCTCGAAGGGTCGACGGAAACCACTCCGACGGAGACGTCGCGCTCGCGGACGTGGCGGACGAGCGACGAGACGAGGCTCGACTTCCCGACGCCCGGCGGCCCGGTCAGACCGACGGAATACGCGCCGCCCGTCTGCGGATAGAGGTCGGCGACGACGTCGTACGCGAGCGGGTCTCCGTTCTCGACGAGCGTGATCGCCCGCGCGAGCGCGCGCCGGTCGCCCTCGCGGACGCCGGCGGCGAGGGTCTCGCGCGTCCAGTCGCGGCGGCCGGCCACCGCGGAGGAGCCTACTCAGTTGGCGGGGACCGGCGCCGCTCTCGCCCGCGCCTCCGCTTCCGCCGGCTCCTCGTCGCCGAGGCGGCGGGCGATCGCCCAGCCGGCGAGGGTGGCGACGAGCAGCGTCGCGCCGGCGCCGCCCCAGATCCAGCGTGCGCCCGCGCGGTGGAGCGCGAGCCCGCCCCCGGTCTCGCCCGCGCCGACAAGGACGTACGTGGCGCTCATGACGAAGGTGAGGGCGCGGCCGCGCAGCCGGTCGAACGTCGCGCGCTGGACGAGCAGCGCGTTGCACGCGACGGCGGCTCCGTTGCCTGCGCCCGCCACCGCGCAGCAGCCGGCCGCGGCCCAGATGTCAGGGCTCGCGCCGGCGCCGGCGTAGCCGATGCCCATCACGAGCAGGCTCCCCGCATAGGCCACCGCGACGCCGCTCCGGTCGAGGACGGCGGCGCTGGCGAAGCTCCCGATCACGAGCCCTGCACCCGTCGCGCCGTAGAGCAGGCCGTAGCCGAAGTCGCCGGCCGAGAACGTGTTCTTCGCGAGGAAGGGGGCGGCGACGTTGATGCCGCCGGTCCCGAGCGAGGCGATCCCCCAGGCGACCAGCACGGCGAGCATCGAGCGCGATCGAAGCGCCGCGGCGAACCCGTCGGCGAGATCGCGCCAGTGCCCCCGGGAGAGCGCGCGCTCGCTCTGCAGCAGACGCGGCGGAATCCGGACGACGAGCGCGATCGAGACCACGAACGACGCCGCGTTGATGCCGTACGCGGCCGCAGGCCCGGCCGCCGCGGTGAGCAGACCGCCGGCGACGGGCCCGATCGTCCAGCTCAGGTTCTCGACCGTCTGCAGGAGCGCGTTCGCCTGAGGCAGCTCGTCCTCCGGGACGAGGTTCGGCACGCCGGCGTACACCGCGGGGCGGAAGAAGCCGGTGGCGAGGCCGGCGACGGCCGCCAGGCCCACGACCGTCGCCGCGTTTCCGGCGAAGGGCAGCGCGACGAACACGCCGACGCGCAGCACGTCCGCCGCGATCATCAGCGAGCGACGTTCGAGCCGGTCGAGCAGAGGCCCGAGCAGCAAGCCGACGGCAATGGTCGGCAGGAACTCGACGATGAGGACGGCTGCGACCCAGAGGCCGGAGTTCGTCCGGTCCTTCACGTCGATGGCGAGCGCGACGGCGGCGAGCAGCGTGCCGACGCTCGACCCGAGCGTCGCCAGGAAGAGGTTGCGGAACCCGGGCAGGTGGAGCGGTGCGAGCTGAGCGGTCGCGCGAGCCTTCACGAGCCCGCCCGACGCTAGCACGGTGCGGCGACGGTTACGAGGCGCCCAAAAGGACGTGTCCCAAGGCGGCGCCGAAGAGCTCGTTCTCCTCCGGGGTGCCGACGCTCACGCGGATCGCCTGGGGCGCGCCGAAGCCGTTGAGCGGCCGCACGATCACGCCTTCGCGCAGCAGCCGCTCGAACACGTCTCGCCCGTCGCCGACCTCGAGGTAGAGGAAGTTGCCGAGCGCCGGCCACACGGGCTGGAGCCCGTGCGCGCGGGCGATCTCGGCGAGCCGCTCGCGGCCGGAAGCGTTGAGCGCGCGTCGCTGCGCGATCTCCGCGGGGTCGCCGAGGCTCGCGAGCGCCGCCACCTGCGCGAGCGACGCGATCTCGAACGCTCGCCGCACCTTGCTCGTCGCGGCGGCGACCTCGGCCGGTGCGACCGCCCAGCCGACCCGGAGGCCGGCGAGGCCGTAGATCTTCGAGAACGTCCGCAGCACGACGAGCCGCCGGCCCTCCTGGAAGAGCTCGACGCCGTCGGCGTAGTCCGGGTCGTCGATGTACTCGAAGTACGCCTGGTCGAGGACGCAGAGGACGTGCTCCGGCAGCCGGTCGAGGAACCCGACCAGCTCCTCGCGGCCGTTCGCGGTGCCAGTCGGGTTGTTCGGGTGGCAGACGTAGACGAGCTTCGTCCGCGGGCCGATCGCAGCCAGCAGCTCGTCGAGGTCGTACGTGTGGTCGCGCAGCGGCACCGTCCGCGCGGCTGCGCCGAGCTTCTTCGCCATCAGGACGTAGCTGGGAAAGGACGGCCAGCCGCAGACGATCTCGTCCCCCGGCTCGAGCGTCGCCTGCGAGAGGAAGTCGACGATGCCGTCCGCACCCGGTCCGACCACGACCTCCTCGAAGGCGACACCGTGCCGCTCGGCGAGGGTCGAGCGCAGCGCCCACGTGCCTCCGTCGGGGTAGCGGTTCAGGTCGAGGAGCTCGCTCCGGAGCGCTTCGAGCGCAGCCGGCAGCGGCGGGAAGGGCCCCTCGTTCGACGCGAGCTTCACGACGCGGTCGAGCCCCAGCTCGCGCCGCACCTCCTCGACCGGCTTCCCCGGCTCGTACGGGACGAGGTCGGCGATCGACGCGCGGAACAAGCTCAAGGACGTTTTCCGCGCCAGAAGGGGAAGCCGCCGAGCAGCCGCCGGGCCTTCCGGCGCGCGAGCACCTTCCCCACCTTGAGCACGAGCCAGCCGACGATCGCGTTTCGCCTGTTGACGATCCTCATCGCGCCGCCGAGGCTACCCGATCGGACCATGGAAGAGCCGGCCTGCGGCAGGCGGCTCTTCCGAGAGAACAGTCCCGAGCCAGACGCGGGCGGCGCGCCTGCCCGGAACGGGGACGAGGACGTCCGCCGCCGTTATTACGCAGCGGCCGCCCCGGCGCGTCCGCCGGGCGCACGACTTTACGCAGGTCTTACGCCGGCGTGGCCGCCCGCGGCCTGCGGTTCGGCAGGTGGATCGCGCGGCCGAGCGCGACGAGGCCTGCCTCCTTGATCGCCTCGGACAGCGTCGGGTGCGGAGCGATGCCGTCTGCCACCGTCTCCACCGTCGACTCCGCGTCGATCGCGATCACGCCCGCCTCGACCATGTCGGTGACGTGCGGGCCGACCATCACGAGCCCGAGCAGCTCGCCGTAGCGCGACTCGTGGATCGACTTGACCCAGCCGACTGTCTCGTCCTGCATCACGGCGCGCGCGTTCGCGACCCACGGGAACTGCCCCACCGCCACGTCGTCGCCGTACTGCTCGCGCGCCTCCGCCTCCGTCAGCCCCACCGCGGCGATCTCCGGGTCGGTGTAGATCGGCCGCGGGATCGCGCGGTTGTCGAAGATCGCGTCGTGGCCGCAGGCGTTCTCGGCCGCCACCTCGCCCTCGCGGAACGCGGTGTGCGCGAGCTGCCAGTAGCCGGCGCAGTCGCCGACGGCGTAGATATGCGGGACGCTTGTGCTTCGGCGCTCGTCGGTCGCGATTCCCTTCCGGCGGTCGAACTCGACTCCGGCTGCGTCGAGCCCCAGGCCCTCGACGAGCGGGCCGCGGCCGACCGCGACGAGCATGAGGTCGGCCTGCGCCGTCTCGCCGTCGCCGTAGTGGACGGTCAGCTGCGAGCCGTCGTCCTCGACCTTCGAGCACTGCTTTCCGAGCTGGAGCGAGATGCCGCGCCGCTCGAACTGCTTCGCCAGCTCCTTCGCCGCATCGGCGTCCTCCTGCGGGATCAGCGTGTCGAGCATCTCCACGATCCTCAGCTCGGAGCCGAACCGCCGCAAGATCGACGCGAACTCGCAGCCGATGATGCCGCCGCCGAGGACGACGAGCCGCCTCGGAACCTCCTCCTGGGCCAGCAGGCCGGTTGAGTCGACGCAGCGCGGCGAGTCGAGCCCCTCGATCGGCGGTCGCAGCGGGTACGAGCCGGTCGCGACGATCGCCGAGCGGAACGTAACGTCTTCGCCGCCCTCCACCGCGAGCGTGCTCGCGTCGCGGAACGCGCCGACGCCGTGCACCCATTCGACGCCGTTCGCCTTGAAGAGGGACGCCACGCCCTGCGTCATCTG
The DNA here is from genome assembly GCA_039583515.1 of Gaiellaceae bacterium. GTDB lineage: Bacteria > Actinomycetota > Thermoleophilia > Gaiellales > Gaiellaceae > Palsa-739. The sequence continues at coordinate 27,201 of JAVKST010000005.1, forward strand.
CTTCACGACGCCCGCTTTCCACGCGTTCGCCGCGGCGAAGTCGAGCGTCGTCCCTCCGACCTGGACGCCGAACTTCGCGAAATGCTCCTCAGCCTCCTTGAGCGCGAACGCCGTCTGCACCCACGCCTTCGTCGGGATGCACCCGACGCGCAGGCACGTGCCGCCGAGCTCCGGCTCCTTCTCGACGCAGGCGACCTTCGCGCCCAGCTGGGCGGCACGGATCGCGGCGGTGTAGCCACCGGGCCCTCCGCCGAGTACGGCGACGTCGACGTCCATGCTCATCTCCCTCTCTCGCTCGGGCCGAGCCTAGTCACAGGTCGGCGACCATCGTCACGGTTCCGTGCTCCCGGCCCGCCTCGCGGAAGCCGTGCTTCTCGTAGAAGCCGGTCTGCCCCGCCTCGGCGCTGAGGCTGACGCGGGAGAAGCCGTCGGCCCGGGCGCGCCCGAGCAACGCCTCGAGCAGCTCCGCGCCGGTCCCGTGGCCGCGGCGGCTCGGGACGACGGCGATCGTCAGCTCCGGCGTGTCCTCGTCGACGAAGCCGAAGCCGGGCTCGTCCGCGGGGAAGAGCCGGTACCACGCCGCGCCGTAGACGTTCGTGCCTTCGAAGGCGATGACTCCGGCGTCGCCGCGGCGGCCCCAGTTGTGGACGTAGCGGAAGACCGGCAGGTCCGGATCCTGCGCCATGCGCCAGTGGTAGGCGTGGCGGAGCATGTCCCGGAGGAAGCGCGTGTCCTGGCGGTCGGCGGCCCGGAGCACGAGTGCTTCCTCAGAGCTCCTGCGCGAGCTGGACGCGGTTGCCGTCGGGGTCGTACACGTCGAGCAGGCGCATCTCGCCCTGCAGCTCGAGCACGATGCCGACGTCCACCCCCGCCGCGCGCAGCCGCTCCGCCTCCCGCTTCAGGTCCGGGACGTCGACGTGGGCTACGCCGTCCTCGGCCGGCTCGCCCTCCGCGAGCCCGATCTCCATCTCGCCGTGCCGGAGCGTCGACCAGCGCTCCTCGAAGTCGACCGCGAGCTCCTCGAACCCGAGCAGGCCGCGGTAGAAACGGCGGCCCTCGTCGAGGTCGCGGACGTGGTACCAGACGGTCGGCGCCATTCCGAGTCGTCCTAGAGCGCGAGTCCCGGATCCTCGAGGAACGCCTTCACCGTCTGGAGGAACTCGGCGCCGGTCGCGCCGTCGACGGCGCGGTGGTCGCACGTCAGCGTCACCGTCAGCAGCGGCAGCACCTCGAGCGCGCGGTCGGGGCCGGGGACGACGGTGTCGCGCGTCGCGCCGACGGCGAGGATCGACGCCTGCGGCGGGTTGAGCACCGCGACGAACTGGTCGACGCCGTACATGCCGAGATTCGAGATCGTGAAGGTGCCGCCGTCGATCTCCTCGGCCCGGAGCGTCGCCTCGCGCGCCCTGCCGACCAGGTCGGTGCGCGCGGCTGCGATCTCGGCGATCGTCAGACGCTCGGCGCCGCGGATCACCGGGACGACCAGCCCCTGGGGCGCGGCGACTGCGATCCCGACGTCCGCATCCGGGAAGACGAGCAGCTCCTCCTCGCTGAACTGGACGTTCATGTCGCGGTGCCGCACGAGCGCCTGCGCGCACACCTTCGTGAGCACGTCGGTGACGGTGATCCGGACGTCCGGGTGCAGCTCGCGCTGCCCTGCGACGAGCTCGTTGGCACGGGTCATGTCGATCTGGACGGTGAGCGTGAAGGCCGGCACCGTCCACGCCTCGGTCAGGCGGCGCGCGATCGTACGGCGGACCTTCGTCAGCGGCCGGCGCTCCACCTCGCCGGTCGGAGCCGGCGCGTGCAGGACGGGGGTGGGCGCGGGCTCCTGCCCCGGCGCGGGAGGCGCCTCGGCACGCTCGACGTCCTCGGCGACGATCCGGCCGTCGGGGCCCGTGCCGCGAAGCGAGGAGAGGTCGACGCCGCGCTCGCGCGCCATCCGCCGCGCGAGCGGCGACGCCTTGATCCGCCCGTCCGCGATCGCCTGCCGGAAGTCCCCGTTACCGGTGCGCTCCGGCTCATGCCCGGCGGAAGGCTCCCGCGCGGGCGCAGCGGCCGCAGCCGCCGGCGTCTTCGCCTCGGGCACCGACTCGCCCTGCGCGCCGATGAAGGCGACGGTCTCGCCGACGGGAACCTCGCCCTCGGCGACGGCGATGCGGAGCAGGACGCCGCTCGACTCCGCCTCGACCTCCTGCGTCACCTTGTCGGTGTCGAGCTCGAACAGCGGGTCGCCCTTCTCGACGGGATCGCCCTCCGCCTTCAGCCACCTCACGATCGTGCCCGACTCCATCCCCTGGCCCAGCCGGGGCAGGATCACCTCGGTGGCCACGGCTACCGCTTCCCCACAGTGCGCCTGATCGCGGCGAGCACGTCGTCGGCGTGCGGGACGACGAACGACTCCATCACGGGCGCGAACGGCAGCGGCGCGAACTTCGCGCCCACGCGCTCGATCGGCGCGTCGAGCCAGTCGAACGCCTGGTACTGGAGGACGGCGGCGATCTCGGCGCCGAAGCCCATCCGTGTCACCGCCTCGTGGGCGACGACGGCCCGGTTCGTCTTCGTCACCGACGCGACGAGCGTCTCCTCGTCGAGTGGCTGCAGGGTGCGCGGGTCGACGACCTCGACCGAGATGCCCTCCTCGTTCGCCCGTTCGGCGGCCGCGAGGCTCTCGTGGACGAGGCGGCCAGTCGCGATCACCGTCACGTCCTCGCCCTCGCGATGGACTCGCGCCTTGCCGAGGGGGATCGGCTCTATCTCTTCCGGCACCTGGCCCTTGATCGGGTACAGCGTGCGGTGCTCGAAGAAGACGACGGGGTTGTCGTCGTAGATCGCGGACCAGAGCAGGCCGCGGGCGTCCTCCGGCGTCGAGGCGAAGACGACCTTGAGGCCCGGGATGTGGACGAACCACGCCTCGAGCTGCTGCGCGTGCTGCGCTCCCGGCGACCAGCCGGCGCCGCCCTGCGTCCGGAAGACCACCGGCACGCTGACCTGGCCGCCGGACATGTAGCGATGCTTCGCCGCCTGGTTCACGACCTGCTCGGCGGCGAGGGTCAGGAAGTCCTCGTACATGATCTCCGCGACCGGGCGCATCCCCTGCATCGCGGCGCCGATCGCGGCGCCCGCGACCGCCATCTCGGAGATCGGTGTGTTCCGCACGCGTTCCCTGCCGAACTCGGCCAGCATCCCCTGCGTGACGCCCATCGAGCCGCCCATCTCGGCGATGTCCTCGCCGAGGACGAAGACGTCCTCGTCCGAGCGCATCGCCTGCACGAGCGCGTCGCGCACGGCCTCGCGATAGGTCAGCTCGGGCATCAGGCGTACACGTTCTTGAGCGCGTCCTCGGGCGCCGGATCCGTCCCGGCCTTCGCGAACTCGACCGCCGCCTCGACGATCTCCGTCACCTCGGCGTCCAGGTCGGCGAAGTCCTCGTCGGAGAGCTCCATCTTCGCGCGCAGCAGCTCGACCGGATCGCGCTCCTCGCGCAGCCTTCGCGCCTCGTCGCGGTCGCGGTAGACCTGCGGGTCGCCGATGTAGTGGCCCGAGAAGCGAACGGTGTCGAGGTGGACGAAGACGGGCCCGTCGCCGCCGCGCGCGTGGTCGAGCGCCTTACGCGTCGTCCTGTAGACGGCCTCCACGTCCTGGCCGTCGGCCTTCAGCACCTTCATCCCGAACGCCTTCGCGCGCTCGGAGAGATCGCGGATGGGCGAGTGCTGCGACTCCGGCGTCGATTCCGCCCACTTGTTGTCCTCGAGCACGAAGACGGCGGGCACCTGCCAGAGCTGCGCGAGGTTGAGCGCCTCGTGGAAGGTGCCGATGTTTGTCGCCCCGTCGCCGAAGAAGGCGAGCGCGACGCGCGGCTCTCCGCGCAGCTTGAACGCGAGCGCGGCACCCGCGATCTGCGGCAGCCCGCCGCCGATCACGGCGTTGGCGCCGAGGTTGCCGTGCTCGACGTCGTAGAGGTGCATCGAGCCGCCGTAGCCATGGGAGCAGCCCTCCTGCTTGCCGTAGAGCTCCGCCATCAACTCGTTCGGGTGCGTCCCCTTCGCGAGCGTGTGCCCGTGCGCGCGGTGCGTCGAGGCGATGACGTCGCCGTCCTCGAGCGCGCGGCAGACGCCGACGGCGCACGCCTCCTGCCCGCTCGCCACGTGGAGGAAGCCCGGTAGCTCCCCGGCCCGGAACCGCTCCTCGACCTTCTCCTCGAAGCGGCGGATCAGGAGCATCTCGCGGAGCACGTCCGTGAGGTCGCCCTTGGCGAGGCCCGCCCTCTGCTCCACCTTGGCCACTGGCGTAGGCTAGACGGAGCCAGTCAGCGAGGGTGCCGGCTTCGCCGGCGCCGGAGCAGCAAACATAGGCCGGAGTGTACGGTTCGCGCCGTGAGCCTCGTCGGGCAATGGAATGAGCTCGAAAAGGGCTTGGATCCGAGGTGGAGCGACGTACGGCTGAGCCTCCGGATCGACCCCGACGAGGCGCGGGAGCGCGCGGCTTCGCTGCTCGCGCCGGCCGGCCCTGGCGTCTCAGGCGACACGATCCGCTTCTACGTCGTGCGCTCCGGGAGCGGGATCGGACCCGAGGCGGCGCGACGGCTGCTCCGACGGATCGACGCCGAGCGGATCGGCGGGGAGCTGACGCTCGTCGCGGCGAGCCAGGCGGAGCCGCCCGCCGAGATCGCACGCGCCACGCTCGCCGCAGAATGGGACGCCGCGCTGCAGGCGCTGCCGGGCGACTGGAGCGACCTCCTGGCCGACCTCGAGCTCTCCTCGAGCGCCGACGTCGACCGCGCAGCCGTGCTTTGCTCGCCGCTCAACCCGATCCAGGGGACCGGTCGCCCCGGCTTCCGCTTCCGCAGCGCGAGCCGCCGTGGCTACGGCGCCTCGACCGGCATGGTCCACAGCTGCCTCCGCCGCCTCGACGGCGAGAACATCGGCGGGCACATCCGGATCGCGCGCGTCCTCTCCGACGTCCACCCCGCCGGCACCCAGGGCGCCGTCTTCGTCCTGGGCCGCCGCCCCGCCTGATGGCCGACCCCGTCGCGTGGAAGGTGGCCGAGCGCGGCTGGAGCGTGCTCGCCGGCGACGGCGAAGAGGTCGGCAAGCTCGACGCGGTGCTCGGCGACCCCGAAGCGGACATCTTCGACGGCCTCGCCGTCGGCTCCGGCGGCATCCTGGACCGGCCGCGCTACGTCCCGGCGGAACAGGTTGGGCGCATCGAAGAGGGCGCGATCCACCTGACGATCGATTCGGCCGCGTTCGGGCAGCTCGAGCCGTACGACGGCTGAGGCCGGTTTGCAGCCGCGCCGCTGCGGCAAGACGAGCGTCGATATGAGCACGCCCGGACAGACCTCGACGTCGAATGCGCTGCTGGCGCTCGCGGGCGCGTTCGCCTTCGGGATGCTGCTCGCGAAGTGCATCGACTGGATCGGCCATGCCCACCCGCAGCAGTAACGGCCGCGGCCTGGCAGAGGCCGCGCGCCACGTGACCGAGCACGCGACGGCGATCGCGCGGCTCGAGATGCGCCTCGCGGTGCAGGAGGTGAAGCGGAAGGCCGCCAGGATGACCGGCGCCCTCGTGCTGCTCGCAGGCGCGGGTGCGTTCGCGTGGATCGGGCTCCTCTGCGGTGTCGGCGGAGGCGTTGCCGCCATCACGCTCGTGCTGCCGGTCTGGGCGTCGCTCCTGATCGTGATGGGCGGGCTGTTCCTGCTCGCGGGCCCGCTCGCGATGATCGGCCTCGTGCTGCTCAAGCGCGGCGCGCCGCCGATCCCCGAGCAGGCGATCGAAGAGGCTCGACTGACGACGGAGGCGTTGAAGAATGGCCGCCACTGAGGAGACGGAGGTCCGGGAGCAGATCCGCAAGGAGCGCACCGCGCTCGCGGACTCGCTCGAGGAGCTGCGCGGCGAGCTCGGCGAGGCGACAGACGTCGCCGGGAAGCTGGGCGGCGTCCTGCCGATGGCGCTCGCGGGCGCCGCCGGGGCCGGCTTCTTGCTCGGCGGCGGGATCGGCGCCTCCGTCCGCTACTTCATGCGCCGCTCGCGCGAGCGCTAGCCGCGCAGCTCGGCGCCGAACCGCTGCCGCAGCTCGTCGACGACCGCCGCGCGCGCCGGCGCGACGTCCTCGTCCGTCAGCGTCCGCTCCGGCGAGCCGAAGGCGAGCCGGAAGGCGAGCGAACGCTTGCCCTCGCTCATCTGCGGGCCGCGATACTCGTCGAAGACGGTGGCCTCGCGCAGGAGCTCGCCGGCGGCCGTGCGGATCGCAGCGAGAAGCGCCGCAGCGGGCACGTCCTCGTCGACGACGAACGCGAGATCCTGCCGCAGGTCCGGGTACGGGCTGACCTCCTCGTAGCGCGGGGTCGCCCCGGCGGCTGCGGCGAGCGCGTCGAGATCGAGCTCGAAGACGCCCCACGCGCCCTCGAGCTGCGCGGGATGCAGCTCGCCGAGCACTCCGTGCGGCGTGCGCGCCGCCTTTCCCGGGTGCAGGAAGGACTCCGCCGCCCGCTCGAGGCCCGGCTCGAGCCCGAGCGTGCCGTAGATCTGCTCGACCACCCACCTCGCCTGCGCGAGCCCGCCGTCGGCGATCCCCCCGACGTGCCAAGGCTCGCGGCCGGCCTCCGGATAGATCCGCGCGATCTCGAACAGCGCGACGCTCTCCACGTCGACGGCGACGTTCGCCCGTACGGCGTCGACGAGGCTCGGCAGCAGCGACCCGCGCAGCGCAGCGAGCTCTCCGGAGATCGGCTCGGGCAGGACGATCGCTCCCGAGCTCACGAGCGACGGCGTGTACGCCTCCGAGTAGCCGCATCCGACGAGGACGTCCTCGACCACGCGCCGTACCCGCTGCCACCGGTTCAGGCGGCCGAACATCGCCTCGCGCCTCGGCAGCGTGAACGGGATCTCGCTCAGCTCGAAGCGCGCGACTTCCTCGACGAGGTCGATCTCGCGTGTCACGTCGCGGGCGCGCCACGTCGGCACGCGGTAGCCGCCGTCGACGGCCACGAAGCCGACCCGCCCGAGGATGTCCGCCTGGCGCTCGGCCGGCACGTCGAGCCCGAGTATCTCGTTCGTGCGCGTGGGCCGCAGCGGCACGACGGCCGGCTCGGGTAGCTCGCCGTGGACATCGGCGGCACCCGTCCAGCGCGCCCCGGCGAGCTCGACCAGCAGCTGCGTCGCGAGCGTGGCCGCCGGTTCAGCGAGGTACGGGTCGACGCCCTTCTCCCAACGGTTCGAGCCTTGCGTGCGCAGACCGAGCCGCTCGGAGCTGCGCAGGATGCCGACGGGCTCGAAGTTCGCCGCCTCGAGCAGCACCGTCGTCGTCCGCTCCGACACCTCCGTCTCCTCGCCCCCCATGATCCCCGCGAGCGCGACCGAGCGGCTCGGGTCGGCGATCAGCAGGTCCTCCTCCGTCAGCTCACGGTCCACGCCGTCCAGCGTCCGCAGCCTCTCCCCCTTCGTCGCGCGCCGGACTACGACGCGGCCATCCTCCAGCGTGTCGAAGTCAAACGCGTGCAGCGGGTTGCCGAGCGCGAGCATCACGTAGTTCGTGACGTCGACGACGTTGGAGATCGAGCGGACGCCGGCGTCGCGCAGCCGGGCCTTCAGCCAGAGCGGCGATTCGCCGATCGTCACGTCACGGAAGAGCCGGCCGACGTAGCGCGGACAGCCGGCGGGGTCCTGGATCCGGATCTCGAGCGGCTCGTCGCCGGCACGGGCCGGATCCATCCCCGGCAGCGGCGCGAGCTCACCGTCGAGGAGCGCCGCCACCTCGCGCGCGAGCCCGTAGACGGAGAGCAGGTCGACGCGGTTGCCGGTCGGCTCGACGTCGAGGACCTCCTCGACGAGCGGCAGTGCGTCTGCGAGCGGCGAGCCAGGCGCAGGGCCGTCCGCGAGCACGATGATGCCGCTGTGGTCGGTGCCGAGCTCGATCTCGTCCTCGGCGAGGATCATCCCCTCCGAGGTCGCGCCGCGCAGCTCGCGCCGCCCGAGCGTGAGGCCGTTCGGGAGCGTGGCTCCCGGGAGCGCGACCGCGACCGTCGCGCCCGCGCCGAAGTTCCACGCTCCGCAGACGATCTGGGCCGGCTCCCCGGCGCCGACGTCTACGCGGCAGAGCTGGAGCCGGTCGGCAGCGGGGTGCTTGTCGGCCTCGAGCACTCGACCGACGACGAAGCCCGCCGTGTCGGAGGGGCCGCGCCGCTCGATCCCGTTCACCTCCGCGGCCGAGATCGAGAGCGCCTCCGCGATCCGCTCCGCGTCGGCGTCCACGGCGACGTACTCGCGCAGCCAGGAGAACGGCACCCTCATCGGAACTGGCGGAGGAAGCGGAGATCGTCCTCCCAGAACGGCCTGATCGTGGGGATGTCGTAGAGAAGCTGCGCGGCGCGCTCGAGGCCGAGCCCGAACGCGAACCCGCCCCACTCGTCCGGGTCGAGGCCGACGTTCACGAGCACCTGCGGGTCGACCATGCCCGAGCCGCCGATCTCGATCCAGCCCGACCACTTGCACGTCGGGCAGCCGCCACCGCCGCAGACGCCGCACGAGACGTCCGGCTCCATCGAGGGCTCGGTAAAGGGGAAGTAGTGCGTGCGGAACCGCACCTCGCGCTCGTCGCCGAAGAGCGCGCGCATGACGTGCAGGAGCGTGCCCTTCAGGTCGGCCATCGTGATCCCACGGTCGATGGCCAGGCCCTCGAACTGGTGGAAGATCGGGAAGCGCGTCGGCGTGATCGCGTCGCGCCGGTAGACGCGGCCGATCGAGACCATGTAGATCGGCGGCGGCTTCTCCTCGAGGACGTGGATCTGCGACGGCGACGTCTCGGTGCGCAGGACGTGGCCCGGGTCGAGGTAGAAGGTGTCGCCGGGCGAGCGCGCCGGGTGCCACGCCGGGAAGGCGAGCTTGTCGAAGTTGTACTCGACCGTCTCGATCTCCCGGTCCTCGCGGATCTCGTAGCCGAGGCCGATGAACGCGTCCTCGACGTCGCGACGGATCAACGTGGTCGGGTGGAGGGTCCCGCGCGGCCGCACGCGAACCTCGCCGAGCAGCTCCGCCGGGAGCGTGACGTCGACGCGCTCCGTCGTGAGGCGCTGCTCGAGCTCGGCGCGTTCGAGCTCCTCCTGGCGCGCGGAGACGGCGGCTTCGATTGCCTCGCGCGCGGCGTTCAGCGCCATCCCGCTCTCGCGGTCGCGTACCTCGCGCAGCGCGAGCTTGAGGTCGCTGCGCCGGCCGACGTAACGGACGCGCGCCTCGTCGAGCTCGTCGAGCGTCTGCGCGCCGGCGACGGCGGCGAGCGCCTCCTGTTGCAGGTCGTCGGGATTCACCGCGGCGACTGTATCCAAGGTGTTCTCCTCCTTTCTCGGGCACGGGAACGAGGGCTGACGCCCCGGCTCGTGCTGGAGGAACGGCTAGCGCGACGCCGCCCCGGCAACGAGCCGGGGCCGCATAAAGGCGAATGCGCGCGCGGTAGCCATCGCTGGGAAATACTATCCGCCATGGCCGAGTACGACGTCTGGGCGCCGGACTACGACGTGTGGTCGGCCGAGATGACGGAGGACGTCCCGTTCTACGTCGAGCTGGCACGCGAGGCCACGGAGCCGATCGTCGAGCTCGGCGTCGGTACCGGGCGGATCGCGATCCCGATCGCGCGAGAGACCGGCAAGCGCGTCATCGGCATCGACCGCTCGCCCGCGATGCTGGAGGTCGGCCGCGAGCGTGCCGGCGACCTCCCGATCGAGTTCCGCGAGGGCGACTTCGGCGACTTCGCGCTCGACGAGCCGGTGGACCTCGTCATCTGCCCGGCCCGGGCGCTCATGCATAGGCCCACCTGGCACGACAAGCGGCGCGTCTTCGAGTCGGTCGCCGCCGCCCTGAAGAGCGGCGGCCGCTTCGCGTGGAACGTCTTCGTCTTCAGTCCCTTCGTCGCCGCCCGCCTCCACGGCCAGAAGCAGTCGCGGGGATCCGATCTCTGGGAGGTCGCCCGCCACGTTCCCGCAGACAACCGGATCGACCTCGAACGCGGCCGAGGCGACCGCGCCGACGGGATGGTGCAGCTGTGGTGGGCGACGAGATCCGAGTGGGAAGGCCTGCTCGACGTCGCCGGACTCGAGACGGAGGCGCTGTACGGCTGGTTCGACCGGCGCCCGTTCGACGAGGACTCGCTCGAGTTCGTCTGGATCGCGCGCAAGCCGGCTTGAGCGCATACGACTCGATCGCGCGGCTCTACGACCCGTGGAGCGCGAGCGTCGTGGAGGACATCTCCTTCTACGTCGATGAGGCGGAGGCTTCGGGCGGGCCGGTCGTCGAGCTCGGCGTCGGCACCGGCCGGATCGCGATTCCCACCGCGCTGGCGGGTGCGCACGTGACCGGCGTCGACTCCTCGGCGGAGATGCTCGCGGTCTGCGCCGAGCGGGCGCGCGAGGCGGGCGTCGAGGCACGGCTCGACCTTCGCCTCGGCGACCTGCGGCGGCCGCCGGTCGACGAGCGCGTCCCGCTCGTGACCTGTCCCTTCCGTGCCTACCTGCACCTGCGCGACGATCAGGAGCGGCTGGAGGCGCTCGCGGCCGCGCGCGAGCTGCTGCGGCCCGGCGGCAGGCTCGTGTTCGACGTCTTCTCCCCCTCCCGTGACGACGTGGAGGAGACGCACGGTCGCTGGATCGAGCGCGAGCCGGGCATCGACGAGCGGGCGGATTGGGATCTCGAGGCCCGGACGCTGACGCTGTCGGTGCGGGGACCGGACGGTGCCTCCACGATGACGCTGTGGTGGCTCGAGCCCGAGCGGTGGCACACGCTGCTCGCCGAGGCGGGTTTCGCCGTCCTCGCCTGCTACGGCTGGTTCGACCGGCGGCCCTATGCGGGCGGTGAGGACACGGTCTGGATCGCCGCCCGAGCGTGAAGGCCGCAAATTGCGACAAATCCGTTGCCGCGGGGTCTTGATCCGGTGACCGCCGTTCTCTAGTTTCCCTCCTGCGCCGAGCACGGAGCGCAAGTAGGTCGAAACCTCGACCGAGCGGTCGGACGAAGAGGGAGCAATCCCGAGGCGAAAGGCCGGTTGGATGAGGTGGACGAAAGCGCAACCGGCTCGGCGAATTTTCTTGGTCCGGCCCCCACGAGGGGCCGGGCTTTCTTTCTAGGTGAGCCGGCGCGCCAACTCGTACAGGGCGACGGTGCCGGCCATCGCGACGTTCAGCGACTCGCCGCCGCCGGGCTGCGGAATCGAAGCCTGCTCTTCGCAGCCCTCGAGCACCTCTGGCGGCAGTCCCTGCCGCTCCGCGCCCAGCACGAGCACGACCTCGCCGTCAGCCACGAGCTCCGGTAGCGCCACGCCTCCGCGCGGCACGAGCGCGACGCGGCGGCCGGCGACGTGGTCGAACGCCGCGAGCGGGACGCGGAAGAGGGAGCCCATCGACGCCCGCACGGCCTTGGGGCCGGTCGGGTCGGCGCACCCGGCCGAGAGTGCGATTCCCGCGCCGAACGCGTCCGCCGAGCGCAGGAGCGTTCCGACGTTCCCGGGGTCCGCGACGCGCCAGAGCGCGAGCGTGATCGGCCGGGTGCCGGTCGGCAGGTCGCCGCGGCGGAAGACGGCGACCACCCGCGGCGGGTGCGCGAGCGACGAGATCTCCGCCAACAGCTCTGGCGCGAGGTCCTCGCCCGCGACGAGCGTGTCCAGCGGGACGGCGCCGGCGGCGCGGGCCGCCTCGACGAGATCCTCGCCCTCGACCGCGAACAGGCCCAGCTTGTCCCGCCAGCGCCGCTCGCGCAGCTTGCGGACGAGCTTCAGCCGCTCGTTGTCGCGCGAGCTGATCAGCTGGAGGTCGACGCGAGCGCCGACTTCGCCTGCTCGGCGATGGCCGCGAACGCGGCGGGATCGCTGACGGCGAGGTCCGCGAGCACCTTGCGGTCGAGCTCGATGCCCGCCTTCGAGCAGCCGTTGACGAACTGGTTGTACGAGAGCCCGTGCGCGCGCGCCGCAGCGTTGATCCGCGTGATCCAGAGCCGCCGGAACTCGCGCTTCCGGTTCTTCCGGTCACGGTAGGCGTAGACGAGCGAGTGCTCGACCTGCTCCTTGGCGTAGCGGTAGTGGGTGCTCTTGCGGCCCCAGTAGCCCTTCGCCTGCTCGAGGACCTTGCGGCGCTTCTTCTGCGCGTGGACGGAACGCTTGACGCGAGGCATCAGAGGGTCACCCGATCCCCAGGAGCTTCTTGAGCGCCTTCCGGTCGCTAGGCGCGACCTGCACGCTGTCCCGACCGCGCTTCCGCTTCCCCGGCTTGCTCTTGATCAGATGGCCCGGCGGCGTCGTCCGGTGGCGCCGGCTCCGGAGGATCTTGCCGGTGCCCGTCACCTTGAACCGCTTCTTCACCGAGCTCTGTCGCTTCGTCTTCGGCATCTCGCTTCACTCCTGCGTATTTCGTCGGGCCGAGCAGCATCACCATGTTGCGTCCGTCGAGGAGCGGCTGGGACTCGATCTGCCCGATCTCCTTGACCTCGCCGGCGAGGCGGAGGAGGAGGTCGCGTCCCCGCTCCGGATGGGTCGTCTCGCGGCCCCGGAACATGATCGTGACCTTCACCTTCGCACGCTGGTTGAGGAATCGCTCGACGTGCCCCTTCTTGGTGTTGTAGTCGTGCTCGCCGATCTTCGGCCGGAGCTTGATCTCCTTGACCTGGATCTGGCTCTGGTGCTTGCGGGCCTGCTTCGCCTTCTGCTCCTGCTCGTACTTGTACTTGCCGTAGTCCATGACCTTGGCCACCGGGGGATCCGCCTGGGCGGCGACCTCGACGAGGTCGAGGTTCTTGCCGTAGGCGTAGTCCCGCGCCTCCTCCGTGGACTTGATGCCGAGCTGCGCGCCGTCCTCGTCGATCAGCCGGACGCGCGGGACGCGGATGGCGTCGTTGATGCGCGTCGTGTCTCGGTTGGTCGGCCGGACTTGGTCGATCGGCCGGCGTCTGGGCCTCAAGCGCTACTCACCAAGTGGGTCTTGTCCCTCCTCGTCTCGCCTACGCAACAAATAACCGCTGCCACGCAGCGGCCCGATCCTCGTCGCTCGCGACTCGGTTGAACCTGCCAGCGCCGTTGCCGGGCCGGAAGGTGAGGAACGGGTCCGCCCCTGCTTCTCAGGTGTCAGAGGGTAGCAAGCCTGTCGAGCAGCGCCACGAGCGAAAGCGTGGATTGCTCGCCGCCGCGCTCGCGCACCGCGAGGCGCTCGTCGGACTCGCGGTCGCCGTAGACGATCGTGACCGGGATCTTCTCCAGCTCGGCGGCCCGGATCCGCTTGCCGATCGTCTCGGTCGGCTCGGCCACCCCGGCGCGGTAGCCGGCCTCGCGCAGGCGGAGGACGAGCGTCCGCGCGTCGTCGACGTGCGCCTCCCCCACCGGCAGCACGCGCACCTGGACGGGCGCGAGCCAGAACGGGAAGGCCCCGGCATAGTGCTCGATCAGGATCCCGATGAACCGCTCGAACGATCCCATGACCGCTCGATGGATGACCACGATCTGGTGCTCGCGGTTGTCCTCGCCCATGAACGTGTTCCCGAACTGCTTCGGCATGTGGTAGTCGAGCTGGATCGTCGCCATCTGCCACGAGCGGCCGAGCGAGTCGGTCACGTGCAGGTCGATCTTCGGGCCGTAGAAGACACCCTCCCCCTCGCCGACCACGTACTCCATCTCGTGGCTGCGCAGCACCCGCTCGAGGATCGCCTCGGCGCGGTCCCACTGCGCGTCGTCGCCGGCCTTGTTGTCGGGCCGCGTCGACAGCTCCGCGTGCGGCTCGAGCCCGAAGATGCCGTAGAGCTCGCGCACGAAGGCGAGCACACGGTCCATCTCCTCTTCGATCTGCGCCTCGGCGACGAAGATGTGCGCGTCGTCCTGCGTCACGTGCCGGACGCGCGTCAGGCCGTGAAGCGTGCCGGCGAGCTCGTTTCGATGCAGGGGCGCCGCCTCGGCGTAGCGGACTGGAAGCTCGCGGTACGAGTGGAGCCGGCTGTTGAAGAGGAGCATGTGGCCGGGACAGTTCATCGGCTTGATCCCGTACGTGCGGTCCGGCTCCGGGATGAGGAACATGTTCTCGCGGAACTTCTCCCAATGGCCGCTCGTTTCCCAGACGCTCTTGTCGTAGATGAGCGGGGTCTTCACCTCGAGATAGCCGTGCTTCGCGTTCATGCGGCGGCGTAGCGCCTCGAGCTCGTTCCAGATCACCATCCCCTTGGGGTGCCAGAACGGCGAGCCCGGCGAGACGTCGGAGAGGTGGAAGAGGTCGAGGTCGATGCCGAGCCGGCGGTGGTCGCGCCGGCGTGCCTCCTCGACCCGCTCGAGATACGCGTCGAGGTCGTCCCGCGAGTAGAACGCAGTGCCGTAGATGCGGGTGAGCTGGCGGTTCGCCGAGTCGCCGCGCCAGTACGCGCCGGCCAGGCCGGTCAGCTTGAGCGCCCTGATCGGCTTCGAGTCCTGCAGGTGCGGGCCGCGGCAGAGGTCCGTGAAGTCGGCCGAGCCGTCGTGCGACTGCGTGTAGAGGGAGATGTCCCCCTCGGCGGTGTCGACGAGCTCGACCTTGTACGGCTCGTCC
>JAVKST010000006.1:0-41522 GCA_039583515.1 Gaiellaceae bacterium
CCAACGGCGGATCCGCTCAGTCGAGCGACTCGACGTGCGTGGCGGCGCCGGGGATCCACATCGTGAAGAAGGCGGATGCGGCGCAGGTGAGTGCCGGTGATCCGATCGGCTTCACGTTGACGGTCTACAACGACGGCAGCGGCGCCGCGACGGGCGTGAAGCTCAACGACCCGCTGCCGAGCAAGCCGGGTCTCAGCTGGTCGATCGCCTCGCAGGGCGCCGGCTGGGCCTCGAGCTGCTCGATCGCGAACGGCGTCCTCTCCTGCGGCGGCGCGAGCGGCGTCACCGTCCCGGCCGGTACGAGCCTCGCCGCGTCGTCGTTCACGGTTCACATCACCTCGCCGACGACCTCGGCGACCGGTGGTGGGTGCCCGGGCGGCAGCGGCGTCGTGGACAACACCGGCTCCGTGACGACCGGCAACGCGGGTTCCGGCCAGGCAAGCGACTCGACGTGCGTGTCGGCGCCGGGAATCCACATCGTGAAGACGGCGGACGCCGCGCAGGTGAGCGCGGGCAGCCCGATCGGCTTCACGCTGACGGTCTACAACGACGGCGCAGGCGACGCCACGGGCGTCAAGCTGTCGGACCCGCTGCCGAGCAACGCGGGCCTCTCGTGGTCGATCGACAGCATCGGCTCCGGCTGGGGTGCGAACGGGTGCTCGATCGCGGGCGGCGTGCTCTCGTGCGGCGGCGCGAACGGCGTCACCGTGCCGGCAGGCACCACGCTGGCCGGCTCGTCGTTCACCGTCCACATCACCTCGCCGACGACGTCGGCGACGGGCGGCCCGTGCCCCGGGGGCAGCGGCCTCGTGGACAACACCGGCTCGGTGACGTCCGCCTACGGCCCTTCCGACCAGTCCACCGCTTCGACGTGCGTGGCCCCGCCCGGGATCCACGTCGTGAAGACGGCCGACGCGGCGCAGGTGCAGGCGGGTAGCCAGATCGGGTTCACGCTGACCGTCTACAACGACGGCAGCGGCAACGCGACCGGCGTGAAGCTCAACGACCCGCTGCCGAGCAAGCCCGGTCTCAGCTGGTCGATCGCGTCGCAGGGCGCCGGCTGGGCCTCGAGCTGCTCGATCGCGGGCGGCGTGCTCTCGTGCGGCGGCGCGAGCGGCGTAACCGTCCCGGCAGGCACCACGCTCGCCAGCTCGTCGTTCACCGTGCACGTCGTCTCGGGCACGACCGCGGCAACCGGTGGCGTATGCCCCGGCGGCAGCGGCGTCGTGGACAACACCGGCACGGTGACGACCGGTAACGGCGACTTCGGCCAGTCGACGGCCTCCACGTGCGTCCAGCAGAACCTGGTCGACCTCGCGATCACGAAGGTCGGGTCGCCGAACCCGGACACGTTCCCGGGGAACATCACCTGGACGATGGTCGTGACGAACAACGGGCCCGACACGGACAGCGGCGTCACCGTCACCGACCCGCTTCCGGCCGGCAACAGCTTCGTCTCTGCGGTCACGACCCAGGGCGCCTGCAGCGAATCGGGCGGCGTCCTGAGCTGCAACCTCGGGACGATGGCCGCGGGTGCGTCGGTGGTCGTCACGCTCGTCACGACGCCGACGGTGACCGGCAACGTGACGAACATCTCGACCGCGACCGGCAATGCGCCGGAGACGAACGCGGCCAACAACACGGCGTCGGCGACCGTCCTCGTCGTCGGGCCGCACACGCCGCCGGCGTACTGCACGGCCCTGCTGGTCCGCCCGAAGCAGCTCTACGTGAACCGCATGGCGAAGCTGCAGATCAAGGTCAGCCAGCACGGCAACGCGGTCGCGGGTGTGCGCGTCAGAATCAAGGGCCCGCGCATCAACATCACGACGAAGAAGTCGAACGCACACGGCGTCATCGTCAGCAAGCTGCGGCCGAAGCGGGCGGGAGCCGTCACCTTCAAGCCGCTCAAGACGAAGTCGTGCGCGAACCCGAAGATCGGAATCACCGGCATCTTCACTCCGCCGGTGACCGGGTGAGCTATCGCTCGGAGGGGGTGCGGGAGCTCGTCTCCCGTGCCCCCTCCGCCTCGACGGCGGGAGGCGGCCGCGGGCGGATGTCAGTGGTCGTCGATCGGGCTCTCGACGAGCCCGTTCTGGTATGCGAGACGGGCGGCCTCGGTCCTGTTCGAGACACCGAGCTTGCGGTAGATGTTCGTGAGGTGGAACTTGACCGTCTGCTCCGCCACCCAGAGCTCCTTGCCGATCGCCTCGTTCGACAGCCCGCGGGCGAGCGCGGAGAGGATCGCCGTCTCGCGCTCGGTGAGGCCTGCGGCCCGTGCCGCGCTGTCGCCGGGATCGGGCAGGCCGATCGCGCTGTAGACGGTCCCCTCCACCGCCTGGCGCAGTGCGGAAGGCAGGTCGATCGGGTTGATGGTCTTGACGATGTAGGCGCTCGCGCCGCGTTTGAGCGCGGTCTGGATGATGCTCTCGTCCGCCGAGACGGAGAGGATGACGACCTTGACGTCCGGGTACTGCTTCCGGATCCGGCCGAGGCAGGCGAGCCCGTCGGCGCCGGGCATGCGCAGGTCGAGCAGGACGACGTCGGGCTTGGTGCGGCCGACGAGCGGCAGCACCTGCGAGCCGGAGGAGCACTCTCCGACGACCTCGAATCCCTCCGCCTCGGCGAGCGCGCGCTTCACCCCTTCGACGATCAGCTTGTGGTCGTCGGCGATGAGAACGCGCATCGGGCAATCGTAGATCTCGCACTGGTCGTTCCCGCGGCGGCGCTCCCGTGAGCACGGTCGCCACCCGACGCACCCACGTGCTGATCGCGGCGGAGCGGCTGCCGATGCGCGCCGGGTTGCGGTTCGCGCTCGAGCCGGGAGCTCGGTGCACCGAGGCTGCAAATGCCGAGTCGGCGGTCGACACGGCCGTCCGCGAGCGTCCCGACGTCTGCCTGCTCGGGCTCGACGCAGCGGGGAGCGGGATCTGCGCTGCGGCCGAGATCGTCTCTCGGGTCCCCTCCGCCGCCGTGATCCTCCTCACGAGAAGGCTCGACGAGGAGGAGTTCATGGCTGCCGTCCGCCTCGGCGCGAGCGGCTACCTGCCGCAGAGCCTCGACCTCGCGCGGTTGCCGTACGTCGTGCGCGACGCGCTGCGCGGCGAGCCTGCGGTGCCGCGGAGGTTCGTCTCGAGGCTTCTCGACGAGCTGAGGGCGCGGGAGCGTCGGAGATCCGTCGTCCTGCCCGGGAAGGGGCGGATCGCGCTGACGGCGCGAGAGTGGGAGGTCGTCGAGCTGCTGCTGCGCCGAGCGACCACCTCCGAGATCGCACGGGAGCTCGGCGTCGCCCCGGTGACCGTGCGCCGGCACCTCGGCTCCGTCGAGCGCAAGGTCGGCGTCACGACGAGGGCCGAAGTGGCCGAGCTGCTCGCCTGAGCGCCGAGGCCGCAGGCGCTCGAGGCGCGGGCGGTGCACGGCATCGGGTTTCGAGTGAGGCGTCCTGACCCGCCGGGCCCGAGGAGGCCTCACCGTCGGCGGATGCCGTGCCGGCGTCCGCGTCTGTTCACGAAGTCGGCATCCCCTTTGCGCCACAGCCGCGACGGAAGGCTGGTCCGGACAGGACCTTCGTCGAGAAGCGCATGACCTACTGGGACGCGAAGCGGGTCGACTCGAGGAGCGAGTCGAGGCGGCGCTCGTTCCGGGCGAGGCCCGGGCCGCGCAGGCAGGCGGTGACCTGCGTCCAGTTGTCGTTCTCCGGGCTCGCGATCGCCACCTCGATCGTGCGGTCGCCGCCGATGGCGCTGCACGCGCCGCCGGTCGTCGTGGCGCGCTTCGCCGAGCGTCCGCCGACGCGCGACGGACGTCCCGGTGTCGTCGCCAGCGTCCAGCCCGGGAAGCCGCGGTCCTCCCACACGACGAGGACGCCACCCGGCCTGAGCCGCCGCACCGGCCACGTGCAGACGGTGGCGGCGCCGTTGGTGCGGCACGGATCGCGCACGGGCTGCGTGCTGAGGTACAGCGCCGGGTGGAAGTGGAGCTCGCCGGCCCACCGGAACGGGTAAGCCTTCCACGTCGCCGGACGACGGAACGTCAACTCGCCGTTGGCGTGTACCGGCGCCGGTGTGCAGGCGCGTGCGCCGAACGGCCGGACCGCGCCGCCGGATCGACCGGACGTCGCCCGGGGGCCGGGGACCTGCCTACCAGAGCCTGGCATCACCGCAGATGAGAGCAACGACGCCGGACGCGTACGCCGCAGTTCGCAGCCGGGGCTCCCTCGGGCGGGGGATTGTGCGGAGCGCCGCGCACCGACCATGCTCTGAATGCTGCTGTCGAAGCGTTCCTCGGCAGCGAGTACTTCGACGACGGCCACTGCGGAATTGCATCCCTCGGCGACATCCCAGGCGCGCGCACTCGACACGGCTCAGCCGGAGTCGGAGCCGCAGGCGCACAGGGTCGTGCTGGTCGGCGGTCAGGCGCTCGTGCGTGCCGCCCGCCGCAGCGTCCTCGCGCGCTCGGGGCTCGACGTGGTCGCCGACGCGGCGGAAGTGTCTGTGGCCGCCGACGCCGCGGAGCTGCACCTGCCGGGCCTCGTGCTCGTCGACGCCGACGTCGCCGGAGGCTGCGTCCGCGCGGTCCGCCGCATCCTGGACCGTGCACCGGCTGCGGCCGTGCTCGTGGTCGCTCCGGAGCTCGACCGCAAGCGTCTGCTTGCGGCGGTGCGGGCGGGCGCGAAGGGCTACGTCCCCGAGACCGTCGGCGCCCGCGGCCTCGTCCGCGCCGTCGAGGTCGCCCTCCAGGGCGAGGCGGTCATCCCGCGGGCCGGCGTCGCCGCGCTGATCGAGGAGGTTCGCGGCGGCGTCCGGGAACCGACCTCGGTCGACGGCGTGGCGCTTCGGCTCACCGCGCGCGAGGCCGACGTCGTCACGCGCCTCCACGAGGGGATGACGCCCAAGCAGATCGCCATGGAGCTCGACCTCTCCGACGTCACGGTTCGCCGGCACCTCTCTTCGGTCGCCAGGAAGGAGAGGCAGGCACGTCCCTCGTCTCTCGCGCTCGAATCGACGTCCTGACCCGAAGGGCCCAAGGAGATCTGACCGTCTGCGCAGGGACGTGCCTGCACACCGCATCAAGACGTAGCGGGTGGCGCGCTCCGTCAATCGGACGTCCAGTTCCGACTCCGACTGAGGTCCGGTTCAGGCCGTGATCGCTCAGCGGCGGCCGTAGGCGCGCAGCAACTCGACGGCGTCCTCGCGGTTCCCGACGCCGAGCTTTCGGAGCAGCAGGCCCACGTGGCGGCGTACCGTCACGGGCGAGACGGCGAGGCGGTCTGCGATCTCCGCGGTCGAATGGCCGTCGCGCAGCAGCTCCCCGACCTCCCACTCGCGCGGCGTCAGCCGTACGACCCCGTCGGGTAGCGCGAGCTGCCGCGAAGGCAGGCGGCGGATCTTGTCGACGAGCCGCGAGACGACCGCGCGCGACACCGCCGGCTCGCCCCGGAGCGCGGCGCGGAGCGTCGACGCGAGACGCTCGCCGCTGAGGCCCTTCAGCAGGAAGCCCGCGGCGCCGCGCTCGAGCGCCGTGACCACCTCGTCCGCCCGCTCCGCCCCGGTCATCACGACCACGAGCGTGGCGGGAGAGCCCTTCGTCAGGCGCGGGATCGCCCTCAGGCCGTCGCCCGGCAGGTCGAGCTCGAGCAGGCAGACGTCGGGCTGCCGCCATTGCACCATGGCAACCGCCGCGGTTGCATCGTCCGCCTCGCCTACCACGCGGAAGCGATTCGCCTCCAGCACGTCTCGAAGGTCGCGGCGAAGGACAGCGTCGGGATCGGCCAGAACGACGGACGGCTCGTCACGGCCGGCATGTCCCCCGCTGGACTTCCCTCCGGTCATCTCCCCTGGCCTCGGCAGGACGCGCGCGCGGCAAGCCTAGCCCGCGACGCCTTCGAACGCCGACGGCGGATGCGCCGTGGCCGGCCTGGGCGGGAGGGGGATCGCCGCGGCGGTCGAAGGGAACTGGTGGTGCGCCGCCGGGGCCCCAAGTTCGACGGCTGCCGGGTCACCGGACGGCGCACCCTTCCCACCGCGCCTTCAGGAGGTCCCGCCGGGCGTTCAATTCGTGAACGTCAGGTGGCGCGACCGCGGCGCCGAGTCGAGCCCACCAGAGCGGGAGCGCAGGACGGACGCGCAGGCTGCTCCGCGGATCCGACTCGCCCACGGCGTCTGCGCCGGGTCGATCGCTTCCCGCGTGGCGTTCAGTCGACTGATCACCGCGTAGGTCGCAGGTCCCATTGTCCGATCCGTTCATTGAACGGAGAATCTGCCTGTGGAAACTGTGGACGCTGCGGCCGTCCGCCCTCTGGGCGCCCCGGAAGGGGGGAGCGGACCGACACTCTTCGCCGAGCTCGTCGCGCGTGCTGGAGCCGTCGGACTGGGCGAGCAAGCGCGGGGGAGCCGGAGCGCACTGCCGACGCCAGAGCTCGCCGGCGCGCTCCAGGAATGCGAGAGACGGGCGCGGCGCATGCCGGCCGCTCTCGCCGAGGCGGCCGCTCTCGACTTCCTCGGTGATGCCATCGCCGCCTCGACCTCCGCCGGCCACGCGGTCGAGCCGGGAGAGATGCGGGCCGCAGTCGTCGCCGCGGCCGACCTGCTCGGCGTGCCGGGCGACGCTGCCGCGTTCGTCGTCTTCCGCCGGGCGCTGGCGAGCAAGGAGTGCGTCCGGCTGCCCCCGGCTGCGGCGGCCGGGCTCGCGGTCGCGTTGCTCGCCGAGCTGGCGCCCGCCGCCGCTGCGGCACTCTGGGCCCTCGACGCCGGCGGCGCTGCGAGCTGCATCGCGGGATGCGGCGAAACTCCGCAGGCACGCGCACTCCGCGAGGCCGCCCGTGCCGCGCTCCACGGCCTCGTGGCGGGGACGGGCTCGATCCGCGTGCAGGTCGTCGACCGGCGGGACCGGCCGTACGCCGCGCTCGTCGCGCGGGCGCCGGATGCGAGGCCGGGCGACCTCGACGACTACCTGGCCGAGGCGGCGAGCGCGCTCGGCCCGATCCTCGAGCGCGCCGCGGACGTCGATCGCAAGCTCGAGAGCGAGCGCGAGGTGGCGGCAGCCGGCGCGCGCCGGCTCGTGCGCCTCGGCTTCGACCTCCACGACGGGCCGCTGCAGGAGATCGTCGCGCTCGCCGACGAGCTGCGCATGGCGGCGGTGCAGATCGAAGGCGTCGTCGCGGACGACGACAAGCCGCGGGTCCGTGGACGGTTCCACGACCTCCACGCACGGCTCGCGTCGCTCGACGGGAGCCTCCGCGGGATCGCGCGCGCGACCCGTTCCATCGCCGCGGTGGCCCGCCCGGTCGAGGAGGCGGTCGAGCGCGAGCTGCAAGCGCTCGAGCGGGCGGCGGCCATCGAGACGGAGCTCCGCGTCGACGGAGATCTGGCCGGGCTGACCGACTCGCAGAAGATCGTCCTCTTCCGCGTCGTCCAGGAGGCGCTGTCGAATGTGCGCAAGCACAGCGGCGCGCGCAGGGTCTCGGTCGTGGTGCGCAGCACGCGCACCTTCCTCGAGCTGACGATCAGCGACGACGGCTGCGGCTTCGACGCGGGCACCGCCGGCGATCGCCTCGGGCTCGCAGGAATCGCCGAGCGGGTGCGCCTGCTCGGCGGCGACGTCCGGATCGACAGCCGGCCGGGCGCGGGCGCTAGGGTACGGGCCACTCTGCCGCAGTGGCGGCCGTCGACTCGAACGCCGGACACGCTCCCGGCAGCCGAAGCGTGAAGCGTCTAGCGAGACTCGCGCTGGTAGGGATCGCCGCCGCAGCTCTCGCGACTGCGACGGCGGCCGCGGGCAGCGCGGCTCGCTCGAGCTCCGGGGTCGGCGTCGAGACCAGGTTCCCGGCGGCCGGGGAGCTGACCGGCGACTCGGTTGCCGTCCGCCGAAGCCCCGATCCCGGCGCGGAGGTCATCAAGGTCATGCACTACTTCCGGCCGGATTACCGAGTGCAGGAGATCCTGGCCGTCGCGCTCCGGACGGGCGCGGACGGCGTCCCCTGGTACCGGATCAGCATCCCGATGCGCCCGAACGGCACGTACGGGTGGATTCCGGCGTCGTCGGTCACGCTCGCGCCGACCGCTAGCCAGATCGTGATCGACGTCGGCAGGCGGACGATCGACGTCTACGCGCACGGAAGGCACGCGCTCCATGCGACGGTGGCGGTCGGAGCGCCCGGCATGCAGACACCGCTCGGCCACTACTACGTCGCGGCCCGGTTCGTCCCGTACCACGACGCCTTCCTCGGCGTCTTCGCCGTCGAGACGAGCGCCTACTCGCGACTGACGGAATGGCCGGGCGGCGGCGTCGTCGGCATCCACGGCACCGACGAGCCGTGGCTGCTGGGTAAGGCCGTCTCACATGGATGCATCCGCGTCTCCAACCGGACGACTGCCGCCCTACGGCGGCTCGCGCCCCTCGGCACGCCGATCTGGATCAGGGCCTGAGCGACAGGAGCGAGCGGAAGGCAGCCTCGCCCTCGGCGGCGAGGAACGACGAGCCGCCGCGGCGAACCCTGGTCTCCGAGTTGCTGATCGCGTACCCGCCCACCAGCCGGTGCCACGCACCGCCCGGGAGCGGCGCGACCGAGACCCGCCGGAAGCTGTAGAGGAAGTCGTTGCACGCGCCGCCGGTCCCGCCGTCCCAGCTCTCGGCTGTCGCGACCGGCGTCCAGCGCTCGTGGCTATGCGGCAGCCGGATCGGCGGCGAGACCGCGGAGCCGTTCAGCCACACGCGCCACCAGTTCCGGCGGTTGTGGATCTCGAGCACCGTCACCTTGAGCGGCTTGCCGAGCGGCGGGCTCGCCAGGACCTGGTGATAGACGGGGTGGCGGTGCGGCTGCGCCACCTCGTAGTAGACGTCGCTGAAGAGGCCCGGAAAGCCGCTCACCCCGATCTGCAGCCATTCGTCCGTGCCGCCCGGTCCCTCTCCCGGGCCGCCCACCCCGACCCAGCCGGCGACGTGCCCGTTCAGCACGTTGAACGGCCCGGCCGGCGTGACGACGGCGGAGATGCCCGCGGCGTCGGTGGGGGCGCCGATGCCGGCATACGAGTACCCGCCGCTGCCGCCGCACGCCAAGGCGCGAGCCGCGCCGCCGAGTGCGGCTGCCGCGACGGCCGCGGTGACGAGGAGGAGACGGGGAATCCGGTTCATCAGCCAGGCGATCTCGGTCGTTTTGCTAGCTGGCATCGGCTGCCGCGCCTCGCCGTCGCTCCCCCGTTGGGGGGACGCCGCGTGCTAGAGAGACGCGGCATGCGCAGCGATCTCGTGCAGCGGCTCGCGGAGGCGGAGATCGGCGAGACGTTCAACCAGTACGCCGGGTCCGAGTTCCGGCGCGAGCGGCTGCGCGACTACCTCTCGGCTCGTTCCGCCGCACGCTTCGTGCTGGTCGGCGAGGCGGCGGGCTATCGCGGCGCCCGCGTGAGCGGGATCCCGTTCACGTCGGAGCGCCAGCTCACCGGCGCCGGCCCGGCCGAGGCCACGGCGACCATCGTGCAGCGGGTGCTCGCAGAGCTCGGCGTCGCGGACGACGTACTGCTCTGGAACGTCGTGCCGACGCATCCGGGGACCGTGGGGTCGAACCGGCGGCCGACGCGGGACGAGGTCGCCGCCGCCGCGCCGTTCCTCGCGGAGGTGACTCGGGGGCGCCAGCCGATCGCGGTCGGCCGGGTCGCGGCGGCGGCTCTCGACGCGCCGTACGTCCGTCATCCGTCGCGTGGAGGCTCGGCGGCGTTCGAGGCGGGATTGCGGCCGCTTTTCGCTACAATCCGCCGCCGGCGGGCAAGAGTCCGCCGCTTTCTATGAAGACCTACAGCGCCAAGCCGGGAGAAGTCGCGCGCGAGTGGTATCTCGTCGACGCCGAGGGAAAGACCCTCGGCCGCCTCGCGACGCAGATCGCGGACACGCTGCGCGGGAAGCGCAAGCCGCAGTACACGCCTCACGTCGACACCGGCGACTTCGTCGTCGTCGTCAACGCCGAGAAGATCGCGGTGACCGGCAACAAGCTCGAGCAGAAGCGCTATTACCGGCACTCCGGCTATCCCGGCGGCCTGCGCAGCCGTACGCTGCGCGAGCAGCTGGAGCGGCGGCCGACCGAGGTGCTGCGGACGGCCGTTCGCGGGATGCTCCCGAAGAACCGCCTGGCGCGCCGTCAGCTGACGAAGCTCAAGGTCTACGCGGGCCCCGAGCATCCGCACGCAGCCCAGAACCCCAAGCCGCTGGACTCGGAGCACAGTTGAGCCAGCTCGCTCAGTACCGCGGCACGGGCAAGCGCAAGACCTCCGTCGCGCGCGTCATCCTCCGGCCCGGCGACGGGACGACGTGGGTGAACGGCCGCACGATCGAGGAGTACTTCCCCCGCGCCGTCTGGAAGACCATCGCCACGTCGCCGCTGAAGGTGGCCGGCGTCGAGGGCCAGTACGACCTGCGCGTCCGCGTGCACGGCGGCGGGCTCACCGGCCAGGCGGGGGCCGTGCGGCACGGGATCGCCCGCGCGCTCGTCGAGGCGAACCCGGAGCTCCGCGTCCCGCTCAAGCGCGAGGGTTTCCTCACGCGCGACGCGCGGCAGGTCGAGCGCAAGAAGGCCGGCCTGCACAAGGCGCGCAAGGCGCCGCAGTTCTCGAAGCGCTAGCGACCTGGGCGGGCTCGCCCGTGTAGCTGCGCCCAGCAACTATTCCCGTGCTCGCTATCGTCCCGGCCCGTGGCGCGGCGCTACTTCGGGACGGACGGAGTCCGCGGCATCGTCGGCGACTCGCTGACGGCCGACCTCGTCGAACGCCTCGGCAGGGCGTCGGCGCTCTGGTCCGGCCGTGGCCGCGTCTTCGTCGGCCGCGACACGCGCGCCTCGGGCGAGGAGCTCGAGGACGCCTTCGCCCGCGGCGTCGCATCCGCCGGCGGCGCTGCCGTCCTCGCCGGCGTGCTTCCGACGCCGGCCGTCGCGCTGCTCCGCCTCGACCTCGGGGTCGTCATCTCCGCCTCGCACAACCCGCCTGAGTACAACGGCGTCAAGTTCTTCGACAGCGAAGGGCGGAAGCTCAGCGACGACTCCGAGGAGGAGATCGAGGCGCTGCTCGACGCGCCTGGCCGCGGCGGCGGCGAGATCGACCGCGTCGACGTCGCGGCGGAGGGCTACCTCGAGCACGTGCTCGAGCGCTTCGGCGCCGACCTGAGCGGCCTCCGCATCGCCGTCGACTGCGCGAACGGCGCCTACGCGGGGCTGGCGCCGCCGGCCTTCGAGCAGCTCGGCGCGGAGGTGACCGCGCTCGGGAACGAGCCCGACGGTACGAACATCAACGTCGGCTGCGGCGCCACCGACCTTGCGCTCCTCTCGCGCACCGTCCGCGACGGCGCGTTCGACCTTGGCGTCGCCTTCGACGGCGACGGCGACCGGATGCTCGCGGTCGACGAGCGCGGCGAGCCCGTGGACGGCGACCAGATCCTCGCGGTCCTCGCGCTCGAGCTCGGCGTCGACACCGTGGCGGTGACGGCGATGACGAACCTCGGCTTCCACCGGCTGATGGAGGAGCAGGGGGTCCGCGTCGTCACGACGGACGTCGGCGACCGGTACGTGCTCGAGGCGCTCCGCCGCGAAGGCGCGCTGCTCGGCGGCGAGCAGTCCGGCCACCTGATCTGGCTCGACGGCCACGTGACGGGCGACGGCCTCGTGGCGGCGCTCCTTCTCTGCCGCGCGCTCGGCGGACGGCGCGTATCGAAGGCGGTTGCGGTGATGCCGCTCTTCCCGCAGGTGAAGCGGAACCTGCCGCGCAGCGGGCGCGGGCCGCTCCCGTCGTCGCTTCTCGCGCAGGTCGAGCGCGTGAACGCCGAGCTCGACGGCAGCGGGCGCGTCCTCGTCCGGCCCTCCGGCACGGAGCCGCTCGTGCGGGTCCTCGCCGAGGCCGAGTCGCCGGAGGACGCGGAGGCCCTCTGTGCTAGGATCGCCGGCCTGGTGACACGCGAGCTCGGCTGACCCACCGCGACGCTGCGGCCGGGTCGAGAGGCCGGGCTTTTCGTGTTTCCGGGGGGAGTTTCCGCCCCTGCGGGGAAAGGAGCGCAACGTGTGCGGGATCATCGGATACGTCGGCTCGCGCGAGGCGAAGCCGCTGCTGCTGGAGGGGCTGCGCCGGCTGGAGTACCGGGGCTACGACTCGGCTGGGCTCGCGCTCCGCGAGGACGCTGAGCTCGAGTACGTGCGCGCTGTCGGCAACCTCGCGAACCTCGTCGCCGCTGCGGGAACGAACGGCTCGCAGTCCCACCACGGTCTTGGGCACACGCGCTGGGCCACCCACGGCGGCGTCACCGAGCAGAACGCCCACCCGCTCACCGGGTGCGAGCCGCGGCGGCTCGCGATCGCCCTCAACGGGATCGTCGAGAACTACATGGAGCTGCGGGACGACCTGCGCAGCCGCGGCCACACGTTCGGCTCCGAGACCGACGCGGAGGTGGTCGTCCACCTGCTCGAGGAGGAGTACGAGGGTGAGCTCGCACAGGCCCTCTCGCGCGTGTACCCGCGGCTCGAGGGCCATTTCTCGATCGTCGCGATCCACCACGACCAGCCCGACCTGCTCGTAGGCGTCCGCAGGCAGACGCCGCTCGTCGTGGGCGTGGGGGAGGGCGAGAACTTCCTCGCCTCGTCGCTGGCCGCCTTCCTCGGCGAGACCCGCACGGTGCTCCATCCACGGGACGGCGAGATCGTCGAGATCACGCCGCAGCGCGTCCGCTTCCTCGTCGACGGCGCGGAGGTCGAGCCGCCGGAGCCGCAGGAGGTCGACTGGGACGAGGAGAGCGCGGAGAAGGCCGGCTTCGAGACGTTCATGCTCAAGGAGATCTTCGAGCAGCCCGAGGCGGTGCAGGAGACGATCGGCGATCGCGTGCGGGGCCACAAGCTCGTGCTCGAGGCGCTCGGCATGACCGAGCTCGAGATCCGCAACCTGCGCCGGATCGTCATCGTCGCGTGCGGCACCGCGTACCACGCGGGCGTCGTGGGGCGCTACATCATCGAGGAGTGGGCGCGAGTCCCGGTGGAGCCGGACATCGCGAGCGAGTGGATCTACCGCGACCCGGTGCTGTCGCGCGACACGCTCGTGATCGGCATCTCGCAGTCGGGCGAGACGCGCGACACGGTGAACGCGGTCAAGCTCGCGCGCGAGAGCGGCGCTCGCACGCTCGCGATCACGAACCTGATGGGGACGCAGATCACCCGCGAGGTCGACGCGACCCTCTACACCCGCTGCGGCATGGAGGTAGGCGTCGCCGCCTCGAAGACGTTCACGGCCCAGGTCGCGCTGCTCAGCCTGCTCGCGCTCAAGCTCGCCGAGATCCGGCGCACGCTGCCGCAGGAGGAGATCGACTTCATCCTCGACCGCCTGCACGAGCTCCCGCGGAAGATGCAGGAGTTCCTCGACGGCGACCACCCGATCGAGTCGATCGCGCAGCGCTTCTACGACCGCCCGTTCTTCCTCTACCTCGGCCGGCACATCGGCCTCCCCGTCGCGCTCGAGGGCGCGCTCAAGCTGAAGGAGATCTCGTACATCCCGACCGAGGCCTACTCGGCGGGAGAGATGAAGCACGGGCCGATCGCGCTGCTGGACGAGGGGACGCCTGTCGTCGTGATCGCGACGAATATCCACGTCTACGATAAGATCGTCTCGAACATCCAGGAGACGCGGGCGCGCGGCGCGCACGTGATCGCGGTCGCGACCGACGGGAACGAGGACATCCAGCACCACGCCGACGACGTGATCTACGTGCCGCGGACGCCGAACTTCCTCCAGGCGCCGCTGGCCGTGATCCCGCTGCAGCTGCTCGCCTACCGGATCGCGCGGTTGCGGGGCCTCAACGTCGACCAGCCCCGGAACCTCGCGAAGACGGTCACCGTCGAGTAACCGCCGTCGGAAGGTCGGGCGCTTCTTCATGCTGGGCGATCGCCGCATACGGCCACCGGCGCCGCTCGCGGTTGACCCAGACGGCACGGCGACCTGCGGCGCGGGCGCCGGCGGTGTCCCACGCGTGCGCGGCGACCAGGGTCGCATCCGCCGGCAGGAGCCCGTACACCTCCGCCTGCGGCTTGTAGCGCTCGACCTCCTCCGCGGAGTGGATCTCCACGACGAGCCCGTCCAGGCCACCGCGCTCGAGCAGCCTTCGCGTCGCGTCACGGCCGCCGTTCGTCAGCACCCACGCCTCGTCGCCGTTCGCCCGGACGCGCTCGAGCGCCGGTAGCGCGTCGTCGTACGGGTCGAGCTCCGGCAGCCGCTCCGCCAACTCCGGGTCGAGTGCCGCCGCGAGCTCCTCGAGCGGCGCCCACTCGCCCACGACGGTGAGTGACAGCGCGTGGTGGAGAACGCGGGGCATGCGTCCCTCCAGCTCGCCGAGGTCGAAGAGCGTGCCGAGCGAGTCGAATGCGACGACTGCCATCCGGCTCAGGTGTCCGGCGGCTGACGTCGCAAACGCTTCGTCTCGCCCCGCCGCTTCTTCTCCTGCAGCCGCCGCTCGCGCGCTGCGGCCGACGGCTTCGTCGGGCGGCGCTTCCGCTCGACGCGCAGCGCCTGCCGCAGCTGCTCGACGAGCCGCTCGACCGCCAGCTCGCGGTTGCGCGTGCGGCTGCGCTCGTCCTGCGCGACCGCGCGCAGCACCGGGCCTGCGCGCCCGACCACCCGCCGCTTCTGCGCCTCCGTGAGCGCGCGGGAAGCCTCGACGTCGAAGACCGCGACCACCCGCGTCTCGGACTTCTGCGCGTGCTGGCCGCCGGGTCCGCTCGAGCGCGAGACCTGCAGCTCCACCTCCGATACGGGCAGCACGACCGAGCGCGTGACCCGAATAGAGTCCCCTTCCATGGCCGCGATTCTGCTCGACGTGGACGGTGTCCTGCACGTCTCGGGCGAGCCCATTCCCGGTGCCGCCGACGCAGTGCGGCGGCTGCGAGGGGACGGGCACCGGCTCCGCTTCGTCACGAACTCGACCACCCGCTCGAAGGCGCAGCTCGCAGGCGGGCTGCGAGAGGCCGGCATCGAGCTGGAGGCCGCCGAGATCCAGACCACGGCCGACGCCGCGGTCGCCGCGCTGAAGGGCCGGCGCGTCCTCGCGCTCGTCATGCACGCGCTCGTCGGCGACCTCGAGGGGATCGAGCTGGTGGGCGAGGGCGCCGAGGCCGTCCTCCTCGGCGGCGCCGACGAGACCCCCGAGACGAATCTCGTCTTCTCGTACATGAACCTGGCGCGCGCCTTCGCGGAGCTCGAGCTGGGCGCCGAGCTCTACTGCCTGCACCGCAACCGCTGGTGGCAGACGCAGCGCGGCCCGCTGCTTGACGCCGGCTGCTACGTCGCCGGCCTCGAGTACGCGGCGCAGACGGAGGCGACGGTACTCGGCAAGCCGAGCACCGCGTACTTCGACGCTGCCTGCCGCGCACTGGACGCCGAGCCGACCCTGACCTGGATGGTCGGCGACGACCTCGAAGCCGATGTCCTCGGCGCCCACGGCCTCGGTATGCGAACCGTGCTGGTGCGGACTGGGAAGTTCAGGCCGGACGCCGTCGAGGCCTCGCGCGTGCAGCCCAACGGCATCGTCTCCTCGATCGCGCAGCTCCCGGAATGGCTGGAGGACCACCTCTCGTGAGCGTCGGCGTGGGCACAGACCTGATCGAGATCGAGCGGATCCGGCGCGCCCTCGAGCGCTACGACCGCTTCTGCGAGCGGTGCTTCACGCAGGCGGAGCGCGCCTACTGCGACTCGCGGCCGAACCCCGCAGAGAGCTACGCGGGCCGCTTCGCCGGCAAGGAGGCGGTCGGGAAGGCCCTCGGCTTCGGCGTCGCGCGCGCGTTCGCGTGGCAGGAGATCGAGATCGCCGGCCGACCGAAGCCGTCCGTGCGGCTTTCGGGGCGGCTCGCCGCGCGCGCCGCGGCGCTCGGCGACGTCGTGCTCGACCTCTCGATGACCCACTCCCGCGAGCTCGCACAGGCGGTGGCGATCGTCTCCCATGGCTGAGCTCGAGCCGCTCTACACGGCGGACGAGATGCGCGCGGCCGAGGCGGGCCACGACGTGGACGCGCTGATGCGCCGTGCGGGGGAGGCCGTGGCGCACGAGCTGATGCGGCGCTTTCCCGATGCCCGTCGGATCGCGCTGAGAGCCGGCGGCGGCGCGAACGGCGGCGACGGCCGCATCGCAGCCGATCTCCTGCGCGCGCAGGGGCGCGAGCTCGTCGCCGACCGCCCGGAGGTGGTGATCGACGCGCTGCTCGGGACGGGCCTCGAGGGAGCGCCGCGCGAGGAGACGGCACGACTGATCGACGAAGTCAACGGAGCCGGCGCACCCATCGTCGCCGTCGACATCGCCTCGGGCGTGGATGCCTCGACCGGCGAGGTCGCAGGCGCCGCCGTGCGCGCGGACGTCACGGTGACGATGCACGCTCGCAAGGTCGGCCTCGCGGTCGGGCCCGGACACCTTCACGCCGGCGAGGTCGTCGTGGCCGACATCGGCCTCGAGCCCGCGGACACCGAGCACCGGCTCGTGACGGAGGAGATCCTTCGCTGCGTGCCGCGGAAGCACGCGGGGGACAACAAGTACAGCGCTGGATCGGTGCTCGTCGTCGGCGGCTCCCGTGGCATGACCGGAGCGCCGGCGCTCGCGGCGCGCGCCGCCTTTCGTGCCGACGCGGGCTATGTCGCGATCGCGGCCCCGGCCGACGCGATCCCGACTCTCGAGACGCTCGTCCTGGAGGCGGTCAAGCGTCCGCTCGAGCAGGCCTTCGACGCGGCCGGGCGTGCGGGCGCCCTCGCCATCGGCCCGGGCCTCGGACGCGGCGAGCAGGCGAAGGCGCTCGTCCGCCGCCTGCTCGCGGAGACCGACGTGCCGGCGGTGGTCGACGCGGACGCACTCTTCGAGCTCGAGCCGTTCGCCCGCAGCGCGCCGACCGTTCTCACGCCGCACTCCGGCGAGCTTGCTCGGCTGATCGGCGAGGAGTCCGGCTGGGTCGACGCCCACCGCCTCGCCGCGCTCGACCGTGTGGTGCAGCGGTTCGGCTGCGTCGTCCTCCTCAAGGGTGCGGACACGCTCGTCGGCGCTCCCGGCGAGGGTGTGCTCGTGCATGCGGCGAATGCGCCCGGCCTCGCGACGGCGGGAACGGGTGACGTGCTGACGGGGGTCGCCGCGGCTTTTCTCGCCAAGGGGATGAGCGCCCGCTTCGCGGCGGCCGCGGCCGCCGCGGCCCATGGCCGGGCAGCGTGCTTGACCGGCGAGCAGCGGGGCCTCGTGGCGAGCGACGTGATCGAGGCGCTGCCGGGGGCGCTCGCGGGAGACTGACGGCCGTGCACCGGAGCGAGATCACGATCGACCTGGCCGCCGTGCGAGCGAACGTGCGGACGCTGCTCGCGGCGCTCGAGGGGTCGGAGCTGTGGGCGGTCGTCAAGGCGAACGGCTACGGTCACGGCGCGAGCGACGTCGCGGGTGCAGCGCTGGGGGCCGGCGCGACCGCGCTGTGCGTGGCGACGGTCGCGGAAGGGGTCGAGTTGCGAGGCGAGCATCCGGAGGCGCGGATCCTCGTCATGGGTCCGGCCGCGGCTAGCCCCGAGGTCGCCCAGGCGCGCGACGCGGGGCTCGAGCTCGCCGTCTCGGGCGGCGACATCCCGGAGGGGGTGCGCGTCCACCTCAAGCTCGACACGGGGATGGGCCGCTGGGGCCTCTCGGAGCTGCCGCTCCCGCCGGTCCAGGTGGTCGGCCTCATGAGCCACCTCGCCACGGCCGACAGCGACGCAACCTTCGCCGAGTGGCAGATCGAGCGCTTTCGCGAGGCCACGCGGACGTACTCGCACCTCACCCGCCACGTCGCGAACAGCGCAGCCGCCCTCCGCTACGCGAGCGCGCGCTTCGACGCCGCACGCTGCGGCATCGCCCTCTACGGCATCTCGCCCTTCGGCAGCGATCCGGCGGAGGACGGGCTGCAGCCGGCGCTGTCGTGGAGGAGCCACCTCGCGCAGGTGCGCCTGCTCCAGCCCGGCTGGAGCACGGGCTACGGCCGCCGCTTCGTCGCCGAACGGCCGACGTGGATCGGCATCGTCCCGGTCGGCTACGCAGACGGGTTCCGCCGGGACCTGACCGGCACGGAAGTACGTGTCGCGGGAGAGTTGCGGCGCGTCGTCGGGACCGTGTCGATGGACGCGCTGGCCGTGGAGCTGGATCGCGAGCTGCCGGTCGGAACGCCCGTCACGCTCATCGGCGACGGCGTCCTGATCGAGCGCCACGCCGACGTGGCGGGCACGATCGGCTACGAGATCGCCTGCGGTCTCGACGCCGGTCCCACGAGAGCGCGGCGTGTCCTCCTCGGCTAGCCGCTTCGCCCGCACCGCCGCGCGGATGGCGGCGCGACAGGACGCACGGGCGGCCGGACTGGCGGAGCAGGTGCGGGAGTTCGTCGGGCTGCGCGGAGACGAGCGGGCGCTCGACGTCGGGACGGGCGCCGGCGCGCTCGCGCTCGCCCTCGCACCGCTCGTGCGGGAAGTCGTCGGCATCGACCCGGTCCCCGAGCTGCTCGCCCTCGCGCGCCAGCGCACCCGCGACCTCGGCAACGCCGAGTTCGTGGAGGCGGACGGAACGGCGCTGCCGTTCCCGGACGGCTCGTTCGACCTCGCGGGGACGATGCGCACGCTCCACCACGTCGAGCGGCCGGAGCGGGTCGTCGCCGAGCTCGCAAGGGTCACGCGCCGCGGGGGCACGGTGCTGGTGATCGACCAGCTCGCCCCGGAGGATCCCGCGCAGGCGGCGGCGCTGCACGCCTTCGAGCGTGCGCGCGACCCCTCGCACGCGCGGCTGTTCTCCGACGCCGAGCTGCGGGCGCTCTTCGCGGCGCAGGGGCTCGCGCCGCAACGTGCCCAGGTCGAGGAGGAGCGCCGCGAGCTCGGTGCCTATCTCGATCTGGCCGGGTGCGAAGGCGAGCCGCGCAGGCGCGCCGAGGAGCTGGCCACGAGGTTCCCGGCGGGCCGCGAGAGGGTCGGCTGGTACCTGCTCGAGCGGCTCTAGCGGGTGCTGCCGTCGAAGTGGTCGATCGCCTGTCGCAGCTGCTCCCGCTCGGTGGCGAGTGCGGTGAACGACCGGATCAGGCGCTGCTCTCCTTCTGCCGTCAGCCGCAGGTGCGCGACCCGCGCGTCCCGCTGCGACTGCTCGCGCTCCACCAGCCCGGTTTCCTCCGCCCGCCGCACGAGCTCCGTGACGGTGCTCTGCGCGAGCTGCAGCCGCTCCGCCAGCTCGGTCACCGTCGACTGCTCGCTGCCGTCGGGGGCCCCCTTGATCATCATGAGGAGAATGTGCCGCTGCGGCGTCAGCCCGCAGTTTCGGGCGATTCGTTCGCTGCGCCGCAGGAACTGCCGTAGGGCCGCGCGGAACTCCGCGGCGGCCATCACGTCTGCAGTGGTGGGGCTCGCGTGGTGCGCCATTGGTCGCGCCGGATACTAGACCGGTCTACGACGTATTGACAGCACGCGCGCGAAAACGTTCGGCACCAGCGCCTGCAGCACGCCGGCCGGCGCGTAGTAGCGGGGGACGTTGCTCTCGCCGCGGCCGTGCTCGAGCGACTGGAGAACGTGCTCGGCCACGTCCGCAGGACCGAGCACGAGACGCCGCACCGGAGCAGGCAGCCACGACTGCGGAAAGCCCTCGGTCTCGACGAAGCCCGGCTTCACGGTGTGGACGCGGATCCCTTCACGCCGCAGCTCCGCCGCCGTCGCGCGCGAGAACGCGAGCTGCGCGTGCTTCGAAGCGGAATAGGGCCCGCTGGGCGGGAAGGCGACGGTGCCGGCGACCGACACGACGTTGACGACGTCCGACGGCGCCCCGGCGCGCAGGCCGGGCAGGAAGGCGCGAAGGCACCAGACGCCGCCGAGGTAGTTGACCCGCGTGAGGGCTTCGATCCTGTCCGGGTCGGCGTCGAGGAAGCCGGCGCGGCCGGGGATTCCGGCGTTGTTCACGAGGAGGCGGATCCGAGGATGCCGCTCGAGCACGTGCGCGGCGACGCCTTCGACCGCGGCGCGGTCGGACACGTCGCACGGCTCCGCCTCGCCTTCGATCTCCTCCGCGAGCGCCTCGAGCCGGTCGGCCCGCCGGGCGAGCAGCACGCAGTGGAAGCCTCGCGCGGCCAGGCCGCGCGCGGTTTCCGCGCCGATCCCCGATGAGGCGCCGGTGACCACGGCCACCCGCCGGTCGCTCATCGAGGGGCCTCTACCCGCAGACGTGGACCATCAGCGAGCTCGCCGCGCTGGCGCCGCCGTGCGCGACGGCGACCGCCGTGAGGACGTGCCGCCCGCGCTTCGTCTTGCGCAAACCGCCCTTGACGAGGTAGACGCCGTCGCCTCCCGACGTGCCCTTCGCGAGCCGGTGGCCGTCGAGCAGGAACCGCACACGTGCGATGCGCTTCGGCGCGCTCACCGCGACGAGCAGCGGGTCGCCCTTGCGCACGCAGGCGCCGCGCGTCGGCGTCAGCCAGTCGACCGCCCCGCCGTGCACCACGCGCACCGGGAATCCATCCGTGCGGGTGTTCGGCATCAACGCCGTCCCCGGGGTGTTGATGTTCTTCGCCTCCTGGTAGTCGGAGGCCTGGACGAGGACGCGGCGCTTGCCCGCCTTGAGCTGCGGCGCCCCCGCCGGCAGCGGGAACAGGGCCAGGCCGGAGACCGGGTCGTAGTACGCCGCGCCGATCAGCACGTTGTCGTAGCTGAGCACGAGCGAGTACGGGTCGACGCCGGACTGGGCGTCGGCGGTACGGAGGGCAAGCAGGGAATGTCCGGTTGCGACGCGTGTGGTCAGGAGCCGCAGGCTCGGCGGGGTGACGTCGTTCACCCATGCGCGGAGCACGTATCGCCCGGCGAGGCTCCTGTCGGTGTACGGGTCCCTGCCCGCGTCGACGGAGACGTAGAAGCGCTGGACACGGGGGAATGAGGCTCCGGCGACCGAGATGTCGAGGCTGTAGTCGTAGGTGAGCGAGTTGACGTCGGTGGGCGTTCCCGCGTAGCCCTGGACCGTGCTCTCGTCCAGCGAGCCGAGGAACCAGGGATCTGCGACCGCGTGGGCAGACTGGAGGAGCATCGAGACGCCCGCGTTCGCGACCGGGTGGTTGAGCAGCAGCGAGTAGACGTGCTCGTCGCCGGTGTCCTCCATCGGCGGCGTGTCCGGGGCGTTGCCGAACGGCGCAGTCGGGAAGCGGTACGTCGTCACGCGGTTCGTGCCCGTCTTCGTGCTGCCGAGGACGGGACGGCCCGGGACGAGCGCCTTGACCGGCGCGCCCGCCAGCGCAGGCCGGTCGACGAAGAACAGGTACGGGATCCGGCGCGTGTCCGAGCCGCGCGTGAGCACGATGAAGCCGTAGTTCTCGCCCTGCACGGCGGTCGCGTCGGCGTGGGCGACGGCGGAGATGTCGATCTCCCCGCCGGGCGCGACGGTCACGGTGCCGGGAGCCTCGAGCGAGGCGCCGTCGGTCGCGGCCTGCGGCTCTACGGTCACCTGCCACACGCCGTCCCCGCCGCCGGCGTCCGAGACCTGCAGGAGCAGCGCCTTGTCGGCGGCTCCGTGCAGCACGTTGACGTCCTGGAACGAGAGCGAGGCCGGCTGCGTGAAGAGCAGCGGCTGGGTGGCGCGCGGCAGCCAGACGAGCCCGCCGCCCTCCGCGGTCACCGGCGCCTCCGCCGTCCGCGCCGTGTCGGCCCACGCGGGAGCCGCCGTCGACATCAGGGCGGACTTGACCTGGGCGGGCGTCCAGGTCGGGTGGAGCTGGAGCAGCAGTGCGGCGGCGCCGCTGACGTGGGGAGTCGCCATCGACGTGCCGTCGAAGACGGCGAAACGGGACGGGTCCGTGTTCTTGAGCGTCGACGAGAGCACCTGCCCGCCCGGCGCCGCGATGTCGGGCTTCAGGAAGTGCCCGAACGCGGTGGGGCCGGAGGACGAGAAGCTCGTGATCACGCCGCTGCGGCCGGTGTTCAGGTCCTGGACGCTGCGACCGACCTCGATCTGCGTCCGGCCATTCGTCGCAGCCATGTACGCCTCGAGGTTCGTGCCGTCGAGGTTCGAGATCATCCCGCCCGGCAGCGTGAGCTGGATCGGGATCGGGTCCGCCTCTCCCTGGCGGTTGTCGACGACGATGATGCCGACGGCGCCGGCGGCTCGAGCCTGCTCGGACTTGGTGTCGAACGGGCAGAGGCCGCGCTGGACGATCGCGATGTCACCCTCGAGCGAGTGCGCGGGCAGCGTTCCACGCGGCGACGCGAGGTTGCCGGCAGGCCCGCAGAGGTGGCGGTCGACCGGCTTGCCGTTCGTTCCCTGGACCGTGCCGACGTCGACGAGCGTGTGCGGCTTCGTGCCCCAGGCGGTGGGCGCGGTCACGCCGCCGTCGCCCTGGTACGGGATCGCCTCGAGGGTCGGCGGCGCACCGGCCGCGGTGACCTGGAGCGCCGGCGCGAACACGTGCGTGTTCGAAGACGCCGCCACGGTGATGGCATCGGGCGCCGTTCCGGGCGAGCCGACCGAGCCGTCGCCGTACTGGTCCCGGTCGTTACCGGCCGCGATCACCGGCACGACGCCGGCTGCGGCCACGTTCTGCACCGCGGGGATCAGCGCGTCGTTGGCCGGATCGGTCTCCGGGCCGCCGCCCGAGAAGTTGATGACGTCCATGCCGTCCCGCACGGCAGACTCGAAGGCCTCGATGATCTCCGGCGTGTCGGCGACGTTCTCTCCGAATGGGGTCGGGACGGTGAAGACGCGGTAGTTGCCGAGCCACGCCCGCGGCGCGACGCCCGTCAGGCCGCTCACGCTCGGATGGCCGTTGCTCGCCGGCGCCGTCGTGCCGGCGTCGCCTGCGGCGATGCCCGCCACATGCGTTCCGTGGAAGGACGTCTTCGGGTCGACCGGGAGCGAGCCGGCTGCACCCGAGCCCGGTCCGGGAAACGCCCGCGCGACGATCACCTTCGGCGTCGTGTACTTCGTGTTCCCCTTCGGGAAGCCGGCCGGGTACGAGTAGCCGCTCGCGTTGAAGAACGGGTTCGTCCGGTCGATGCCGTCGTCGACGACCGCGATCTTCAGGCCCTGCCCGTCGGCGCCGGTCTGCTGCTCCACGGTCGGCGCGCCGATCACGCTCGGCGAGGTGTCGTCCGCGAGCGTGTACTGGAGGCTCGGGTAGACGTGGGTGAAGGCGTGCATCCGCAGGAGCTGCGGCAGCTTGTTCTCCGGCAGGCCGACCGTCAGGGCGTCGAGCACGATCTGGAAGCGCTCCTGGACGCGCGCCTGCGGGATCGCGGCACGCAGCTCGGTCGCCGCGTGCGCCTGCGCTGCGTCGAGCCGCGCCACGTACTCACGCGCGGTCGCAGTGTGGACGGCGAGCTTGCGCCGCGGACCGGCCGTCAGCAGCGTGCGGCCGTAGCGGGTCGACAGCGGCGGAAGCGGCAGCTCCACGATCACCCTGAGCCGCGCATCCGCACGCTGGAGGTGGAGCCTCCCGGTGCGCACGCGCGGCCCGTGCTGCCGGATGCGGAAGAGGCGCGACGTCGGCGCCGCGGCGGCGAGTTTCGGCGCCATCGCCTGCACCGACCTCGCGGTAGCAACCCCTGCCGACGCGCCCGCGCCGGTTGCCGAGACTGCTGTCAGCACCGCGCACAGGCCGAGCGGGAGGAGGGCGCGGCGCACGAGCGACAGGCTAGCGTAGGATCGCGCGAGTGGCTGGCGCTCCCAGGGCGTTCGAGGGGCGGCGGGGGCTGGTGCTCGGTGTCGCCAACCGTCGCTCGATCGCGTGGGCGATCGCGCGTGAGCTGGCGGCGGGCGGCGCCCGTCTCGCCTTCACCTACCAGGGCGAGCGGATCGAGGAGACCGTGCGCGAGCTCGCCGGCTCGGTCGACTCGCCGCTCGTGACCGAGTGCGACGTCCGGTCCGACGACGACGTCGGGCGCGTCTTTCGCGAGGTCGCCGAGACGTTCGACGGGGAGCTCGACCTGCTCGTCCACTCGGTCGCGTTCGCCGCCGCCGAGGACCTCGAGGGCCGCTTCACCGACACCCCGCGCGACCGCTTCTGGATGGCCGTCGACATCAGCGCCTACTCGCTCGTCGCGTGCTCCCGCGCGGCCGAGCCGCTGATGGAGAAGGCGGGCGGCGGCTCGATCGTGACGATGACCTACCTCGGGGGCGAGCGCGCGGTGCCGCACTACAACGTGATGGGCGTGGCGAAGGCCACGCTCGACTCGTGCGTCAAGTACCTCGCTTGGGACCTCGGCGCGAAGAACATCCGCGTCAACGCCATCTCGGCCGGGCCCGTCCGCACCCTCGCCGCGCGCTCGATCGCAGGCTTCGCGACGATGGAGGACATCGTCGAAGAGCGCTCGCCGCTCCACCGCCACATCTCGGCCGAAGACGTCGGCGGGGCGGCCGCCTATCTGCTCGGCGACGGCGCCGGCAACGTCACCGGGACGACGCTCTACGTCGACGGCGGCTACCACGCGATGGGGCTATGAACGGCTTTGCGATCGACCAGGGCGGGGCACCCGTAGCCGAAGCTTGGCATTGATCGCAGTCCGGACTAGCTTCCGGGTGTGCCCTTCTGTGCTGCTTGTGGTCACGAGCTCGGTCCCGGCGCCCGCTTCTGCGAGGCGTGCGGGAACCCCGCTTCTGCGGGGCCGGCGAGCGAGCAGCGGAAGACGGTCACCGTCCTCTTCTGCGACCTGACGGGCTCGACGGCGCTCGGCGAGTCGCTGGATCCGGAGCCTCTTCGCGCGCTCCTCGCCCGCTACTTCGAGCGGATGAAGGGCATCGTCGAGCTCCACGGGGGGACGGTCGAGAAGTTCGTCGGCGACGCCGTCATGGCCGTGTTCGGCATCCCGCAGGCCCACGAGGACGACGCGCTGCGCGCGGTGCGGGCCGCGTCGGAGATGCGGGCGGCGCTGCCGGAGCTCGGGCTGCAGGGGCGCATCGGCGTGACCACCGGCGAGGTCGTGACGGGGACGGAGGAGCGGCTCGCGACGGGCGATGCCGTCAACGTCGCGGCGCGGCTGGAGCAGGCGGCATCGCCGGGCGAGGTGCTGCTCGGCGAGCCGACGCTCGCGCTCGTCCGGGATGCCGTCGAGGTGGAGGCCGTGGAGCCGCTCGAGCTGAAGGGGAAGTCGGAGCCGGTACCGGCCTTCCGGCTCCAAGGCGTCCTGGACGCGCCCGAGCGCCGCCACGACACGGCCTTCGTCGGCCGCGAGCGCGAGCGCGAGGCGCTGCGCGAGGCACGGCGGCGGGCAGTGGACGAGCAGCTCTGCGAGCTCGCCACCGTCGTCGGCGATCCCGGCGTCGGAAAGTCTCGGCTCGTCGCCGAGCTGCTCGCCTCGCTCGACGGTCGCGTCGTCCGCGGCCGCTGCCTGCCCTACGGCGAGGGCGTCGGGTACTGGCCGGCCGTGGAGGTGCTGAAGCAGCTCGATTTGCTGCCCGACGAGGAGGGTGCGGCCGCCGCGATCCGCTCGCTGCTCGGCGAGTCCGCGGCGCCCACCTCGGCCGACGAGCTCGCCTGGGCATTCCGGAAGACATTGGAGCGCGCCGCGAGCGAGGAGCCGCTGATCGTCGTTTTCGACGACATCCAGTGGGGGGAGGAGAGTTTTCTCGACCTGGTCGAGCACGTCGCCCTCTTCTCCTCCGGCGTCCCGCTTCTGCTCCTCTGCCTGGCGCGGCCGGAGCTGCTCGACAGGCGTCCGAACTGGCCCGTGACCCTACGCCTCGAGCCGCTGGCCGAGGCCGCGGTGGAGGAGCTCCTGCCCGAGGAGCTCCCGCGCGACCTGCGGGACCGGATCGTGCGTGCGGCTGGCGGCAATCCTCT
The DNA here is from genome assembly GCA_039583515.1 of Gaiellaceae bacterium. Classification (GTDB taxonomy): domain Bacteria; phylum Actinomycetota; class Thermoleophilia; order Gaiellales; family Gaiellaceae; genus Palsa-739. Next base: position 25,778 of record JAVKST010000006.1, read on the forward strand.
CTTCGTGCACGAGATGGTGGCGATGGCGGCGGAGACGGAGGGGGAGGTGACGGTGCCGCCGACGCTGCAGGCGCTGCTCGCCGCGCGGCTCGACCAGCTCGAGCGGCCGGAGCGTGCGGTCCTCGAGTGCGGCGCGGTCGAGGGGGAGGTCTTCCACCGGGGTGCAGTGCGGGCGCTCGTAGCCGAGGAGCAGGTGACGCCGCGGCTCGCCGCTCTCGTTCGCAAGCAGCTGATCCGGCCCGACCGCGCGCAGCTCGTCGGGGACGACGGCTTCCGCTTCCGCCACCTCCTCATTCGCGACGCCGCCTACGACGCGCTGCCGAAGGCGACGCGCGCGGAGCTCCACACGGCGTTTGGGCGCTGGCTCGAGGACCATGGACAGTCGCTCGTGGAGCTCGACGAGATCCTCGCCTACCACTACGACCGGGCAATCCGCTACCGGGAGGAGGTAGGGCTGCCGCGGGATCCGGAGCTCGTCGAGGCGGCGCGCGCTCGATTGCGGGCCAGCGGACAGCGCGCGTACGCGCAGACCCACGACTACGCCGCGGCAGTTCGGGCCTTCACCCGGGCGCTCGAGCTCGCCGGGGACGCGATCGACGTCGTTGCCGGCGTTCGCCTCGCGGACTCGCTCTTCTGGGCAGGACGCGGGGCCGAGTCGCTTGACTGGAGCCGCGAGCTCGCGGCTCGCTGTGAAGCCGCGGGAGACCGGCTCGGCCTCCTGTGCGCGCAGCTCGTAGAGGGGACGACCCTCACCTTCCGCGAGCCGGAGGGAGCGACGGAGCGCCTCGAGGCGCTCGTCGCCGAGGCGGAGCCCCAGCTCGCGGCGGCGGGAGACGAGTTCGGCCTCTTCGTCGCAGCCCGTGCCCGCGGCCAGCTCGCCAACATGCAGGGCCGCCCCGACGGCATGGCGCGCGCCTACGACGACATGGCCGAGCACAGCTTCCGGACGGGGTATCCGGACGACCTCGCGGGCTGGCGGGCGATCAGTCGCATCGTCGGGACGACCCCGGTGGGCGAGCTGCTCGCCTGGATGGAGACGGTCGATCCCGCCGGAACCCGCAACCGGTGGTTCCGAGGCGTGCAGGCTCACGCGCTCGCGATGGTCGGCAGGCGCGACGAGGCGCAGGCGCGGCTCGCTGCCCTGCGGGAGGAGCTGCTCGACCGCGGTGACCTCTCCGGGCTGGCCATGGTCGACATCGGGCACTCGATGCTGGTGGCGGAGCTCTGCGGAGACCCCGACACCGCCGTGGCCGTCGGCGAGGCGGCCTGCCGGAGCTTCCTCGAGGCCGGAGACCTGAGCGTCCTCTCGAGCTACGCGCCGAAGCTCGGGCAGATCCTCTGCGCGCTCGGCCGGCTCGACGAGGCGGAGGAGTGGACGAAACACGGTGAGCTCGGGGCGCAGGAGGACATGCTGACGCAGGTCACCTGGCGCCGGGCGAAGGCGCTCATCGCCGGGACGAGAGGCGACGTCGAGGAGGCGACCCGGCTCGCTCGCGAGGCTGTACGGATCTCGCTCCCGACGGAGATGCTCGACGAGCAGGGCGACTCGTACTCGGCGCTCGGCGAGGTGCTCGAGCTCGCCGGGGACGCGGCCGGTGCTGCGGACGCGTACCAGCGGTCACTCGACTGCTACGAACGCAAGGGGAACGTCGTCTCGGCGGGGCGGACGCGCGAGCGCCTCGAGCAGCTCGCAACAGCAGCTTCCTAGCGCGGCAACGACGCGCCGCGGCGCCGTCGCTCCGGACGGCGTCGCTGAAGGTGCTCGCAAACCTGCGTGGTCTCGTTACGACTGGAAGCAAACGTGCAGCCCGAGCCGTTTCGACAACGAGGCCGCGCGTCCCCCGATCGCGTTCACGCGGTTGTTCGCGTTGGTCACGGCGGCGGCCTTGCCGGCCGCGGCCGCTCTGCGAATCGCGCCCATCTCGTGGAGGTAGCTCGTCATCGACTTCATCCACGTGGAGACGAGGCTTGCTTGCCCGGCCGGCGTGTCGAAGGTGGCGAGCTCGGCCTGCGCTCGAAGGGCCATGGTGAACGCGGGGACGGCGATCGAGAGCTTGTGCGCGATCCCGGGCAGCGTCTTCGGGCTGCCGAGAGGCGCCGTCAGCTTCCCGAGCGCGGCGCAGTTGGCGTCGGCGGCCCTTGCGAAGTTCCTCGACATCGCCTGGCGCTGTGCCAACGAGGCCGGCGCGGCGAGGGCGAGGGTTGTCGCCGTGGCGGCCGCGATCGCCAGGGTCGCCGTGGCGAGCAGCGGTTTCCGGAGCATCCTGACCTCCTGATTCGAGGCTGGCGGGTACCGGCCGGTACCCGCATCGCACCGGCCCAGGCTAGGAGGGGAGCCCTGTGGCGATCATCGGGCAGCTCCCTCATCCTTCGGATCGCGCGGGAGTCGTGCCGCGAGCTCGGTGCGGTTCCTGGCACCGAGCTTGCGAAGGATGTTCGAGACGTGGCGTTCCACGGTCTTGCGGGAGAGGAAGAGGGCGGCGGCGATCTCGGGGTTGGAGTCGCCTGTGGCGACGAGGTGCGCGATCTCGAGCTCGCGCGGTGTGAGGGGACCGGCGTCGCCGTGGCGGCGCCACGTGCGGACGCCGAGGGTCCGGAGCCGCTGCACGGCGAGGCTCTGCTCGCTGCGGGCGCCGATCGCCTCCGCCGCCCGCGCCGCCCCGCGCAGCGCCTCGACGCCACTCGGCCGGTCGACTCGCGCCAACGTGGCGGCCTCGTCGAGCGCGATCCAGAGACGCATCAGCTCGTACCCGACCGCGGATGCGAGCGCGGCGGACTCCTCGAACAGCGGGAGGCTCGCGTCCAGATCGCCGTGCATCGCCAGGAGGGCGCGGACGTACGTGCGGCGTGCGCCGGGCCCGCCGCGGGGTTCCGGATGCGCGGACTCCCACCGCTCGAGGGCCTCCTCGGCCAGCACCGAGTCGCCGCAGCGAGCCTGCGCTTCGGCGGCGTGGAGGACCGACTCCCAATAACAGCGGTCGCAGCCGGCTCGCTCGGCGTCCCTGGCGAGCGGGCGCAGCAGCCGGGCGAGCTCGTTCGTGTCCGGAGAGCCGAAGCGTCCCAGGAGCCAGACGTGGAGGTGGCGGACGATGAGACGGTAGTGCGGGTCGGGCTCGGCCGCGATGGCCGCCTCGATCGCGGCGACGTGGGCGCGCCAGTCGCCTCGGCTGGCCTCGACGCTGTGCGCGAGAGCCTGCAGCTGCGGGAGCCTGAACCGCCGCGGCGGCCCGACCCGGCCGGTGAGCTCGATCGTCCGCTCGAGGTGGCTCGCCGCCTCGTGGAGGCGGCCGTGGTGGTGTGCGATCAAGCCGAGCCACTGGGTCGCCTCGACCTCGAGGCTCGGCAGCGCGAGCCGGCGGGATTGCTCGAGCAGGCGCCGCGCCTGCGGCTCGGCCGCCGTGGGCAGCCCTTCGAACTGAAGCAGGGAGAAGACCCCGTCCGAGGCGGCCACAAGGGCTTCGACGGGATCGCGTGCGGCCGTCTGCATCTTCTCGGCGCAGCGCGCCACAGTCGCGGCGTCAGCCTCGCGGATCGCGGCGTCGAGTACGGCCCGCAGCGCCCGCACGTAAGCGTTCCGCTCCGGATCCGTGAGCGCCTCGACTCCTCCGGCCTTCGCGACCAGGCGCTCGGCCACGGCCTCCGCCCGCTGTACGAGCGACTGTGCGTCGGCGACGCGATTCTCGAGCCAGAGCAGGGCCTCGGCCTCGTGGACGTCGGCTTCGATCGTGCTCGCCTCGCCGGCGGCCGCCTCGCGCGCGCGCCTGGCGAAGGCATGGACTTCCGCGGCTCGGCCCAGCCTGAACGCCGCGGCGGCGGTCGCGAGTGCCGCCCGGGCGCGTTCCTCAGGCGCGGGCAGCCGATGGGTGAGCGCCGCCCAGCGCTCGAAGGCGGTCTGCCATTCCCCGAGGTCGGTCGCGAGCGCGGCGACTTCGAGCTGAAGCTCCGCACCGCCAGTCCCGCCTGCGGCGTCGGCGATTGCGTCGAGGGTGAGCAGTCCGTCTGCGCCGAGCAGCCGGCGCTGGGGCGATGCCGCGATCCGCGCGGCGAGCGTCACGCTGTCCAGACCCGCCGCTTGCCGGTGCTCGAGCGCGCGGAAGAGTCGGCGGATGTCGTCACCCGTGCGCTCGAGCCAGGAGGCGAGCAGACCGTGCAGTCCAGTCTGCTCCTGCTCGGAGAGCTGGCGGCGGGCGGTCTCCCGGATCAGGTCGTGGGCGACGCGCGCCGACCCCGCTTCCTGGAGGACGAGGGCGCGGTTGGCGAGCAGGGTGGCCGCCCGCTGCGCGCGTTCCTCCTCCCAGCCGAGCAACTCGGCGGCGTCCGCGATTGCGAGCGGCTGGGCCGCGACGACGAGCAGCGCGAAGAGCCGGCCCGCGTCGGAGTCGAGGCTGGCGAGGCGGCTCCGCAGGAGCTCGGCGGGGCTCGTCGTGCGCCGGTCGCCGCTGGTGAGCGCTTGCAGCCAGAACGGGGAGCCCTGCGCCAGCCGCCAGATCCGCTGGGCTTCGTTCTCGGCGAGATCGGGCGCGAGGTCGGCGATGAGCTCGGCGGCCTCCTCGCGCGCGAGCGGGCCGAGCCGGATCTCTTCGAAGCGCTGCGGGTCCAGCAGTCGCCCGAGGTCGGACGTCCAGGCGGTCGCCGCTCCGGAGGGGCGCGCCGCGCCGAGCAGCAGCAGCGGCCGTCGTGCGCCCTCCGCCGCCGTCAGCACGTACTGCAGGAGCGAGAGCGTCTCCTGGTCGACCCACTGCAGGTCGTCGACGACGATGGCGACAGGGGCGAGCTCGGCCAGGCAGCGGTACGCGGTCTCGAACAGGCGCACCGTCTCGAGTCCGAGCGACGCGCCGGTCTCGCCCAGCAGGATCGCGTCTAGCCGCTCTCCACTCCTCGGCGCCGAGGACAACGTTCGCAGCAGACCCGCCGCCGCGGCGAGTGGGATCTCGAGCGCCGACTCGTAACCCTGGAGCTCGACTAGCGGCGGCATCAGGCTGTGTGACAGCTCGTCGAGTAGGCGCGTCTTGCCTAGTCCGGGCTCCGCGACGACAATGGCCGCGGCGGGCGCTCGGGACGCGGTTTCGGCGAGCTCGCGCAGGCGTTCCAGCTCGCTCGCCCGTCCGACGAAGTTCCGCACGTCGCGGTGGACGACGGCCATCCCGCGAGCTTAGGACGGGGCGTGATGAAGTTCCAGGCGGCGGATGCGGGAGCTTCCCGATGATCGCGCCGCCGCAGCTCCCTAGCGTCTTCGAACGTGGGTGCGCTCATGCTGCTGCTCGACGAGGCTGAGCCGTGGGTCGAGCTGAGACCAGACGTGGTGGAGGCTCTCGCGGCGCTCGGCATCACGAACGTCACCGTCCTGCGCGGCGATCGCGCCGCAGCCGTTGCGCTCGAGGGCTGGGCCTTCGACTCCGACCGCTCGGCCGAGGCCGCCGCTCGCGCAGTCGGCATAGCACGGGACAGGGTCAGCATCCTGCGGCCGGTTCTCGAGTCCGCCATCCACCGTCTGCGAGGACAGCCGTGACGCCGCTCGCGATGGCAGTCGACCTCGGCTGGCCTTGGTGGGCGTTCATGACGATCGCGGTCTGCGTCGGCGGCGCGAGCCTGCTTCTGCTGGTGCGCGTCGCCTCGCGCTTCGCCCGCGGCGTCCTCGCCACGCTGCTGCTCGAGAGCGTCGTGGTCGCAGCGCTGGCCCCAGCGCTGATGCTCCGCTCGCCGCACATGGCACACCCCCGCCCCGGCATGAACCAGACGAGGAGGAACAAGTGAAGAGGAGAGAATCCCCCGAGGTCGCCCCGGGCGTCGTCCAGATGCACCCGCGCTGGGAGGGAATCCTGCGCGGCGACAGCCATCTGTCGGGCATGCAGCGGATGTACCGGCGCTTCTTCGCACTCTTTCCGGCACCCTGGCGCTGCAAGTTCTGCAATGCACCGTTCAAGGGCCCGGCGGCGGGGACCCTTCGCTGGGTCGGCTATGCGCCCTCGGCGAAGAACGCGTCGATCTGCGCCCGCTGAATCGAGTGGGCGCCGAAGGGCGGGGCGGTCGTCCCCGTCTCGGTGCTCATGGCCGACGTGCGCGGCTACACGACGCTAACGGAAGGGCTCTCCCCGCTCGAGGTCACCGCCCTGGCGAACCGCTTCTACGAGGCAGGATCGGCCGCACTGCTCGGCGCCGACGGCCTGCTCGGCCAGATCGAAGGAGACCTCGTCATGGGCCTGTTCGTTCCAGGACTCGCCGGCAAGCACGCCTACCGCCGCAAGGCAGTCGAAGGAGCGCTACGGCTACTCGAAGCCGTCGGCTACGGCACCGAGGACGGAAACTGGCTCGACGTCGGCGTCGGCATCGCGAGCGGGGAAGAGTACGTCGGCAATGTCGGCGGCGGAGGCTACAAGGACTTCACCGCGCTCGGGGACGTCACGAACACCGCCGCCCGCCTCTCTTCTGCCGCCGCTGCCGGCGAGATCCTCGTCGACGAGCTCTCCTACGAATCCGTCGCCGCCGAGCATCCGCTCGCCGAGCGGCGTGAGTTGACACTCAAGGGAAAGGCCGCGCCGGTCCCGGTGGCCGCCATCCAACCTTACGAACGGTGACACGACTGCCTGCAAATCCGGCATCTCTCACCACTCGATGGGCATGTAGGCCGGACCGCTCCCGTCGGCCGCGGCGTATTCGGCTTGTGGGAACTCCGGCGAGGCGCCTTCTCGCGCTGTCGCTCGTCGTCCTGGCAGGCGCGGCCGTGCCGGCGGGCGCCTCACACCCGATGCGGCCGACGCTCGGCCGTTCGGAGCGAGGCCGGCCGATTGCCGCCGTCCACACCGGCAATCCGCGGGGCCTGCCGGTGCTCGTCGTCGGCTGTATACACGGCACCGAGTGCGCGGGGCTCGCGGCCGCGCGAGCGCTCGAGCGCGTGCGCACGAAGCTCGATCTCTGGGTCGTCCCCGACCTCGATCCGGACGGGTATGCGGGTGGGACGCGGCAGAACGGGCGCGGCGTCGACCTGAACCAGAACTGGTCCTCGGGCTGGCGCGCCGGCGGCCGCCCGTGGGACACCTACTACGCTGGGCCGCGTCCGTTCTCGGAGCGGGAGACGCGGATCGCGCGCAACCTGATCCTGCGCATCCGGCCGCGAGTCACGATCTGGTTCCACCAGCACATGGACCTCGTTTGGGCGTGGGGCCAGAGCAGTCGTGCGGGCCGCGTCTACGCCCGCGCCGCTCGGATGCGCTTCTACCACCACCACTGGCTTCCGGGCACAGCCCCCAACTGGCAGAACCACCACCTGCCGGGCACGTCCTCCTTCGTCGTGGAGCTTCCCGCCGGCAGGCTGTCGCAGGTCCAGGTGCGCCGCCAGGTGCACGCCGTGCTCGCGACTGGCGCCGCCCTCTCGCGCCGCAGGACGCTCGCCACGCGCAGCGGCTGGCGCGGTGAGGCCGACCGCCTGCTCGGCGGGAAGCCGGTGTCGATCTCGGTCGCGATCGGCGGCCGGACCGTCTACGCACACGCCGGCACGGTGCCGCGGGCGCCGGCGTCCAACGAAAAGCTGCTGCTCTCGCTGGCCCTGCTCAACCGGTTCGGCCCCGGCTACCGCATCCCGACGAGCATCCGCGGCCGACGGCCGCGCCGCGGCGTCGTCCACGGGAACCTCTGGCTCGTCGGAGGAGGGGACCCCGAGCTCGACGACGCCGCCCTGGCACGGCTCGCCGGCAAGCTGCGACGCGCCGGCATCCGGAGCGTCCGCGGCTCCGTCGTCGGCGTCAGCGGCACCTTCAGCCGGGACCGCTGGGCGCCCGGCTGGCGGCCGGTCGCGCTCGGCTTCGTCGCGCTGCCGACGGCGCTCGTCTACGACGCGAACAGCGGGCCGCACGGTTACGTCTTCGATCCGGAACGGCGCGCCGCCGTTGCGCTTACAGCCGACCTCCGCGCGCTCGGGATCCATGTCAGCGGCGCTGCGCGGGCGCAGGCGCATCCTCCGTCGCAGCCGCGGCTGGCGACCACCTTCTCGCCTCCGCTCGAGGCAATCCTCCGCGACCAGAACCGCGACTCGCTCAACTTCGACGCCGAGGTGCTGGACAAGCTGCTCGGCGCCGCCACCTTCGGCCCGCCGGGCTCGATCGGGAAGGGCGCCCGAGCGATCCGGGAGTGGGCGGCGCGCCACGGCGCCCGCATCCGTGCCTACGACGGCTCCGGTCTCTCCTACCGCGACGCCGTAACCACGAACGCGCTCGCCCGCCTCCTCGCGCTCGGCCGGTGGGTCGCTGCGCTGCGCGCGACGTTGCCGGCCCCGGGCGAGGGGACTCTCGCCGGCCGCCTCTGCGGCCTCCCCGTCAGAGCGAAGACCGGCACGCTCTTCGCGCGCGTCTCCGCCCTCTCCGGCTGGGTGCGCCTGCCTTCGCGCCGGTGGGCCGCGTTCTCGATCCTCTCCCGCGGCCTGAGCAAGAGCGACGCCGTGTCCCTCGAAGACCGGCTCGTCGCGCTCGTCGCCGGCCACGCCTGACGGTACCTCCGGCAGCGCACCGCCTAGCGTCACCTAGCGGCCGGCGAGAGGCAGGCAGCGGCGCGCGAGCCCGGTCGCCGTCAGCGCCCACGCCGCGAGCGCGATCGCGAAGAAGACGGTGCCGATCTCCTGCAGGGACGGCAGCTTCTCCGCGCGGCCGAGGACGTGGCTCGCGACGCCGTACATCCCGAGCGGGAAGACGAAGCTCCAGCGCGCGGCATCGAAGCGCCAGCGCCGCACGAGCAGCTCCGTCGCGACGAGCGGCGGGACGGAGGCGGAGGCGAGCGCCCACGTCGCGAGGTCGACCCCGGACAGGACGCCGCGGAGGCCGGCGAGCTCGTGCAGCGCGCGCAGGGCGAGCAGGAGTTGGCTCCCGGCGAGCGTCGCGATGGCGACGGCGCCCATCACGATCCAGAGGTCGGGGCTGAACCGATGCTCGCGGGCGACGGTCGCGACGACGGCTCCCGCGACCACTGGGTAGAGAGCAAGCCCGAGAGCCCAGCCGCCGACGGCGACCGCGGCGAGCGGCGCCTCGTGCCGCAGGGCGAGGAGCGCGCCGAGGACAGCGAGCGACTCCGTCGCCACGACGAGGAGCAGCGAGCCGCCGCTGAGGCCGCTCGGACGCGGTCGCCGCACGAGCAACGCGAGCCAGAGGGCGAGCGCGAGGCTCCAGAGCGCGAGCGCGGCCGCTTGCCAGTCGACGAGCGAGAAGTCGGCGCCGACCACGGCGGTCGCCGCGACGACCGCGAACGACTGCAGCCGCGGCCGCGCCGACCGATCACGGACCGTGTTGCGTCCGAGCGCGGCCGCGAGCACGAGCCAGGCGCCGCACGCGGCGGCGAGGAGGACGTCCGCGAGCTCCGCGACTCCCTCCAGCCGCGCGCCGACTCCGACGATCCCGGTCGCCATCACGACGGCGAAGGCGCCGGCGTCGAGCTCCTCGAGCGCGCGCACGCGGGCCTTTACCCGCCGCTGATCGCCGCGATGACGTCGAGGCGGGAGCGGGGCGCGACCGGGCTGTCGAGCGCCGCCCGCTCGCCGTCGACGTAGACGTGGATGTGCGTCCGCAGCGCCGGCCCCTCCGCGACGAGGCGGTCGCGGAGGCCCGGCCACTGCCTCTCCAACGAGTCGATCGCGTCGAGCACCTTCGAGGCGTCGACCTCGACGCGGCGCGGCAGCCCCGGGAAAAGCGGCGTCAGCGTTCCGGGAAGGCGCACGTCGGCCACGGCTAGTCCAGAACGGCCACGTCCACCGACGAGATCGCCGGGAGGTAGCTCGCGATCTGGCTCCACGTCTCGCCCTCGTCGGCGCTCGCGAACACCTGCCCGGTGCTCGTGCCGAAGTAGACGCCCGGGACGTCGTGCGTGTCGATGGTCATCCCCTGGCGCAGGACGCCGAGGTGCGCGTTCTCCTGCGGCAGGCCCTGGCGCAGGTCCTGCCAGCTCGAGCCGCCGTCGCGCGTGCGCCAGACGGCTGCCTTGCCCTCGTGCATCACGCGGCCGTGGCCACCGTCGACCGGGATGACGTAGAAGGTCTCGCGGTCGTGCGGATGGACCGCGGCCGCAAAGCCGAAATCGCCCGGCAGGCCCTCGGTGATCTCGCTCCACGACTGCCCGGCGTCGTCGGAACGGTGCATCCCGACATGGTTCTGCTGGTACATGCGCCGCCCGTCCGACGGCGAGCGGACGAGCCTGTGGACGCAGAAGCCGACCTCCTCGTGCTCGGCCGGCCAGTCGCGGCGGAGGCCGCGGTTGCGCGGCGTCCACGTCGTCCCGCCGTCCTCGGTCTGGAACGCGCCGACGCCCTGCACGATTGCGAAGAAGCGGTCGCCGTCGTCCCGGTCGGTGACGAAGCCAGAGATGCCGAGATGGCCCGGCGGCTGGTTCGCGGGATCGTCCCACGCCTCGCTGCCGGGCTGGCCGGCGAGCGTCGAGAGGAGAGACCACGTCTCGCCGCCGTCGCGGCTCTCGAAGATGCCCGGCGCCTCGGCGCCGACGAGCAGCCGGTCGCCGGCGAGCGCCAGCGTCGACACCTTCGAGACCTTCCGACCGTCATCGTCGCCGTACGAGAGGCCCTCGCTCGAGAGCTCCCACGTCTCGCCGAAGTCCCGGCTGCGCCAGACCGCCGAGCCGTGCCACTCGCTCGCGGCGGCGGCGTAGATCGAGCCGGTCTGGGGGTCGAAGATCGAGTGGTAGACGGGCCAGCCCTCGCAGTACGGACCGCGCAGCTCCCAGTCGCGGCGGTCGTCGCTCTCGAGCACGAACGTGCCCTTACGGGTGGCGACGGTCAAAAGCGTCTTCGGCATCGTCTCTCCTTGCGGGATCGAGGTCTTCGGTCAGTCTTGCGCATCGGCGACATCTGAGAAAGAGACCGCGCGGCCGCACGAAACTCATCGCTCCGCTGCGGGCACGCAGCCCCGCAGCCGCTATGCGCTCAGCGGGCTTCCCGGTCTCGAGCAGCGTCTCGAGGCCGCCGAGAACGAGCATCCAGCAGCCCCGCGACACTCTCGGGGGTCTTCGGCGGCCTCGAGACGGTCGTGGACGACGGTCAGCTTGGTCCTCGAGCACTGTCTCCTGCGGTTCGTGCTCGAGGCCGTCGCGTCGCGTGCGCGAGCGCCTTGCACGCCCGATCGTCGTCCACGACGCGTGATCTCGACGTGACCGAATCGTCACTGTCGAGCTGGTCTACCGGATCAGCTGAACGGCTTCATCAGCATGTCGGCGACGACGAGCAGGAGCACGCCGACGTCCACGCGGGCGACGAGCAGGATCCGCTTGATCGCAGCCTGCGTCTCGGGATGCTCGGCTCCCTTCTCCGCGACGAGCGCGTCGACCCGTCTCGCGAGCGGCGAGAGTACGGCGATTCCGGTGGTGAACGTGACGGCGTAGCCGGCGAGGCCGATATCGACCCACGTCGCGCCGAACCCGATGTGGTGGTCGACGACCATGGCGATTCCCATCGCGAGCACGAGCAGCCCTCCGGGGGCGAAGATCCGCTCCCCGGCGAACGCAGCCTGCCGCGCGAGCCCTGCGATCTCGGCCGCGTCGTTCGCCCGCTCTGCGCGAAGCCCGAGCGCGGTGAGCAGCAACCCACCGCCGACCCAGAGGACGACGGTCCCGACGTGGACGAGCTTGAAGACCGCGTACCAGCCCGAGTGGGCGTCGGTCGCGTTGAACGCGAACAGCAGCGCCAGAGCCACGACGGCGGCGCCCACGCCGACCGTGATCCAGGTGGAGGCACGGCTGTCTCGCGGCGCCTCGGCGGCGTGTGTGGTTTCCATGCGCGGGAGTAAAGGCGATCGAGTGGACGATCACAAGCCGCGAGCGGCCGTCAGCAGCTCGTCGAGGTCGGGGAGCTGATCGTTCGCGTAGACCCACGCGCCGCGGACGATTCCGTCCCCGTCGAGGAGGAACGCGCTGCGGCATGAGACGTCGCGCATCCCGCGATGCTCGATCGCGACGTCGAAGCCGCGCGTCGCCTCGGCGTTCCAGTCGGAGAGCAGCGGGACCTCGAGGTCGAGCGCCTGCATCCACGCCACGTGCGTGTACGGCGAGTCGCGCGAGATCGCGTACGGCTCGGCGCCGGCCGAGGCGAGCTCCTCTCTCCTGTCACGCAGGAGCTCGAGCTCGCTCGTTCAGGTCGCGGACCAGTCGAAGAGGTAGAAGAGGAGCAGGACGGGGTGACCGTCCACGAGCTCGCCGATGGTCACCGCCTCGCGCGGCGTCGTCCATACGACGGCGTCGAGCGGTGCCCTTTCGCCCGGTCGCAGCACGCGCGCGAGTCTACGCCGCCGTCGGCTCGGGCTCCGCCGCGACCTCCGTCGCCTCCGCGATCTCGCGCGCCACCTCCACGATGTCGCGGTTCGCGTTGAAGACGTGGAGCTGGCGATCCGCGCTGCTCCCGCGGCGGAGGATGTCGCGCACGCCGGCCAGCTCGCGCTCCGACCCCAGCTCGCGGGCGTGCGGCGCCAGCGTCTTCAGCATCCGGCGGATCAGCGCCGCGACCGGGACGCGGTTGCGGCGTCCCGTGTGCAGGTCCATCAGAGGTGCCGTCAGGCCGTAGCGCGCCGCGAGCCACTTGTTCTCGGTCGTGAGGATTCGGTGGTAGGACGGGATCTCCTCGCCGCGCTCGGCGAGCTCGGCGTAGTGCTTGACGAGCGCCTGGCAGTAGGCCGTGATCGCGACGACGTCCTCCAGCCGCGTCACGGCGTCGCAGATCCGGATCTCGATCGTCCCGAGCCGCGGGTGGAGGCGGATGTCCCACCAGATGTGCGTGTAGTCCTGGATGCAACCCGTCTTCTCGAGCTGGTTCACGACCTGCGCGTAGTCGGCGTAGTCGCGGAAGCGCGGCGGCGGGCCGGAGCGCGGGAAGGCCGCGAACACCATGTGGCGCGACGAGCGGAGCCCCGTCGGCTCCCCACGCCAGAACGGCGAGCTCGCCGACAGCGCGACGAGCTCCGGCAGGTGCGCGATCAGCCCGTTCACGACCTGGATCGCCTTCTCCGCGTCGTCGACCGCGACGTGGACGTGCATGCCGAAGATGAGCTCGCGGCGCGCGATGTACTGCATCTGGTCGACGAGCGAGCGGTAGCGGTCCTTGGCCGTGATCCGCTGGCGCTCGAAGAGCGAGAACGGATGGGTCCCGGCCGAGCCCACGCGCAGGCCCTTCTCCCGCGCCACGTCGCAGACGTAGCGGCGGATGCGGAGGAGCTGCTGCTGCACGCCCGCTGGCGTGTGGCACACCGGCGTGGCGACCTCGAGCACCGACTGCATCAGCTCGGCGTTGATGCGCGGCTCGAGCTCGTGGCCGGCCACCGCCGCGAGCACGGTGTCGATGTGCTGGACGAGATCGAACGTCTCGCCGTCGAGCAGCATGTATTCCTCCTCGACGCCGAGCGTGTAGGCGTCGCTCTGGCCGAACGCGTGGTCGAGCACGCTGCCGCCGGGCGGGAAGCGCGAGCCCTTGCCCGTGATCGAAGGCGGGATCAGCGAGTCCTTCATGCGCTGACGATAGTCCCCGCTGCCTCCGCGAAGAAAGCGCCTACGATCGCCGCGTGGAGGCGCTGCGGGCGGTCGAGGGCTGGGGCGCCGGGACGGCGGCGGCGGGTGCTGCGCGGGCGAGCGGAGTCGTGGCCACGCACGGCCCGCGCGAGCAGGCGCTTCCGTGGGCTTCGGTGACGAAGCTCCTCACGGGTCTGGCGGTCCTCGTCGCGGTCGAGGAGGGGACGGTCGACCTCGACGAGCCGGCCGGGCCGCCGGGGTCGACGCTGCGCCACCTGCTCGCCCACGCGTCCGGTCTTCCCCCGGACGGCACCGACCCGATCGCGCTGCCGGGCCGCCGCCGCATCTACTCGAACAGCGGGATCGAGCAGGCCGCGGCGCTCCTGGCCGACCACGCGGCGATGCCGTTCGAGCACTACTTCGTGCACGCCGTCGTCGCGCCGCTGGGGCTGCGGGGCGAGCTCGCCGGCTCGCCCGCCCACGGGTACCGAGGCCCGCTCGACGACGTGCTCGCGCTCGGCCGCGAGCTGCTCGCGCCGACGCTCATCGGCGAGGAGACGCTCGCCGAGGCGGCGACCGTCCAGTTTCCGGGTCTCGCCGGCGTGTTGCCCAGCTGGGGCCGGATGGAGCCGAACGACTGGGGCCTCACGCTCGAGCTCCGCGACCACAAGCGGCCGCACTGGACGGGAGCGCAGAACGCGCCGCGCACGTTCGGGCACTTCGGGGCGAGCGGGACGTTCCTCTGGGTCGATCCCGAGGCGGGCCTCGCCTGCGGCGTCCTCACCGACCGCCGCTTCGGCGACTGGGCGAAGGAGGCGTGGCCGGCGTTCGCGGACGCGGTGCTCGCCGGGGCTGTGAGCTGAGTGGACGGGGCCTCTAGGGAGGCGGTCCGGTGGTCGAACGGGCGACCAGCTCGACCGGCAGCAGCTCCGTGTAGGCGCCGAGCTCCTCGCCCTCGAGCACCTGCAGCAGGAGCTGCGCCCCCCGCAGGCCGCTCTCGAACAGCGGTTGCCGCACCGTCGTCAGCCCCGCGTAGGCGGCCAGCTCGACGTCGTCGAAGCCGACCACCGACAGCTCCTCCGGCACGCGCTTGCCGAGCTCGCGCGCGGCCTCGAGCACGCCGAGCGCCTGAGTGTCCGACGCGGCGAAGATCGCGGTCGGCGGCTCCCCGAGCCGCAGCAGCTCGAGCGCGATGCTGCGCGCGACGTGGCGACTCAACGTCCCCTCGCGGACGAACTCCCGCCGGACCTCGATCCCGGCACGCTCGAGCTCCAGCTCGTAGCCTCGCGTGCGGTCGCGGCTCGCGGCGAAGCGGAAGTCGTCGCGCGGCTTGTCGCCGACGAAGGCGATCCGGCGATGGCCGAGCTCGACCAGGTGCCTGGTCGCGAGTTCGCCGCCGGCCACGTCGTCGATCAGAACGGTGGGCAGGTCGTCATACGGGGCGTCGACGAGCACGACCGGAAGCCGCGCCTTCCGCATGCGCGCCGCCTCGTTTGCCGGCGGGATCACGGAGATGGCGAGCAGCCCGTCGGCGCGGTCGCCGCGATCAAACAGCCGAAAGGCCCGCATACGGCGCTCTTCAGACTCGACGTCGAAGAGCGCGAGGTCGTACGGCGAGCCGGCGAGACCGGTGACGACGCCGCGGATGCGCTCGACCGCGGACGCGCTCGTGAAGAAGGGGACGACGACACCGATCGCGTGCGCTCGCCCCAGCGACAGGTTCCGTGCCAGCGCGCTCGGGCGGTAGTCGAGCACGTCGATCGCCTCGAGGACGCGCTGCCGGGTGACGGGCCGCACGCTCGCGTGTCCGTTGAGGACGCGAGACACCGTCGCGACGCCGACTCCGGCGAGGGCCGCGACGTCGGCGATGCGGGCGGGGCCGCTTGGAAGCCCTTCCATCGCGACGCCAACCTTCGCCGCCGCGGGTCGTCTCAGTCAAGCGAGGAACCCTTGACAGGCTGGTGGAAGCGGCGTTAGTTTCGCGGGCCGAGGGGGTTGAAACCGGTTCCAAATACGGAGGGACTAATGCGCAAGCCGTTGCTCGTGCTGTTCGGGCTGGTGGCCGCCGTGGCTCTCGTCGCCACCGCCGCCCAGGCCGGCACACACACGGTCAAGGTCACGAACGTGTCCGTGGCCGGCTGGTCGTCAGGACCGGACGAGGATGCGCTCGTCCAGCAGATGATCGCCGCATTCAACAAGTCGCACTCGTCGATCCACGCGACGTTCAACGTCATCAACGGCGACTACCCGACCGCGATGACGGCGC